>DASYBJ010000322.1:0-16640 GCA_036500845.1 Acidobacteriaceae bacterium
CATGAAAAGCTACGCGGGCACAGAACCTGGCGATCCAGTGAAAGCTGCCGGCGTGCTGTTTGCGATCTCGCGAATGAGCGAGCCACCAATGCGGCTGGTATTGGGCGAGTTTGCCAAACAGTACATGAAGGAAGGTTATGAGATGAGCCTTGCGGAGTTGGAGCGATGGAGTGAGCTGACGCTATCCACTGATTTTGAGGATGCGGAGGCACATGCTTTGCCGAAGTAATGCGTGGCAGCCGCGGATTAGTTCTGTGAAGTCTAGTGTTCATGAATGCCTCCATTTCACTTGGCCGAAAACCGGCTTAGCGGACAAGTGCCGTCGAAATAACGTAGCAATGTAAGCCGACTGTGGCCTTCCACAGTCGGCTGCTCAAAGCATTGAACCTATTATCGAGGTATCAAGGCTCTTTCCGAACCTGGCTTGCGCAACTACGCTCATGCGGCCCACGTTTACTGCACAAATTGCTTTAACGTCGAACGGCTGGCTCTAGTGCCGAACGAACAAATTGCTTTTGGAGAACCCTATGAACGAAGAGAAGAAAAGGTCGGCCCCCGAGGAAACGAAGGACTCTTTATCAGGCAATGTCAGCCGCCGATCCTTTCTGTCGCAGCTCGGGATTGCAGGTGTGGCTGCGACTGCCCGCCCGATTATCGCCGCAGCGCAGACCGCGCCGCCTGCCGCAGATGTGTCCAATAGCACTACGGAAAAGATCGAGGGTGCGATTCCTGTCAACCTCCGCGTGAACGGTAAACAGCTCGATGTTCAGGTTGACCCGCGGACCACGCTGCTTGATTGCCTCCGCGAAAACGCCAGCCTGACCGGCACCAAAAAGGGCTGCGACCACGGCCAATGCGGCGCCTGTACTGTTCACGTCAACGGCCGTCGGGTTAATTCCTGTCTAACCCTGGCCGCCATGCACGAGGGCGATGAGATCGCCACCATTGAAGGCATTGGCCAGCCCGACAACCTCCATTCCATGCAGGCCGCTTTCATCGAACATGACGGTTACCAGTGCGGCTACTGCACCTCCGGTCAAATTATGTCGGCAATCGCCCTCCTCAACGAGCCATGTGGTCTGACCAACGCCGACGTCAAGGAACTGATGAGCGGCAATATCTGCCGCTGCGGCGCCTATCCTAATATTGTCGCCGCCATTCAACACGTTCGTCAGCAGGCATAGCCACAGGAGCTCACTATGGAGATGTTCAGGTTCACAAAGGCTGCCAGCGTCCCGCAGGCCATTCAGGCTGCAGCCAAGTCCAGCACGGCGCAGCAGGGCGCGCAGGTCCGCTTTGTCGCAGGCGGCACCACTCTGCTCGACCTCATGAAGCTTAATGTCGAGCGTCCCACACAGGTCGTCGACATCAATCGTCTCCCGCTCGATAAGGTCGAGAAGCTGCCTGACGGCCGCCTTAAAATCGGCGCGCTCGTTCGCAACTCCGATCTCGCGCATAACCCCATCATTAACAGTGAGTACGTGGTTCTATCACAAGCTCTGCTCTCTGGCGCCTCGGCCCAGTTGCGCAACATGGCCACCACCGGCGGCAACCTATTGCAGCGCACGCGCTGTATGTACTTCCGCAATGACGCTACAGCCTGCAATAAGCGCTCGCCTGGCTCCGGCTGTTCTGCCATTGAAGGCGACAACCGTACCCTTGCCATCCTGGGCACCAGCAGCGACTGCATTGCCACCAACCCATCGGACATGAACGTTGCTCTCACGGCGCTTGAGGCTGCCATCCACATCCAGGGCGCCAAGGGCGAGCGCGACGTGCCCATTCATGATTTCTTTGTTCTTCCCGGCAATACGCCCCAGCGTGAGAATGTGCTCGAGCCGGGTGATCTGGTTACGTACGTGACATTGCCCGCTCCTAAAGCGAACGCGAAGCAGGTCTATCTCAAGCTCCGGGACCGCGCATCCTATGAGTTTGCTCTCTCGTCTGCGGCCATCGTGGCAGAGGTCACGAACGGTAAGATCGCGTTCGTTCGTGTTGCCCTTGGCGGCGTAGGGACTAAGCCGTGGCGATCGCTAGAGGCAGAGAAAGCCCTTCAGGGCAAGCCTGCAGAGGAGAAAGTTTTCCATCAGGCCGCCGATGCGGCCCTCCGAGGCGCACGTCCGCAGAGCGAAAACGGCTTCAAGATCGAACTTGCCAAGCGCTGCATTGCGCACGCTCTCACCCTTGCAACCAAGTCCGCATAAGGGCAACCAGAGGAGACATTATTTATGGCGATTGCACCTACACTTCCTCCGAAGACAAACGGCTCTCTGCCTCGCGTAGATGGTCCGCTGAAAGTCAGCGGCACCGCGATGTACACCTCCGATCATAATCTCCCCGGCATGCTCTATGCTGTGCCGGTCTGCGCAACCATCGCCAACGGCACCATCACGGGCATCGACACCAGCCGCGCCGAGTCCATGCCCGGGGTCAAAGCCGTCTATCACCGCGCTAACATAGGCAAGATTTACCGTACCGCTCCGGCGGTTGGTTTTTCCGGCATTCTCGACGAGCGGCGTCCTCCCTTCGAAGATGACACTATCCGCTACTATGGCCAGTATGTTGCCGCCGTGGTCGCGCTCACCTTTGAGCAGGCCACAGCCGCGGCGGACGCGGTCAAAGTGACCTATCGTGCTGACAAGCACGATGTTCGCGAACACCTTGAGACCGATGAGAAGCCGAAGGTGGACAGCACACGCGGCAACCCGGATGAAGCTTTCAGCTCGGCGGCTGTCAAGATTGACGAAACCTACGGAACACCTGTTGAAACCCACAATCCAATCGAACTCCACGCGAGCGTTGCCGCGTGGGATGGGCAGACCTTCACACTCTACGAGACGACACAGGCCGTCATGAACTACCGCGATGTCATGGCTCAGATGCTCGGAGTTCCGACGGAGAATGTCCGCGTCATCTCACGTTTCCTCGGCTCTGGATTTGGAGGCAAGCTGTGGCCCTGGCCACACTGCCTGATCGCCGCCTGCGCTTCGCGCACCCTCAACCGTCCCATAAAACTTGTGGTCACGCGCGAGATGATGTTCCAGAACGTTGGCCATCGCCCGCGCACGCAGCAGCGCATTCGCATCGGTGCCACTGCTGAGGGCAAATTCGTGTCGCTGATGCATGATTCGCTCAACCATACCTCTATCCTTGATGACTACTCCGAGGGTTGCAGTGAGGCGACGGCAAACAGCTACAGTACGCCTAACCTTCGCGCTACCTCGGCTCTGGTTCGCCGCAACGTTGGCACGCCGACTTCGATGCGTGGCCCCGGCGCTGTCCCTGGCCTCTTCGCACTTGAATCCGCCATTGATGAACTTGCCTTCAGGCTCAACATTGACCCTATCAAGCTTCGACTGATGAACGAGCCAGAGAAGGATGAAGGCCTCAACCTTCCTTTCTCCTCCCGTCACTTTGTGGAGTGTCTCAATGTGGGCGCGGAGAAGTTCGGATGGTCTCAGCGAACTCCGCAGATTGGCTCCATGAAGAAAGATGGACTCATCCTCGGCTGGGGCATCGCCGGAGCCTCATGGATCGCCGAGCGCGTCGGCACCGAAGCCACGGTCGAATTCCGCAGTGACGGTACTGCCCGTGTCTCCACTGCAACACAAGACATCGGTACTGGCACCTACACGGTCCTCTCGCAGATCGTCTCGGAAAAGACGGGGCTTCCTCACAGCAAGATCGAAGTCGTTCTGGGCGACACGGCTCTTCCCGCTGGGCCCATGTCTGGCGGCTCCTGGGTGACGGCTTCTGTCATCCCTGCGGTCTCCGATGCTGTCGCGAAGGCTCAGCAGACCATCTTCACGGTAGCCACCATGGATAAGGACACACCGTTCTCAGGCCAAAAGCCAGATGCCCTCGCCTTCACAAACGGCCGCGTCCATCTCAAGGACAAGTCCCCTGACAGCGGCGTGCCCTTTGAACAGATTCTCAGCAAGAACAACATTCGAGCCACCGGTCAGGGAAAATCGGAAGGTACCTTCGGCAACCCCAACCGCAAGTTTTCAACTCACTCCTTCGGCACGCAGTTTGCGGAAGTGACATGGCAGCCGGAGATTGCACGTCTCCGCGTCTCGCGCGTTGTTACCGTCATCGATGCAGGCCGCATCATTAACCCCAAGCCGGCCCGCAACCAGATTGAAGGTGCCGTGGTGATGGGAGTCGGCATGGCGCTCTTTGAAGAGACCAACTACGACGCACGCTATGGCGGTCCCATTAATAACAACCTCGCCGACTATATGGTCACTACCAACGCCGACTCACCGGAGATTGACGTCACCTTTCTCAATTACCCGGACAAGGTGGTCAATGAACTGGGTGCCCGAGGTGTAGGGGAGATCGGACTTGCCGGTGTTGCCGCTGCCATTACTTCCGCCATTCACCATGCGACAGGAGTCCGTGTGCGCGAACTTCCTGTACACATCGAACACCTTCTCAAAGATACCCAACAGCTTCGCGCCTGATAGGACAGGCAGAGAACATCGGGGGATGCTGCGCAGCGTCCCCCGATTTCGGTTTCCTCTCCTGTGCGCGGCTGGCCTCTTACGTGCGGCGGTCATCCTTATCTAGCCTGTCGCTGCTCCTTCTCCTCCGTCCGTAGCAAGGGCACGATGAGCAAGCTAGAAAATGAAGCGGAGCGAAAGTTGAGCTGGCCTCGGATCACCGACTCCGACACGCGGGAAGCCGCTGAAATCGAAGAGCGCCGGAGAGCTGAGCGGGTTGAGATTGTTGGTGTTGTTGAAGGTGTTGAACATCTCGGCATCGACTACCTGTTCGATCCAGATATGATGTCCGGTGCGGTTCGAAACCTCACGAGAGGTGTAGGCAAAGTGATCTGGAAGATTATGAGCGCTTCTCTCGTTCTCAAGAACCCGGGGTAACCGCCACAAGAATCCTGCTCATGCAACTCCTAAAAGGAGCTTAGTCTGTCACTGCTTTAGCGGTGACAGACTAATTTGAACTCTTTTTATAAGAACACGCCGGAGAATTCATTATTCCCAAAGTGGTGTTTTTGACTTAGACCGCGAAGAGTCAAACTTCGGGAGTGGTTGGGCCTGGTGTGTTGCCGGTTTCGGGCCTCTAGGAAACCGTCGTTTCCCCGAACCGCCGTTGTCGCATAATCTGAGCAGGACCGCGAGAGCAGCTGAGCTGTTGTCCGACAATGTGGGCACGTTGTCTGCTCAATCTGAGCAGGAGCTCCATCCCTGTTGTCAGCTAATGTGAGCAGAAACCGCCACGGACAATGAGCAGAGCCGTTTATGTGTGCAAGCCGCTACAGCTAGCCTTCCTTTTCTTCCCCGAAAAGACTCACCATTTTGGCACGCAGCTCTCTCAAGGGAAAGCGATCTGTACACGATGTTTTTCGCCGTTCACCTTCCAGGGTTACAGGCACAGTGCCGGGGATCGGCCCGGGCTCCGATGATGCGGGCTGCTGCGCCAATTCTGCTGTACCTGCCGCTGCAACGGGCGCGGTGATCGTGGCCACACCCATCGCTCCGGCACGCGACAAGAAGGCGCGTCGGCTGAGCTTTTCGAGTGAACTCATAGGCTTGAAACCGTCATCTTCTTGTTTGGCCACGTCAAACCTCCCTGTGTCGCTTACTCTCTATTCTTCTGTGGCAAGTTCAGCAATCCATAATGGCCCGTTCGTATTTCCTACTGAATCGTACGGAGATACGAACGCCGGGAGAGTTGGCTAGACCAACGACTATAGGGGTCATGGCTTGGTCAACAGCGCCGCGTCGGCAGCGGAGAGGTGTTCAGGCAGTTCGTGTACATCGGTCAAGACCACCTCAACATCTTGAGAGATGTCTGCAACAAGCATCGCTCGTCCATTTAGATGAACCTGCATGAGAGTGCTGTGCCACGATCCGTCAGGAAGTCGAGTACGAACGATACGGAAGTGCCCGCCCTTTTGCACCTTACCTAATAGCCCGAAGATCACTTCGATCGGTTCAGAAGATTGACCTTCTATCGCGCAGAAACGGTCTTCCGGTTCTTTGATGGAGACTGTTCCTTCGAGCACGTGGTAGAAGCGCTCTCGATAGTTCTGGGGCGAAAATTGAGGATCGGGCTCAAAACGAAGCTTCGTGCATCCGTTCTGCATGCCGATCTTGAAGAAGCGGAATGCCTGCGGCATTCGTTTCATCGTAGCGTCCCATTCGGCCCGTGCCTTCTGATTCTCTCGCTGCTTGCGAGCGAAATCAGCATGCGCAACGGCCTTTGCAAGGCGTCTGTCCTGCGTTTGCTGTTCCTGTGTCGAGAGAGGCCGACCATCGATCGAGACGAGCCGTCTGTATTCTCCGCTCTCGACATCGACTACGTGTTCGATCCAGACATGATGTCCGGTGCGGTTCGAAACCTCACGAGAGGTGTAGGCAAAGTGATCTGGAAGATTATGAGCGCTTCTTTCGTTCTCAAGAACCTTTGCAACCAATTGGTTCAAGGATTTGTCTTGTGCAGAACTCACCTCACACATGAGGAGCAAACAAAACAACAGCGTCGAGGAAATCTTCATCATTTACACGTTCCTCCAGGGGACAACGGTAGTGCGAATCAGCGCTTGGCGCCGACTTCTGATTCGCTTGGCAGTTGGCTGGCGTTCCAACCGCCGCCAAGATTTTGGATCAACTGCACGGAGTTGGTGAGCTGCTGAATTTTCAGAGTGATAAGCGTGTCCTGATTCGTAAGCAGACTGGTTTCAGCAGTGAAGACGTTCAGATAGGTATCCACACCTGTGCGATAGCGGGCATTGGCAAGAGTGTAATATCTCGCGGCGGCCTGCACCGTCTCTTGTTGTTGGACGATTTGAATCGCAAGAATTCGCTCAGAGGCCAGCGTGTCCTCTGTCGCCTGAAGTGCCGACAAGACCGTTTGGCGATAGTTGGCAACCTGAGCTTGGTATTGAGCCTTGTATTGGGCTACTACCGCGCGTCTCTGGCCACCATCCAGCAATGTCTCCGCAGCAGCCGGACCTATTGAGAAGAACCGGCTGGGCCATGCCATCCAATTGTTGATCGCATTACTCTGTAGGCCAGCTGATCCAGAGATATTAAAGTTCGGATAGAAGGCTGCGATCCCGACGCCAATCAACGCATTGGACTGGGCCATGTTCCGCTCCGTCGCGGCGACATCGGGTCTTCGTTGCAGCAGGTCGGACGGAACGCCAACTGGAATGGGTGGGATTGCAGCCAGTAAAGCACGATGTGGCAACGAAAAGGTTGAAGCTGGCTGCCCAATTAACATTGCGATGGCATGCTCCTGCTGAGCTCGTGCTATTCCAAGATTTGTCGCCGTCGCCTGCGCAGAGTTGAGGTTGAGTTCAGCCTGGGCCACGGACTGCTCCGTGTCCACTCCTGTTTTACTTCGTACCTGCGTCAGCTTCAGGTTTTGGCGATACGCACTGATGGTCCGGTCAAAGAGATCGATTTCAGCATCTTGTCCGCGGAGTTCGAAGTAGAAAATGGCAAGGTTTGCTTGTTCTGTAAGCCTCTGGTTGGCAAGATCGGAGGCGCTCACCTGAGCCGCGTCCGCAAACTCCCGAACGCTGTTTCGAATCCTCCCAAAGACATCCGGCTGCCATGAGACATCGAACGGAAAGTTGAATGCGTTGCTGTTGAGATTAACGCCCGGTATAGATCGCCCCGACTGGTTTGCTGATGCTCGGGACCGGGTATATGCAGGCTGTGTCGAGAGGGTGGGAGCGTATGCGGCCCGGGCCTGCCTGACCTGAGCTCTGGCTGCCATGAAGTTCTGGTAAGCCTGCGCTATGCTCTGGTTCGAGGAGTTCAGCTTCTCCTCGAGACTATCAAGCTCCGATTCATGGAAGATCTTCCACCATTCTTGTGGCAGCGATGTGTCTTGTGGCTTTGCCGGCTCCCACATAGTGCCATCGCCGGATACCTGAGCGGTCAGTTCCTTAAAGGCAGGTGCGGTTTGTACTGGTGGACGCTCGTATCGTGGTCCAACCGTGCAGCCGAAGAGTAGAGACAGTGGGAGGAGGAATGGAGCGCTTGTAGAGAGGGTGCGAATCATAGGCTCCTCTAGCTTCTTGGGCTAAACGTCAACCCTTTGCCTTTTTGGAACCAGGTCGCGAGCTTGTCGAAGTGGAGATAGATAACCGGCGTAGTGTAGAGCGTAAGCACCTGACTGACAGCCAATCCTCCCGCAATCGTCGCTCCGAGTGGATGCCGGAGTTCCGCTCCGTTTCCATGCCCAAACATGAGAGGGAGAGCTCCAACCAGCGCTGCGAGAGTCGTCATCACGATCGGCCTGAATCGGCGCAGTGCGGCTTCGAAAATCGCTTCTTCCGTTGCCATGTCTTGTGTTCGCTCAAGCTGAAGCGCGAAGTCGATCATGATGATTGCGTTCTTCTTCACGATCCCGATAAGAAGAAATAAACCTATGAACGAGATTAGATCCAGCTCACTTCTAAGTAGAACCAGAGCGGCAACCGCACCGAAGGCTGCGGAAGGAAGCGTGGACAGAATGGTCAGAGGGTGAATGAAGCTCTCATAGAGGATTCCCAAAACGATATAGATCGTAACCAAGGCAGCTGCGATCAGCAACGGTTCACTTTGGAGCGATCGTTCGAAGGTTTCGGCGGTGCCAGCGAACTGCCCGCGCACTGTCGACGGCACTCCAAGTTGCGCCCGCAAAGCTCTGATCGCTGCAGTGCCTTCGCCCAAAGAAACTCCAGGCGCGAGGTTAAAAGAGATCGTTGCAGATGGGAAAAAGGAAGAATGATTGACTGTCAGTGGAGAGGTTGACCGCTGCCAGCGTGCAATGGCAGCGAGAGGGACAGCGCTGGTCCCAGAGGAGTGAATGAACATCGACCGCAAACTCTCTGGAGTTCTGTCAAGGTTCGGAAGCGCATCAAGCACAACATAGTACTGATTCATGGGTCGGTAAATGGTGTTTGCATACCCTTCGCCGAACTCCTGGTAGAGCGAATTGTCAATGAGCTGGGCTGTAACGCCGACACGCGCCGCAGTAGCTCGATCATAGGTCAGCCTTTGCTCAAGTCCTCGATCTTGCTGATCCGTTTCAACGTCCCGAAGGGCTTGAGAACCACGCATCTTTGCAAGGATAGGTGGTGCCCATTTTGAAAGCTCTGACGTCGAGTCGGCGGAAAGTTGATATTGGTAAGCGGCGTCACTATGCCGTCCGCCTTCAACAAGATCCTGCGCTGCTTGTAAGTAGGTGGATGCGACGGTGAGTGCGTTGAGCTTGGGGCGCAACCGATCAACAACCTGCGCCGCCGTAATACCCCGGTCTCGTAAGGGCCGCAGCGTGATGAAAATGAATCCTGTGTTTGTCGGCCCGCTGCCAATACCACCTGTAAAAGCTGCAACAGTCTGTACAGCTGGGTCTTCAAGTACAGTCCGTTGCACCGCGAGGAGCGAGTCCCTCATGAATTCGAACGAAGCATCCTGTGGTCCTTGGAGCCCGCCTGTAAGCGTACCGGTGTCTTCAATCGGGAAAATACCTTTCCGCGCGATCATTCCAAGTGGGACACATGATCCGAGAGTGATAACAAAGCCAAACAACACAAGCCTGGGATGGCGAAGCGCGGCGAGCAGAGTTCGCCTATAGAAGTCCTGAAAGAATGCGAACCAAGATGCGCTCCACGAGACAGAACGGCTTTGACTGTCTGGAGTTAGTGGTGTAAGTAAGTACGCGCACATCACTGGTGTGATCGAGAGAGAAACAAATAGGGAGATGATGATGGATGCGGCAAGCGTGAGCGAAAACTCATGAAAAAGTCTGCCTGGAAGACCGCCCATAAACAGAAGTGGAATGAATACAGCCACGAGGGAGACGCTCATCGAGACCACGGTAAAAGTGACCTCTTTAGAGCCTTCAATTGCGGCTGCCAGGGGCGGATATCCATCTTCAAGAAGGCGGGCGATGTTCTCCATCACCACGATTGCGTCATCGACGACGAAGCCTGTTGCGATCGTCAGAGCCATCAGCGACAGGTTGTTGAGGCTGCAACCGGTAATGTACATAACGGCGAATGTACCCACCAGCGAAATCACCACGGCTGCAGCCGGTATCAGTGTACCTCTCGCGTTCCGTAAGAAGGCGTATACGACAGCGACCACTAAGGCGACGGCCAGCAGCAGCGTCAAGCCGACGTCATGAACGGATGATCGAATGGACGTGCTGAAATCATTCGTAACGTCCAGACGCTCGGAAGACGGGATGGATGCTCTGATAGCAGGCAGAGCCGCCTGCACGCGATCCGAGATGTCGATTGCATTTGCATTGGGCAGTCGAAACACTAGCAAAAAGACACTTGGTCGCCCATTCACATATCCAGCAGACCGTAATGTCTGCTGGGAGTCTGTGACTTTCGCGACGTCCCTTAGGCGAATAACATCGCCGTTCGCACTTGCAAGGATTAGGTCAGCGTATTCTCGTGCGTCTGAAAGTTGGTCGTTAGCAGTAATCTCTGCGGTTTCGTTCCCTAATACCAGCTGTCCCTTGGGACGCATTGCGCTTTGTCTCGAAAGGAGATTCGCTATATCTTGCATCCCAAGACCGTGACTGCCGAGAGCCTGAGGATCGACGTCGACCCTCACCGCTGGAAGCGAACTCCCGCTAACCTGCACCTGGCCGACGCCTTCGATCGCAGCAATTTTTTGCTGTATGACCGTTGTGGCAGTGTCGTACATGGCGCTTTGGTCATACGTCAGCGACGAAACGTTCAAGATCATCACTGGGGCAAGGGCCGTGTTGACCTTCCGATAGGTCGGATCAGAAGGAAGGTTTGCCGGGAGGTAGGTACGAGCAGCGTTGATGGCAGCCTGGACGTCTCGGGCTGCACCATCGATGTCACGGCTCAAATCGAACTGCAAGGATATCGCAGTACCTCCCAATGAACTGCTAGACGTCATTTGCGTAATCCCTGCAATATGGCCGAACTGACGTTCGAGAGGAGTTGCTACCGCAGATGCCATGACCTCTGGGCTCGCTCCCGGTAGAGAGGCAGCGACAGAGATGGTGGCTACTTCGAACTGCGGTAGAGCTGCTACCGGCAAATTGCGATAGCCAAGAATTCCCATGACGCAGATCGCCACAGCGATGAGAGTTGCTGCAACCGGTCTGCGGACAAATACAGAGGAGAAATTCATGACAGCAGGTCCCTCTGGCGAGAACCACTGGATCGTCTTCTTCCTGAGAGGAGGTTGCCGAACCGGTCAAGGGTCAAATAAATGACCGGCGTCGTGTAGAGCGTCAGGAGTTGACTGACGAGCAGCCCCCCGGTCATTGCAATCCCAAGAGGTCGCCGGAGCTCTGACCCGATGCCTGTACCCAATGCGAGCGGAATGCCCGCAAATAGAGCGCACAGTGTTGTCATCAGGATCGGACGGAATCTCAAGCGAGATGCTTGGACGATCGCCTCGCGAGACGATCTATGCTCGTTGCGTTGCGCCTGAAGAGCAAAGTCCACCATCATGATGCCATTCTTCTTTACGATTCCGATCAGCAGGATCAAACCCACGACGCCGATGATGTCCAGATCGAGGTGGGCAAGGCGAAGCGCAAAGAGTGCTCCAATTCCCGCGGATGGCAGAGTGGAAAGGATAGTCAGCGGATGGAGGAAACTCTCATACAGAATTCCAAGAACCACGTACACCGCGGCTAACGCAGCAAGGATGAGAAACGTCTCGTTTCGTCCGAGCGTTGCAAATGCCGCAGCGGTTCCTTGAAAACTACCTTGGATGCCTGGAGGCATGTGCAACTGATCTTGAGCGGACCGGATCGCGTTGACGGCTTGTCCGAGCGAGTGCCCTTTAGTCAGGTCAAAGGAGATGGTAGTTGCAGGAAATTGACCTTGTCGGGTGATCGCAAGCGGCGCTGAGGTACGTTCAAAATGACTGAACGCCGACAAAGGTATCGGCCCAACGCGATTCTGCGGAGATGAGTTAATGTTCTGTCGAGTACCACTGGATGCGCCACTCGTTGCAGTGGTGGAGCCCTGGCTCAGAGCATTTGTCGGAACGCTTCCAATTGCTCCCGAAGAAATTATGGTCTGCGAAAGTGCGCTGCCCGGTGTGGCCGTCAGTGCTGTGGAAGTGGCTTGAGCGTTGGCTATGATGGGAATGGGAATAGACGCGGACAAGCTGTTGCTTGTACTGGGCGTCAATGTGTTGAGCAGGCCACCGCCACCGGGCGACGATTGTGTGTGCGTGGTTTGAGAACCGGTGGACGACGGCGATGTAACAGGCGATCCCTGAACATAGATCTCGTCCACCGCGGACGAGCCGCTTTGAAATTCGGAAAGAGCTTCGAGCACGATATGGTATTGGTTTGATTGTGTGTAAAGAGTACTGATCTGGCGCTGTCCGAATGCATCGTACAAAACCGAATCGATCTGGTCAGCCGTGACTCCGAGGCGGGAAGCAGTGGCCCGATCTATTGATAGATTTGCCGCATTTCCTCCGAATTGCTGGTTCGTTACGACATTCTTGATCTCACGGATTTGTGACATCCTGGCAACCAGCCTGCGCACCCACTTGTTCAACTCTGCCGCGTCATTGCCCTCCAGACTGTACTGAAACTGAGAGCGACTTACCCTGTCTTCCACAGTCAGATCCTGAACTGGTTGCAGATTCAGCGAGATTCCTGGAACTCTGCTCCCTCGTTCCTCCAATTCACGCATCACTTGCGCGATGGACTTGTGTCTCTTATTCATGGGTTTAAGATTGAGCTGAATTCGCCCGCTGTTCATCGTGGCATTCACTCCATCGACGCCGATCGACGAAGATAGATTCACCACGTCCGGGTCAGCCAAGAGTGCTTGGTTGAGTTGCTTCTGTCGTTCACGCATGGCTGAGAAGGAAACAGAAGCATCGGCTTGTGTGATTCCTTGCAGCATGGAAGTATCTTGAATCGGGAGAAAGCCCTTCGGGATGGCCGTGTATTCGTATATGGCAGCGATCAATACAGCAAGAGAGAGGGCAAGGGTCGCGAATTCATGCTTCATCACCCAAGCCAAGCTGTCGCTGTATGCGTTCAGTGATCGCTCGAAGAGTGCCTTCGAATTACGGATGAGCGGCCTATCGCGCT
The DNA here is from genome assembly GCA_036500845.1 of Acidobacteriaceae bacterium. GTDB lineage: Bacteria > Acidobacteriota > Terriglobia > Terriglobales > Acidobacteriaceae > PALSA-350. The sequence continues at coordinate 13,081 of DASYBJ010000322.1, forward strand.
CGACCCCAAACCTCCGTGCAAGGAGTTGCGAACACATCATCGGCGTGAGCGTTAGGGATACAACCGCAGAGAGCAGGATTGTCACCGAGAGCGTCACAGCAAACTCACGAAACAGCCGCCCAACCACATCGCCCATGAATAACAAGGGAATCAGGGTTGCCATCAGGGAGGCCGTGAGAGAGATGATTGTGAAGCCGATTTGCTCTGCCCCTTCAAGTGCTGCCCGCTGGGATCCCATGCCCGCCTCGATGTGGCGCGAGATGTTCTCCACCATAACGATTGCGTCGTCGATCACAAACCCTGTCGCAATCGTTAATGCCATGAGCGTCAGATTATTGAGACTGTAATGAAGCTCGAACATGACTGCGAGCGTGCCCACCAATGACAGAGGAATTGCCACACTCGGAATCAACGTAGCCGAAAGATTCCCAAGGAACAGCGTAATGACTAGGACCACCAATCCCACTGTCAGTAGGAGCTCAAACTCGATGTCGCGGATCGACGCCTTGATGGTCTGAGTTCGGTCGGTGAGCACCTCCAGATGCACAGAAGCCGGCAAGCCCGTGCGGAGTCTCGGCAGGAGTTCCTGGATGCTGCGAACGACAGCCAGCGTATTGGCTCCTGGCTGTCTCTGAACGCTCACGATGACGGCTGGATCGCTGTTCATCCATGCGGCGAGCTTGCAATTCTCAGCACCATCGCTAACTCTTGCAACGTCGGAAAGCAGGACAGGTGCGCTATCCCGGTATGCGACTAAGATATTTCGGAAATCTGAGCTGGCAGTGAGTTGATCATTAGCGTTTACCTGATAGTTTTGTTGCCCACCGTCGAAGCTCCCCTTCGCGCCGTTAAGGCTGGCCGCAGTCACGCTGGAACGAATATTCTCAAGATCCAAACCGTAGGCGGCTAGAGCCACAGGGTTCGCCTGGATGCGTATTGCGGGCTTTTCACCTCCACTCACAGTGACCAGTCCCACGCCACTGACCTGTGAGAGCTTGGGTGTAAGAATGGTGTCCGCCAGGTCCTCGACTCTCGATAACTGCAGTTCCTTAGACTCAAGCGCCAAGATGAGAACAGGTGCATCCGCAGGATTCACCTTACTGTACGTTGGTGGCACCGGAAGGTCGTTGGGCAAGTAGGTCCGCGCGGCGTTGATCGCGGCCTGCACTTCCTGCTCGGCGACATCGATATTCAACCCGAGCGCAAATTGCAGGGCGATGGTCGAACTTCCATCCGAACTCGTGGAGGTCATCTGTGTAAGTCCCGCAATTTGCCCAAACTGCCGTTCGAGTGGTGCAGTCACCGACGAGGCCATCACTTCGGGTCCTCCTCCCGGAAAGAAGGTCTGCACACGGATCATTGGATAGTCGGCTTGTGGCAGAGCAGAGATGGGCAGCACGATATATGCGAGGAAACCCAGAATAAGGATCGCCAGCATGAACAGCGTCGTCGCAATGGGTCGGGTAATGAACACTCGCGAGATGTTCACGGTTTTCTCCCGACCGCGTTCGGAGCCTCGTCCTGGTCTGAATCTTCGCTTCCAGAGCTGATGAGGACCGGCGCACCATCTTGTAAACGATCGAAGCCCGTAGTCGCTACGATATCGCCAGCATTCAAATTGCTGACGGCTGTGACGCTTCCCTCTGTCGCAAGCTCCGCAACCTTGTGCAGGTGAGACACGCCTGCCGAGATCACGTAGACAAAGGTCTCGGTTCCATTGCGCTGTATGGTACCCGTCGGAATCAATGTCACGTTGTGAAGGGTTTTTACGAGCAACCGGGCGTTTACGAATTGATTGGGGTATAGGCTGAGACCAGAATTGTCGAACTGCGCCCGAAATCTTACAGTGCCCGTACTGGTGTCGATCTGATTGTCCAGCGTAAGGAGTCGCCCGACCGCCAGCTTCTTTTTAAGTTCGCGATCGTATGCGTCCACTTGTAGCCCGCCATGATGGAGAACCTCGGCCCGCAACGCCGGTAGAAAATCTTCAGCGACGCTGAACACCACAGTGATCGGTCTCAACTGAGTGAGGACAGCAAGAGGACTTGATCCACCTGCAAAGGCAGTGTTTCCTGGATCAACCAGTCGCAGACCTAACCGGCCATCGATGGGTGCAGTGATGTGACAGTAGCTCAGTTGTACTTGGGCATAGTCAACCTGGCCCACGTCGTTACGAACGGTGCCCTTGTACTGCTCAACCAACTCGCGTTGGTCATCCAGGGTCTGACGGGCGATGGCTTGCTCGGAGAACGCCTCTTGGTACCGGGAAAGATCCATCTCGGCCTGTCGGAGCAGTCCCTTATCCCTCTGTAGCGATCCCTGAACCTGCTCTAACTGCGCTTGATATGGACGTGGGTCGATGTCCAGGATTGGGTCTCCTCGCTGGACCATTTGGCCTTCGACGTAGTGGACGGCATCGATGCGTCCGGAAATCTGGGGATACAAATTGATGCCGGCTACCGGCGTGACAGTACCCAATGCCTCGATATATGAACCGATGTCGCCCCGATACGCTGTAGCGACTTTGATCACGGGCGCCCGATCTTGCTCTTCCAGTTCGGCTCGCTGAAGAGCCGATCGATCCACGAAGAACCAGATCAGCCCAATCAATACGAAGAGACACAAAATGTATGCGGGAACTCGGCGAAGGAGCTCATCCTTCGAATCAATGGGTCGGGTTTCGTTTATCTCCTCTTCTTCTCTCGAAAGATCCGATGAAAGCGATGTCTGCTCATGGCCTGCGGATTGCGTCATTACTCCCTCTCTGCTCGCTCGACATGAATGGCAGTTGCATCTACGTGACTGAAACCCAAAGACAGCCCACCGAAACGACGGGGCGTCCGAAGAGACAAACAGGCGCCTCGTCGCAAGCAGAGGAACATGGTTTCAAATCCCGCTAAACTGAAACTGACCAGCAGGGGTTAAGTCTGATTGTTCCTCTCAGCGTTCGTTCAGTCCATAATGAAGCGTTCGCTCTTTATACTGAATCGTACGAAAATGGAGGAATGGACCCGCTGTCGGATGTTCTTCCATCCTCAAAGTCAATAGTCTCTCGTCTGCTCGGTTAGAGGCTAAGGGCGCTTGGACACTTCGTTTCCGCATATACGCACCTGAGGTTCGGAGATATGCTCGAAGGTTCGCGATGGCTCTGGATCGAGGACATGACCGAACCTCTAAAGCTCGAACCATCCGACTTCTACCTGCTCACAGCACTGGGGGGAGGTTTGTTCTAGATGATGAGATGTCTGATATCTTGCGTGACTCTCTTCTCCGGTCATTCATATCCCGGCGAACTCACCTCATGCAAAAGCACTTCGACCGGCACTTGATCTCATCGCTTACGAAACCGAAGCTCTATGTCCTTTTCATGCGTCGGTATAGGATCGGGACACGATTCGTAGACAACATAACCATTGAGTCAATTGCAGAGAAACCCAGTTTCCTAGCCGACACCGTGGCCGCAGACTCCCTACAACTACTTTGTTTCATTCGTGCGCTGCCATAGAAGAGCTATCGGTGAATAACTTCAACTCCTCCGAAGATTGTCTCTTTGCGATCTG
>DASYBJ010000323.1:0-13855 GCA_036500845.1 Acidobacteriaceae bacterium
TTCCCAATCTTCGTGCCGCCACTACGCGAACGCCAGGAAGATATAGCGGAGTTGGTGACACATTTCGTCGACTTCTTCAGCAGCCGAATGGGTAAGCAGATTGTATCCATTCCTAAAGAAACAATGGAGGCGTTCAAGTCGTACTCCTGGCCCGGTAATATACGCGAACTTCAGAACATGCTTGAGCGTGCTGTGATTCTGGCCAATGACGGAGTGCTTGAGAACCCGCTACCCCCACCGCCACTGCGACAAATCACAAAAGTGGCGGGCTCAATGACGCTTAGAGATTACGAGCGCGCATTGATTTTGCAAACGCTTGAAGGATGCAGCGGGGTCGTTGGAGTACCAAATGGAGCCGCGGCAAGGCTAGGACTAAAGAGGACTACCTTATATCAGCGGATCAAGAGGCTGGGGATCAAACCGCCGTTAAGGAACAGACACGCACAAATCCGAGATGAGGCACAACGGCAGGATGGGGGCTCGGTCACAGACAGCCGTCAGATGAGCCCTGATGTGCAGCATGTAACGCCGCTGCTACATCACAGCAGGCGTCCCCGAGGATACGTTTCGCACCCCGGAGAAGTCGCGGATGCGATTGAGAGCGCGGCACGTGCGGTCTCGAAATAAGCTGGACTCCGTGGAGAAACCCCAGCCCGAGCTCCAAATCGGCTTTGTCTGGAAGAATACGCCTTCGGCCGGCAGTCTTTACCACTGCTGATTAGCTTTGAGGCAACTTGCCACGGACAAGAAGAACACCGATCACAAGGGGGGAACAGTGAGAACAGGCCTTAGGAAAATGGCGATTTCAGACGGGGGCAATATCCTCCCGTTTGATAAGGGTCTTGGTCCGGATCTGCGAAACGAGCTCCAGCGATGTGAACAAGGCCGACTGACGGATTCAGCGATGCTGTCAGCAATTGGCATGATGGCATGCTCGATATCCCACGATATGCGCCACTCGCTCAAGGCGATCTATGCGAACGCCGAGTTCCTCGAGCGCCACGATTTATCTGCGATCGTGCGGGCTGATCTGCTGCTCGAAATTCAAGAAGCAGTGCTCGCGATGACGGAGCGCATTGATTCGCTACTGCAATTCTGTACTAGTGGACGGAAAAAGCCGCTTGTCCATGAAGGCGTTTCCTTGCTTGTTGAGCGAGCCGTTGCGGCAGTGAAGTGTCATCCAGACGGGCAGAACGTGTCCATCACAATCGGCAAGTTGGCGGCGGCGAAAGCAGACATCGATGCGAGGAATCTTGAAAGTGTCATATATAACTTGCTACTCAATGCCTGCCAAGCTGCGACGCGTTCAACTCACGTGCCCGAAGTGGAGGTCCACCTTACGGAAGTCGACGAACGGATTTACGTCACAGTCCTGGACAATGGTCCTGGTGTACTGCCGCTGTCCGGAGGACGTTGTTCGATCCGTTCGTGACCGCAGGAAAACCCAACGGAACAGGCTTGGGGCTCGCCCTGGCTCCTCGAGTAGCTGAAGAGCACGGTGGCAGCGTCTGTCTCGAGGAATCGAATCCAGAGAGGAGGTATTCACGCTGAGTCTGACCAAGAATAGATCATTACCGCTACAAGACCTGCAGAGTGGCAGAGCCGACTTCGAATCTTGCAGCAATGGATCTGCGAAGGCCTAATAAAGGATCAATAACTGGCAGTGCTGAAGGAGAATTCGTGAAGCGGAGTTTGGAACTGTCGCGCTGCAATTAAATCTAAAAACTTTGGAAATGCAGTTGGTTTGCTGCACTTAAACCGGTTCTTCCGCACTTTCGGTGCAGCTTTAAATAAAAAGCTCTGAACTAACCTACGCCAGTCAACAACTTTGGATGGTCTTCAGGAAAAGCCGAAAGGCTGATGCTTAAATATTGCAGATTACTGATAGCAGGGGACTTGTGCTTTTATCTGCACCGAAAGTGCGGAAGAACCCTTATATTGTGTATTTTGTTCACATATCCGAGAAAACTAAGGCGCCAAAGTGGTAAGCACAGGCGAAGGACTTACGCCGACAGGAATGACAGAAAGAATCGGATAGGAACAATAGTTCGCGAAGACATCGGGGCGCCCAATGAGATCGTGGGAGTCCCCGCAACTACATGATGACGTATCTATTTAAGGGTATCTTGCAACTGCATCTGTCGATATTTGGATATCAAGAGTCGACAATTCATCCCCGACCGTCCTCTGACCTGCCTTTAGGGTCGGTAGCGGCCGTCCCGAGCCCCATGCTTTGGTGACTTCCAGTGACATTTGTTTGGAAACACCCATGTGGTTGTGTTTTGCTCAGTTTGCGGCTCTCGGATTAGCAATCTTCTATCCTCGATCGCCATCAATCGATGGCAGCGAATTTCATGGAAGAGAAATTGCATTGACTGAGAAGTCGAAGAATCCAGTTAACCCCTTGCTGCAAGGACCCGATCTATGGGGCGCGTATGAGGGGGGTCTCGTTCCCGCAACCAGGTGCGAGGTCTTCGACAAGATCAAGCGCCTGAAAACGCTCGTTTACCCGACCGACTTCAAGTAGACCGATCAACCTACGGCCAGCGCTTGTCTAAGCAGTGTGCGGGCTCCGGTTGACAATACTGTTCTGAATATTCACCCTATAGGCGCCTAAGGGGGCTGGGAGATTCCATGTGGCTAGTTAGAGTAGCACTGAACAGACCCTACACCTTTGTGATCGTTGCGCTCTTGATCTTCATCTTGGGGGCTGCAGCGATTGTCTCGACGCCTACGGATATCCTGCCGGAAATCAACATCCCTATCGTCAGTGTCATTTGGACTTACAACGGCCTCAGTGCAGACGACATGTCGAAGCGAATCGTGGGCATATGCGAACGCTCTATGTCGACCACGGTCAACAATGTCCAGCATATCGAATCCCAATCCTACAGCGGCGTTGGTGTAATCAAGGTCTATTTTCAGCCGAACGTGCAGATCGATCTGGCAATTGCACAGGTGACTGCCCTATCGCAATCGATATTGCGCCAAATGCCCCCCGGTATCTTGCCACCACAGATTCTCAAATACGACGCTTCCAGTGTGCCCATCGTTCAGCTCAGTCTGGGCGGCAAAGGCCTTTCGCAGGAGCAACTGTACGACCTCGGGCAGAACCAGATTCGGGGCCAGTTGGCAACCGTCCAGGGCGCTTCCGTCCCTCTGCCCTACGGTGGTGAGCAAAGGGCGGTTATGGTCGACGCAGAGCCAACGCAACTCGAGGCCAAGCACCTTACCGGCGCCGATATTTCCGCCGCTCTCAATGCGCAAAATCTAATTCTGCCATCGGGAACAGAAAAGATAGGAGACCGGGAATACATCATCGGGACAAACAGCAGCCCGTCCTCCATCGCAGAGCTCAACACTTTGCCGATACGCTCGGCAAATGGTTCCGTGATCACAATGAAGGATGTTGCCTGGATTCATGACGGGTATATGCCACAGACCAGCTTGGTCAAAGAAAACGGCACGCCGGGCGCCCTGCTGACGGTAATCAAGAACGGAAATTTTTCTACGCTTACCATCGTGTCGCAAGTAAAGGCTGTGTTGCCGCGCATCAAGGCCGGCCTACCCAGTGCGCTAACGATCACGCCTATCTTCGATCAGTCTGTCATCGTGCGAGGGTCTGTGCTCGACGTCGTCCAGGAGGCGGTTACCGCCGCCTTACTCACGGCACTGATGATCCTGATCTTCCTTGGAAGCTGGCGAAGCACTCTGATTGTTTGTACTTCCATTCCTCTCGCCATTTTGTTCTCACTGACAGTCCTTTCCGCTCTCGGGGTAACGATCAACGTGATGTCGCTCGGCGGTCTGGCGCTCGCGGTGGGCATCCTGGTTGACGATGCGACCGTGGAACTTGAGAACACCCACCGCAATCTCGGCGAAGCGAATAAGCCGCTCGGCGCCGCCATTCTGGACAGCGCACAACAGGTAGCCGTTCCAGCTTTGGTGTCGACCATGTGCATCTGTATCGTGTTCGTGCCGGTAACGCTTCTGTCCGGGGCGGCGAAGTTCATCTTCACACCCCTGGCTTTGGCCGTCGTCCTGGCGATGATCGCTTCTTACCTGCTCTCTCGGACCCTGGTTCCAACCATGATGCACTTTCTGCTCCCCCCGGAGGTGTCGCTGTATCAAGGCGGCGCCGAGTCACCCACCAGCCCGAGTTTCATATGGAAGCTTCATCAGCGCTTCGAGCACCAGTTCGAGAAATTCCAAAAGCACTATCGCTCCTTATTAGAATCGGCGCTGGCTCACAGAACCAGAGTGCTGGCGGGCTTTGGAATCGTCTCACTCGGCTCTCTTGTTTTGGTTTTCATCCTGGGGGAGAACTTCTTCCCCTACGTTGATTCCGGCCAGATGGAGTTCCATGTGCGTCCGCCCACCGGCACCCGCATCGAGGTAGCAAACGAGATCTTTACCCGGGTCGACGCTGAAGTGCGGCGGGTGATTCCGCAGGATCAGGTGGCGATGATCGTCGATAACATCGGTCTTCCGCCCGGTGGGGTGAATCTGGCGTTCACCGCCACCGACGCGACCAGCAACGGTGACGGCGATGTTCTGGTCGCTCTCACTCCCAAGCACAGGCCGACTCAGGAGTGGATGCGCACCCTTCGCCAGGATCTGGCTGAAAAGTTCCCCCAGGAGACGTTTTTCTTTGAGCCCGCGGATATCACCAACCAGACCTTGAACTTCGGCCTGCCTGCCCCCATCGATGTACAGGTGCAAGGCAAGAACGCTCAAGATACTTACCGCGTTGCAGCCGAACTGCGCGACAAAATCAAAAACATTCCAGGCGCTGTCGATGTCTTTATCCAACAAGAAGTGAGCGCGCCGGAAATCGACGTCAACATAGATCGCCTCAAAGCGCAGGAACTCGGGCTGACACAGCGGGATGTGGCCAGCAATTTACTCCTTGCGCTTTCCGGGAGTGGCCAGACGGCGCCGAACTTTTGGATGGATCCGCAGACTGGAGTCGAATACCCTGTGGTTGTCCAAACCCCGCAATATCGCTTGGACAATCTTGGCTCTCTGTCTCGTATCGCTGTGACCTCCCCGGGAACCAACGGCGACCAGATTCTTCGCAATGTCTCTCATACCGCCCGCACCGTGTCTCCCTTGACCGTCTCTCATTACAACAACCAGCCGGTCATGGATGTCTTCGCCAGTACCGATCAACGTGATTTGGGCGGCGTAGCGCGGGATATACAAGAGATTATTAAGACTGCCTCGCAGCATCTTCCACCCGCTACCTATATAGTGATGGGCGGCCAGGTGCAAACGATGAACGACTCCTTCTTGCACCTGGGGATTGGCGTCGTTGCCGCCGTTCTTTTTGTCTATCTTCTGATGGCGATGAACTTTCAGTCCTGGTCCGATCCCTTCATCATTCTGACTGCCCTCCCAGGCGCATTCGCAGGAATTCTCTGGATGCTGTATGTAACCCAGACGACTTTCAGCGTGCCCTCTCTCATGGGTGCTCTCATGACGATCGGTGTAGCCACAGCTAACAGTATCCTGGTCGTTACCTTTGCGAATGACGCTCGGGCGAGCGGCAAGAGCTCGATCGAAGCAGCCCTTGAAGCCGGCCACACCCGGCTTCGGCCAGTCTGCATGACGGCCCTTGCCATGATCATCGGCATGTTGCCCATGGCTTTGGCGCTGGGTTCCGGCGGGGAACAGAATGCCCCCATCGGCCGCGCCGTCATCGGGGGTCTTCTCTTCGCGACCGTCGGCACACTGTTCATTGTTCCGGTTACTTACTCGCTGATCCGTAAAGAAGCGCCAGTGGATTACGCGCAACGGCTGGAACAGGAGATCCAAGGAGCTCCCAAATGAGCGATAACACCCTTCAGCAGTCCGCTCAACCCGAGTCTCAATCCCAGGGAAGACCGCCCTCTCCGCATCGCTCACGACGATGGCTGCTCATTCTCATCGCAGCCATTGTTGTCATCGCCCTCGTCCTGATCGGGTTCTTACCAAGGCGGACACGGGATAAGCAAATCGATGCAATGGCGAGCCAGCAGGCCAATGCCCTTCCGGTCGTCCAGGTGATGACCGTAAGTCAGGCTTCCTCCGCGGAGCAAACCACTCTATCGGGAACGGTAACTCCGGGTGACACAGCACACATCTATGCGCGCGCCACTGGATATCTCAAGACCCGATACGTCGACTTAGGAGACAGGGTACACCGGGGCCAGCTTCTTGCCGTGATTTCAGCGCCAGACCTGGATGCCTTAGTTCAGCAACAGCAGGCCGCCGTTCAGCAAAGTAAAGACGGTCTTAGTAAGGCGCATAGTCAGGAGAGGCTGGCACAGGTCACTTACGACCGGGTACATACACTGACGCTGCATGGTGTGCTTTCGCAGCAGGACGATGATGTCGCGCTTGCTGCATTGAAGGCGGCCGCCGCCGATGTTCTCGCGGCGGAGGGCGCGGTAAATGCCTCAACAGCTGCTCTCCTTAGAGAGGTCACACTCGCCGGCTTCGAGCAGGTTCGGTCCCCCATCGACGGGACCGTGACCGCCCGCAACGTCGAGGTGGGAAGCCTGGTATCCGCGAATGGTTCAGGCCAAGGCCCGCTGCCTACTCCCGCAACAATTCAATCCGGCGGGCCGCCGACGGGCGGAGCCCAGGGCGGTGAACTTTTTGAAGTGGCAAGTCTCCGCGATCTGGTTGTGTTCGTGACCGTGCCCGAGAGTGATGCGCCCTTCGTCCAAACAGGACAGCCCGCAACCCTCACCTTTTCCGAAATGCCCAGTGAGCCCTTCAGCGGCACAATCATTCGTAGCAGCGATTCGCTCAGCCAACTGACCCGGACCTTGCTGTTGGAGATCAAGGTTGCAGATCCGCAACATCGTCTCCGGCCCGGAATGTTTGCTTCCGTGCAGTTGCACTTCAATGCCACCAATCCCGGAATCCTGATCTCCGGCGATAGCGTCATCCCACGTGCACAAGGACAGTTCGTGGCCGTCGTCGAGGACGGAGTGGTTCATATGCGAGAGGTCCATGTGGGACGCGATCTTGGCACACAGATATACGTCACCAATGGATTGAAGAATGGGGATGCCGTTGTCGTCAACCCTACTGACGCTGTGCAAGAGGGCGCTCACGTAACTATTCAACCTGCTCCCAAGGGCCAACAGAAATGACCATAGCGGTTTCGCTTCTGCTCTCTACAGAATCGATAGAGCCCAGTGGCTTTTTCCTCAAGAAAAAGCCACCTCACACACACTCTCGAGGTCAACATGTGAAGCGAAACTGCTCTAGCGCACAGGTTTTCCCACTCAGGCTCAGCTTTGTCTTGAAGAGTGCGTTGTGGTGGCAATGCGCATTGCTCTTTGGGCTTGGTTTGGCTTGCACGAGCAGCTTCTGCCAGGCGTTCTCAGCGCCCGGAGATAATCCCGGCGTGGCCGGCTCTATGGAGGCGCCGTCGCCGCAGCCTCCTGTAGTCCAGCCGCAATCGGCAGGTCAACCTTCGTCTCAGGACCGCGTGGAACTAACTCTGCAGCAGGCGATCCAAACCGCCTTGGAGAAGAATCTGGACATTCAGATTCAGCAAGTGGATCAATCGGTGGCTGAGTTCGGCGTCAGGCGCACCCGGGGAGGTGGCGCGCCCACCCAGCTCAACTACAACATTGCTGAAACCCCCACAGGTGTCGGCGTGTTGGCAATGCCGCTCCTCACCTCCCTACCCGGCGTTCTGTCTCCCACCAGCGTCGATCCAACAGGCGTCACCGTCTCTTCCTCCTATGACACCGGTCATGTGCTGGAAGCGCAACACTCATTATCGATCGCTCAGGCCCCCTTTTCGGCCGGCTCTCCCGTACCCGCGTTTGATCCAGAACTGCAAGGTAAGTTCGGTTGGATACATCATGATCCGAGCAACGCCATCCTGACCGCGGCCGCGGCGGCCACTGGCGGTACGGCGACCACCGACAACACCCTCGGAAGCTCTACTCTGGTGAAGGGATTCAGTTGGGGGACTACGTTTCAACTTGGAGTGAACGACTTCATTCAATCCTTCTACTCTGGTCGCTCGTCTGCCGTTCCTTTCACCCGTCCGAATGCCATCGCTCTGATAGCGCAACCTATGCTGCGAGGCGCCGGCCGGGCCAATAACACTCGTTTTATCGCCATCGCCAAGACGAATATGAAGATCTCAGCCGCAGTTCTCGAGCAACAGATGATCAGCACAGTGGCTGGCGTAGAGGCCCTCTACTACGATCTCGTCAGTCTCCAGGATGCGGTCAAAGTGCAGCAGAGAGCGCTGAAAGCAGCAGAAGATCTTCTGAGTGACGATCAGCAACAGCTTACAACCGGCCATATGTCCCCTATCGAAGTTTCGCGCGCACAGGCGCTGGTAACGGCCAACCAGCTCGCCGTCGTGCAGGCAGATGCGCGCCGGCAGCAGCAGGAAAACGTGCTACGCAGTGTGCTCGATCCTCAATCGTTGACAGCTTCGGAAGGGAAGCTGGTAGACCTGATCGCGACGGATACCTTGGCCGCCCCCTCAGAAGAACCGCCTAAGTCGATCGGCGAGCTCATTCAAAACGCACTGGCACAAAGGCCTGACGTCCGCCAGTCCAAACTCCAGGTTACGAACGGCGAACGAGCCGTAGCCGGTTCATCCAATGCTCTATTGCCGGAGGTTGACCTCTACGGCTCTGTTCAAAGTAGAGGGGTCATCATTCCGGGCTTGATCCCCATAGGGAACGATCCGCTAACAGGGGCGGCTCTGGTCGATCCAGTGCCCACCGGCGGTAGAAGCGCTTCGCGGGTCTTCGAGGCCGGGATCCAATTCAACTTGCCATTGCAGAACAGAGTCGCGCAGGCGAATTTAGGTGCTGATCGAGCAGAGCTCCGCCAGGAGCGGTTGAGACTATCGCAGATTGAGGCGCAGGCCGCGGCTGAGGTGCGCAACACATTGATTGGACTAGCCGCTGCCAAGCTCGCTGCGCAGGCTTCTACCACCAGCAGGCAGTTGCAGGAAAAACTCTTAGGTGCCGAGGTGGAGAAGTTCCGCGCCGGCATGTCAAGCAATTTTGCAGTGATCCAGCAAGAGACTTACCTGGCGCAAGCTGAAACTACCGAGGTCGCAGCGCAAGCCGCCTGGAAAAAAGCCGAAGTACAACTGCATCGCGCGCTGGGAGAAACATTGCAGCGAAACGGTATCGAGGCGCCTTCCGATGTGCCGAACCAGAATCGGTCACCTAAGAATTGAAGGTGTTGCCTTAGCAGATACAAGAGGGAACAAGCAAGAACCAGACTAACGCGCTCGGCCGGCCCTTGTGTTTGCGATGGGAACTCTGTTTTTCAGAGTCTCCTTAGGAGGACGCTGTCATGTGTGTTTCCCAACTTGGGACTATACCCTGGTTACTGCTGCTCTGGCATAGCCCATTTGGGAGATGCTTGTGGCACAAATGAAGGCGCCCCTCAAATCTCTTTACTGAGCAACTTCTGCCATGATCTCGACCGAAGAGCTGTCCGAGCTTCTTACAACTCTGTACGCCGCGCCACTTGAACCGCAGAAATGGCAGGTCTTTTTTTGACCGCCTGTGCATGCTTACAAGCGTCGCCAGCGGCTTTATGATTTCGGTTGAGCCCGGCGGAGCAAACCTGGTTCTCGCCGGTGGAGGGCTCAATTTTGATCCGGCAGTCTTCCGTCTGTACAACGAGCACTACGGAGCAAATGACCCCTACGCCGAACCAGGCATGAGAAATCGCCGTATCGGCGTGATACAGGGGGAGGAGTTGGTTAGCCGCGGAGATTTGTTCAAATCCGAACTCTACAATGAAGTCCTTGTCCGCTATGACTTGGCGCATATGAGCTTGATGACCTTGATGTCCCCCGAAAGTTCGACGCAGGCGGGACATGTCTTGCCCCTGTGGGCTAGCCCGAAGCACGGCCCGATGGATGCGGCTTCAATCCATCTCCGCCAGGTGCCCATTCCTCATGTGCAAACGGCCCTTCTCCTTCGCTCGAAAATAGCTACCTCGCAGGCGACCAATCTCTTTTCGGAGACGGCTTTAGAAGCCATGAGCATTGCCGCGATTCTGATTAACAGCAACGGACGGATACGGCACATGAACCAACGCGGCAGGCTGTCTCCAAGGCGCAAATGGTCTGCGCTCGAATAATGGGCGGCTGACCGCAAGAGATACACACGAGGATGGACAGCTTCAATTTCTGATCGTTGGAGCAACCGGAGAGAAGCATGCTTCAGTCTCTTTGCCAGGTGGGGCGATGAAGGTGTTGCTACCTCATACGCGGGCTTCGCTTCAAGTCGCCGTTGTGCCCGCGCCCGAACGATATCAGCAACAGAGCGGCCCCTGTGCCTTGGTGTTTATCAGCGACCCATCCTCACCACCCAAGTCGCGCGCGGCTCTTGTGAAAATGACAGTCTCATTGTCGTGATCTGTATCAGTTTGCTGCTATTCTCGAGTTATGCGGCGCTCATCTGGCTTTACCACCAGATGCCCTGAGTAACCCGCTTATCAGCGTCTTTGGCGTCAGCATTTCGACGCATGCCTGCTCAGCGGAATTCAGGAAGATCGCCCTGCACGGCTGTTGATTCATCCAGTTCAGATCGCGAATATCGGGGCTTAGAGCATTTTCACTTCTACTCTGCACAGGAAAGTGTAGCGATGTGCGGCTTTTCTTCCACCCCTGCAAGCTGAAAATCGCTTGCCGGGGATCCCGCAACGACATTTGACGAATATAAGGGTTACCCGCAGATACAAGGCCAGACGCAACCGCTGACGGAGCACAAGTTGCCCTCGTGGATGACCTTGGACGGGGAGCTGAGTAAGCCGGTGGATGGCGTCGCTGAGACGTTAATAAAATCCAAGAAATATGTGGCGATACTTGGGGTACTAAGTCCGGGAGTTACCGCTGGTCTTGTGGTAGCTTACCTGACGACAGGCCGGTTGCAGCATCCCAAAGCGGAACGTGTAGTTGCCTATCCCAACACTGATGGAAGTGATCCGGAATCCGCTCTTGCGATGGTCCTTGCAAAGTGAGCGCAAAGAGAAACGAATCCGATTGCCTGTTCAAATCAATTTCTTACCTTCCTTGAAAATCCGGGGGTAGAGAGCTGTGGTGCCCCATTCTACGCGCCGAAAGGCCTGGCGCGTAGAATGGGGCACCCAACGTCCGCGGCCGGGACGGAAAAGCCTTCCTCAGGGGCTAAAGAGTCTGCGTGAGAACTGGAAAGCTTCGAGATTCGTGGGGGAGCCCCCGCATTCATGCGGGGGAAGCGCTTCAGCGCTCCGGAAAAGTGTCTCGACTCCGATCGTGCACTTTAGCGCGGGCAATGGCGGGTTCTCACGCACACTCTTTAGCCCTGAGACACAATCTGCGCACTTGATCAGAGCTTCCTTAGGTTCGCGTTGGACGAGAGCGGCGTCCTCAACCAAACCCCTACAGACAGGCGAAGGCGGGCATTTGCGTTGCGAGTTGCACCGCGCGCTGCCCGCCTCATTGCGCCGTTCCAGACCGTTACTTAGGTGGAAAATGCTTGAACATATTGTTGATGTCTTTGGTGAGTTTCTGAATGTTTTTGTCGGCGTTCGACGACAAGTCGTCGCTGTCCGTACCGCGCCAAAGCAGCTTGTGAGCATGGCTGTCGAAGATATCTATCACAACGTTACCGACTTTCGTGGTCTCAGTGGTCGTTGTGGCCATGCCCATCCCGCCGCCACCAAAACGTCTCCAACCCCAACCGCCGCCCATGCCGTCATAAAATGTCTCGAGCGTCTGATCGGCATGTGTGCTACGGAATGCACTGACCGCAGCATCGCCGTTAGAGTCGACCTTCGTCCAGCCCTTTGCTGCGAGCTGGGCATCCACATCTTGCTGGATCCTGTCATTCCAGAGCGAGTCTCCCGACTGAACCTTCAACCAGGAATACGTCTTGTATGAAGCAAAGTTTGCGCTGTGGTCGTAGTCCGTTCTGACCTGCGCGTTGACCGATGCGGCGCCAAAGTACAGCGAGATACCGAGCAATAGAAAAGAAAGCTTCTTTTTCATATGGTGTTTTCTCCTAACAAGCAGGAGAGCAATCGCGATGCCAATACCAACTTAATTATCTTTTACAATCCGCCCGGCTTAGAGAGCTGTTGCCCTCTATTTCCAATCTTCGGTGTCGAGATCAGGACTCACCTCTGACGTGGCGTCAACATCTCGATCTTGTGGGAGACGGGGGCCCCCGTAATGGATAGCCATCACTTTCAAACCACGAAATGCGGCCCGGATAGTGGCTTATCGAGCTGTGTGCGATGAGACAGGGCGTTGAGTCGGATTGGCATCATAGGTGCTTCCACAACGCCAGACGGATTCAGTACGTGATGCGAATTCAATCCAAGAGGACATTATGAGGAGCCTTTGCACAGTAACGATATCGATGGCGCTTCTTTCTCTGGTTTCCGCGGGGAATAACTGAGGACGAGCTCGCAGCTCAGATTGGATGCCGGCTACCTTCGAGACTTACAGCTAGGGTGAGGTGGGCCCTAGGTAACTGTCCGTTCTGAATGCTCATCAATGGTGGCGATCATGAGAAGCGCCGCACAGGGTCAGGAAAAGAAAACGCTGTATTACCCCTTGGGAGTATGAGCATGGAGATGCTGCTAAACCTACTTTGGACGAATGGCGACTGAGTGGTTGCCATAGCCAGAATTGTCCTTGGCGTCATACTGTTCGCCCACGGAGCGCAGAAGTTATTGGGTTGATATGGTGGCCCAGGTTTCGCAAATACCGTGCAGACGTTGACAACCTACGTGAAACTCCCAAAGCCAATAGCTGTACTGGTTATCTTCACGGAGTTCTTTGCAGGCCTGGGATTGATAGTCGGCTTTTTCACCCGCTTCGCAGCCGCCGGAGGACTAGTCTTCATGGTGGGTGCTATTGTCACGGTTCATTATCGCTATGGGCTGTTCATGAATTGGGCTGGAGAAAAGAAAGGTCATGGCTTTGAGTATCACCTCATGGCAATCACGTTGGCTCTGGTAGTGCTTGTTAAAGGCGCCGGTGCATTTTCAGTTGATCGCGCAATGTACGAGCATCGAGTGGACAAATCAAGCCGCCGTCACCCAGCCAGGGAAATAACGGGCTAACTTTCAGAGGGGGAGCGCCGGGTCCATCTTTTAGAACGCCGCAGCATCAGCGCCTTACTACTTAGCAAGAGCCGCCGTACAGAATTTCAAAAGAATCCAACGCTCGTTTGTAGAAACTCTCGTTTCTGGAAGGCATGGACAACCGGATCTCCCGGGGTTCGCGCAACGCCTCGATCACGCGATGACGGAGGTTTTGCAGCAATCTGTAGATTTTCTATGGCGAGATTCCCGGCTTCCGCTTACCTGCGTATGGGAGCAAGATCCGATACGAATATTGCAGAAGGCGCCGATGCCTGATTCCTAAAGGCGCATTCGCCGAGTGCCTCCGCGAGCGACGGAGTTGCTTGGGCGAACGGAGCCCGCCAGATTCCACAAAACAGATCGAACATGCGGCCCTCCGCCGCACATCTTGAAAAGGCGTCCTATTGCTGACGTGAGGCAACGCGTTTCCGGCAGGGGAGTGTCAGGATTTTGACAGAACTGTCAAGGGGTTCACGGCCCCTGCCTCTTAGCTTCGAGAGCATGCAAAGTTGTGGGGTGGGTTAAGCTGGCGGGATGAGATGGAAGGTACAGTTGATTACCGAAACCGCTTCCGGGGAACGAATTAAAGGAGAAATAGCCACCATTGAACGCGAGGACTTGCTGTCTCCCGCCACCGTAGGGTTGACCATCGCGGAAGGCAAGGTCATCTTGGAAGGCCTGCAGAGACGAGTGGTAGCGGCCCAGGTTCAGCATCATGGCGCAAGCA
>DASYBJ010000324.1:0-5122 GCA_036500845.1 Acidobacteriaceae bacterium
AACAACGAACTTCGGAGCCGCCCTATTCCCCTCCTGCTTTACTTGAGCGGCCATTTGTGTCGTGCCGTTGAGACGTTCGAAGTAGATGGTGCCAGTTTGGATGTCATGATCCTGGACAACGGCCTGATAGACGTCCCAGGAGAAATCCGCCTGTGCGGTGTGAAATTTGACCGCCGCAGCGTCGAGTTGGGCCAGCACTTTGTCGAGATCGGCGCTTTTCGCTGAGGCGGACGCCGCTTGTGCTACGCCATTCGCGGGCATGAATCCAATGGTCAACCAACACATTACGATCAGTAGGTTTCGTAGACAGCCCATTCGTCTCCTTGCGGCGCGGCGCTGAAAAATCGGGGTTAATAACTTGCCTTTCCTCCAAGCTTGCCCTCTCTTTGGATGCGTTCCACAGCATTGTCACTTCCACGAGAGGAGTGGCTGAATTGTCAGGTCCAGCCGTCGTTTGGGCGGAGGGCCGGCTGGCTAACGATGGGCCCACACCCGGTACTCGGTCACCCGGCCTCTGGCATCCTTCTGAGCGCTGTAGCGGTCGATCTGGACGTTGCCCGAGATGTTCTGGATGCGTTTGGATAATTCCGCGCGGATGATTTCGGCATCGGCCGCCTTGGGAAGCTGCACAGCGCCGATTTCATAGATGAAAGCATTCGGACCATTGCTTTTGACGAGCACTTCACGGGCGGACGCCGGTGCTTGCTGCGGTCGCTCCTGATAATTGATTATCAGGGGAGACAAGAAGATGAACACCAGGATGAGCGTCACCATCACGTCGTAGTGGAAACTGCCCCGCGGATAGGTCCAAAAAAGGTAGTCCTTCAAAAGGTTTCGCATGATCTTTGCCACTCAATCCTGACCATCTTCTGACTATTTTGATCCCGCCGGTTGCCGCTCGCGAGCAGCCCGGATCACACGCTCTCCGCCCATATAGGGCACAAGGGCATCAGGCACGCGCACTGATCCGTCCGCCTGCTGGTAATTTTCGAGAATCGCGAGCCATGTCCGTCCGACAGCCAATCCACTTCCATTCAGTGTATGGACAAATTCAGTCTTCTTCTGACTTCCTGGAGTGTTCCGAGGGGTATAACGTATGTTCGCCCGTCGCGCCTGATAGCTCTGGAAGTTAGAACAAGAGGCGATCTCGCGGTAGAGTTCCTGACTGGGAAGCCACACTTCAAGATCGTACGTTTTGGATGAGGATGCTCCCGTATCTCCAGCACACAAAAGGACTTTGCGGTACGGAAGCTGCAGCTTGCGAAGCACTGCTTCGGCATGACTCGTCAGGAGCTCATGCTGCTCCTGCGATTGCTCGGGACGTACAAACTTCACCAGCTCGACTTTCTGGAACTGATGCTGGCGGATGATTCCGCGCACATCCTTGCCATAGGAGCCGGCTTCGGAACGGAAGCACGGCGTATAGGCGGTCAGGCTGATTGGGAGATCGGCTTCATCCAGCACTTCATCGCGAAAGAGATTGGTGACCGGTACTTCGGCAGTGGGAATTAACCAAAGATCGCTGTCCTCACATTTGAAGAGGTCATCGGCGAATTTCGGCAGCTGCCCGGTTCCAAAGAGGGATGCGCTGTTCACCAGGAAGGGCGGCAGTACCTCCCGATAACCATGCTCGCGAACGTGTAGATCCAACATGAGTCCGGCCAAGGCCCGCTCCAGCCGCGCGCCCTGATCCCAATAGACGGCAAAGCGTGCTCCGGAAATTTTGCTTGCGCGTTCGAGATCAAGAATACCCAGCTCGGCACCGAGGTCCCAATGAGGCTTCGGGTCGAAGGAGAAGTGGGGCTGCTCACCCCAACGCGCCACTTCAACATTGTCCTGCTCACCTTTTCCCGGGGGAACGCTGCTGTCGAGGAGATTCGGAATACGCACCAGAGCAGCACGCAACGCCTCTTCCGACTCTGAAGCGCTGCGTTCCAGTTCATCCATCTCGGCTTTCAGCGCACGGGTTCGGTCCATGATCTCGGCAGCATTTTCGCCCGCCCGCTTTCTGCGCCCTACTTCTTCGCTGAGCTTGTTGCGCTCGGCCTTGAGCGTCTCCGCGCGAGTGATGCGGACTCGCCGGATGGCATCGAGTTCGCGAAAGTCGCCGAGGAGCAATTGAGGATCCTGCCCGCGAGATCGCAGATTCTCTTCGACCAACTCAAGATTGGACCGCACGAAGTTTAGATCGAGCATACGAACCTACTTTACCGGAAGCGCTCTTGCGCCTTCCACATCTGTTCCACATCGTGCGGTAGCGAGCGCCATTTGCGATACTGGTACCGGCCATGTCAGACCTCAAAAGGCTATTCTCCCAGTTGCTTATTGCTGTCCTCCTTTTCCCGGCCGCGCCCCCTGTGCGGGCCTCGGCCTATGACGCGCGCCCTAAGCTCGTAATTCTCTTAGTCATCGATCAATTTCGTGGAGACTATCTGGACCGCTACCGTGCCGGTTTCAAAGGCCGCGGCTTTCGCCTCTTTCTCGACCACGGCGCATACTTCGAGGATTGTTACTACGACTATGCCAATACAAAAACGGCACCCGGCCACGCGACGCTAGGCACGGGCTCTTATAGCGATGGACACGGAATCTCGTCGAACGAATGGTGGGACCTCGATCGCAACAAACAACGGCCGGTGAGCTCAGTCGAGGACAGCCGGTACAAACTCGTCGGCTTACCGCAGTCGAGTAACGCGGAGGCGGGCGCTTCGCCCATCAACCTGCGAGCCTCTACGGTGGGCGATTCCCTGCGGCTCGCGACTCAAGGCAAATCCAAGGTTTTTGGGATTTCGCTGAAGGATCGTGCAGCGATTTTGCCGGCTGGGTACTCGGCAAATGCAGCTTACTGGATTGACCCCACCTCCGGATACTTCATCACCTCCAGTTTCTACGCACCGTCTTTGCCGAGTTGGGTAACCGATTTCAACACTGGTGGACGAATCGAGGAGGCCAAGAAAGAGGCCAATCCTCCGACGGACGGCGCCTTTTACGAGACGGTAGGCCCGACCCCGGCAGCGAACGCCTATGAACTCGATTTCGCACGCGCCTTAATCCACAACGAGAACCTGGGCAGGCACGCAGTAACCGATATGCTCACTCTCAGCCTCTCGGCCAACGATCTGCTCGGTCACCGCAGCGGACCGGACTCGGCCGATGAGCAGGAGATGGTGAACACGCTCGATCAACAACTGGACGGTTTCTTCACCTGGCTGGACAAGAACATCCCCGGCGGACTCGCGAATGTGTGGATTGCATTTTCCGCCGATCACGGCATCGCGCCGATCCCGGCGGAAGCAGAGGGGCTCGGCATCCCGGCTGCGACGATCGATGTGCAGAAGCTGCTCGCCAACCTTAACGACACCATGAACGCCAAGTTTTCTCCGGGCGAAAAGGTCGAGTATTTGTTGACTCAGCAGGAGCTTCCCTATCTCTCTCTGAACCGACCTTCCTTCGAAGTTGCAGGGATCAACGAGCAAGAGGCTGAGCAAGCGATTCAGCAAGCTGTTCCAGCGGCGGTAGCTGCCCTGGCTCCCGCGGAAGGCGAGACGTTGCCGCCTCCTCCGCTAATTTCGAGTCCGGTGATCGTACCTCCGACTTCCGCAAAGCCGGGCAGGAGACCGACAAGGACCTCGCGACGAGCGGCATCCAAACAGACTAGCGTTGGGACCACCGAGCAACCCGCGGTCGCCCCGCCGCCACCGGTGCGCATGGTTCCGCCGCCGATCGTCGTGCATACATACACGCGGCAACAACTTGCAGCCGGCGAGCTCCCGCCCTCCGAATGGGGAAAACTGCTTGCGCATAGCTATAGCCCAAATGGCGGGTGGTATGTGATGGTGATTCCCGCTGCGTACCAGATGCAGGTGCTGAAGCGTGGGACTACACACTTCAGCCCTTGGTCCTACGACCGGCATGTGCCGCTTGGCTTCTTCGGCGCTCCGTTTACACCAGGCATCTACCATGGACGGGTTGAACCGGTCGATCTTGCGGCCACACTCGCATCGCTGCTCGGGGTAAATCAGCCTTCCGCCTCCATCGGCACGGTTTTGAACCAAGCCATCCATACGTTAGCTCCGCCGCCTACGCCACGCGCGGCAGGGCATGCCCGGTCCTCGCCGGCGGATACTTCGCAGGCTCCGGCGAACGAAGTGATCCCATACTATCCAAAGGAACAAACCCCTCAGTGAAACCGGCGATGAGCGTTCAGTTCGCGGGACTGCCTCTGCGCAATCCGGTGATTGCTGCAAGCGGAACCTTCGGATACGGAATTGAATTCGAAGATATTGTTTCGCTCGATCGCATCGGGGGTTTTGTAACAAAGGGCCTATCGTGGGAACCGATGGCCGGCAATCCAACTCCGCGGCTACTCGAGACACCGGCGGGCATGATCAATTCGATCGGACTGCAGAATATCGGGGTCCATGCATTCATCGGGAAGAAGCTTCCCTTGCTCCGGCGCTATGCCGGAACTGTATGCATCGCGAATGTCTTCGGGAATCAGGTGCGGGATTATGTGGCGATCATTGAGGCGTTGAACGGAGCCGAGGGAATCGCCGCCTATGAACTGAACGTTTCCTGCCCCAACACGCAACACGGCGGCATGATTTTCGGGCAGGATACCAGTATTCTCGATCAGCTGGTCACGCGGACGAAGGCAGTTGCCAAGCGGCCGATCATCGTCAAGCTATCTCCGAACGTCACCTCGATCGCGGAGATGGCTCGTTGTGCAGAGAACGCGGGTGCCGATGCTCTTTCGCTCGTGAACACTTTCGTGTCGCTCGCAATCGATATCGAGACGCGCCGTCCCCGCATCGCAAACGTAACTGGAGGTCTCTCCGGACCAGCAATCAAACCGATCGCTGTACGCATGGTGTACGAAGCCGCGCGAGCCGTCTCGATTCCAATTTGCGGGATGGGAGGCATCACGACGGCGGAAGATGCAGTTGAGTTCTTGCTGGCGGGCGCAACAGCAGTGCAAGTGGGTACGGCCAGCTACGCTGATCCGCGCGCAGTGCAGCGGATTGCCGAGTCGCTCGAACGATGGTGCGTTCGCCACGAAGTCGCCCGCGTGTCAGAGCTCACGGGCGCGCTCGACCTAAGCGCAGACCCAGCTCCTACTGCC
>DASYBJ010000325.1:0-3155 GCA_036500845.1 Acidobacteriaceae bacterium
GGTGCATGAAGTGATCAGCATCATGAAAGATCTTCCTCTCGACAACTCGAACTGTAATCCACTAGAAATCGAGCAGTTCATTCTTACGACCGTTCCAGATCGATCAAAGAAGCTTCGGACGCCTACACAAGGTGAGCCCACAGGTCGATGGAAATCTGACGAAGTACTAGATCAATTTCTTCTCGCGCGAGCAAGAACACAGGAGCTTCTTGAAGAAAGTCCCCACCTTCGCGGTCGCATCATACCTAATCCGCTCTATACCACTTCCGAGTGGGATGGATATGCGTGGATTCTTGCAATGGCACTCCACACAGTACGCCACACCGTACAGATAGAGGAACTGAAAAACGAGGCCGGCTTCCCACTTGCAGATGACGTTAACACGATTAATTGAAGCGCGTTCTACAAAACCAAAGGGGAAGTCTCCACTACTTCTAGGCGGAACTGATTGACCATCTGTTGACGGCTCCGATCATCTGTGCCACGCAGCCTCACCGAAACCTCACGACGAGGAGGCGGCAGCTTCGGTTGCCGCCTAATATCTACCTGCCGAAGTTCCTAAAGAACTCGGCTTCCTGTTTTTCGCGTTCCCGCTCTTCCCTTTCCCGATCTGACAGGTCCGGCTCAGGTTCATATTGCGCTGCAAAATCATCGAGGCTATTTGACAGTACAATCCCCAAAAACATCATCGCGGACGCCAGCTCCTCAACAGTCTTGAAGTCCACGCGCAGCTCGCCCCGCGCGAGATGGACGTTGGCCGGCTCAGAACCGCCTGTGATGAGAAACGCATAAACAGAAAACGTGGCAGGTACACCAAATCTCTTGTGATGCTCGATTTGCAATTTAACGACGCTACGGATCGTATTGTTACTCAACGAGATTACACTACACTACGTTTGGTTTCAAAATAGAATGGAGATTGATTGTTTATGGAGAACTGAACCGGATGGACTCAGAAATCAAACAAACGAAAGCCGGTCGGCCGAGAAACGAAGTGGCACAGCAGACGATTTTGAAGACCGCCCTGAAGCAAGTCTCGGAGGTCGGTTTTCGCGCAGTTAGTGTGGAATCCATCGCTGCCGAAGCCCGGGTAGCCAAGACGACCATTAATCGGCATTGGCCCAATAAAGCTGCAGTAGTTATGGATGCGTTTTTCATGGAAGTAGAACCGCATACCGTCTTTCCAGTATGCGATCGTGCGATCGACAGCCTCCGGTTGCAGATGCAGGCGCAAGTCCGGGATTTCAGAGGAAGGTTCGGCATCCTCATCCGTGCTCTCATTGGTGAAGCACAAGTCGACCAGGATATGGTCAAGGCGCTCCGCGACCAATTCGTGTTGCCGCATCGCCGCAAATTCAGAGAGATCATCGAGGAGGCCATGCGCCAGGGCGACTTGCGGAATGATCTCGATCCAGTGGTTGCGATGGACATGATCTATGCCCCCATCTACTTTCGTCTGCTGATGGGCCATGCACCACTAAACGACTCCTACCTAGAGGCTCTACTGGAGGACGTTCGAAGTGGACTGGGACCTTCCTAACGTAAGCCGAGTGAATGCCATAAACCGCCAGGCAAGGGCTGCAGGGCAGATAGGCGATCCGAGATCGGGCTATTTAATCCACGCGCCCGCGTGGGGCGACTGTAGTTCGTATAGCTACATGGCGTAAATCTTCACACGCTGTTTGGCGTATAGGGAGCTGGCTGTTTTGCGAGTGCTTAATCCGCCCTAGAATCGAGACCTGCTCCAGATAGAACTTTGAGTGATTGATCATGAGGAATCCATGTCTAACCCCACCAGAGCCCTTCTTCTCGGCACTCTCCTGAAAAGTGTCTCCCGCTCTTTTTACCTCACTTTACGCGTGCTGCCCGCTGGGATGCGCGATCCAGTCGGCCTTGCGTATCTCTTGGCACGCGCCGCGGACACGATTGCAGACACATCGCTTATCCCGCCGGATAAGCGAATGGAACTGCTCTTATCTCTTCGTAGTCAAGTGAACGGCCTCGCCGACAGCGAAGCGGTGTCGCGCATGGCGGTGGAAGTGGCTAGTCAGCAGAAAGACTCAGATGAAAAGGTTCTGCTCGAGTCCCTCGGATCCGCTCTAACTGTGCTGTCTCAACTGGGTGAGTCCGATCGCGAGGCGGTACGCGATATTGTCACTACTCTCACTAAGGGTATGGAGTTCGACCTGCGTACTTTTCCCGACGAATCGTCCGGGCACCTTGTCTCGCTGAAGGAATACACCGAGCTCGATCACTACACTTACATGGTCGCCGGATGTGTCGGGGAGTTCTGGACGAAGATGACTTACGCGCACCTACCCGGGACGTTCACAGACCGGCCAGAGGTGGTACTGGAACGTGGCATTCGGCTTGGAAAAGCGCTGCAGATGACAAATGTCCTACGGGACTGCGGCAAGGATCTGCGCATTGGCCGCTGTTACCTCCCGGCCACGATGCTCGCTCGATTCGACCTGGCTCCGCAAGACCTTCTATTGCCCGATACATCTTCGCGCGCACGACCGGTGTTGTTCGAACTTGTTAAGAAGGCCCTTGATCACTTCCGCGAGGGAGTTGAATACACGCTCTCTCTTCCCGCGTCCTCCATTCGACTGCGGTTAGCCTGTTTGTGGCCGATCCTCATCGGGTTAGAGACGGTATTGCTCCTTGTTGGCAACGATCATTGGCTGGATCCAGCAAAGGTCTCAAAGATACGACGCGGTGACGTATACCGAATTCTGGCGATATCAGTGCCGATCGTGGCGTCAAATAAACTGCTGCGGCTCTGGGCTGAGCGACTGATAGCAAGCATCGAAGCCCGCATGGCTGATTGATGGGGACCCCTGGGCTTGTCGATTCGACAGCTCTTCGGTCAGTCCCAACCGTTCATCGCGCTCAACAAGCCGGGTCACAATTGCAAATAGGGTGGCGACCTTGAACTTTTCGCTATTTCAAACCGCGGCAGATAACTATGGATACATGGCGACCGCAATTACGCCGTTCAGCTTCGCCCAACGCCATCAGGTTGACCGTCTCTTTCAAGCAATATTGTGCGCAACGCGGTTTTTGCGCGCGACAGCCTTGACTTGACCGCGCGCACGGAAATGCCGAGAGCTTGTGCGAGCTCTTGCGCTGAGCATTCTTGTGCCTGTTGCAGT
>DASYBJ010000326.1:0-3222 GCA_036500845.1 Acidobacteriaceae bacterium
TCACCAATTCGTGACCCGCTATCCGAAGGCTTCAGACATTTCGTCTCCTCCATGCCTGCTCCGGTTGCTTCCGGCTGGAGCGAATCGCCGGGTGGGACTTGCACCCACTGGAAAGCGCCGCCTTGTCACGGCGCACACCCAAAGCTGACCCTCGGTGCGAGGCGCAAAATCGCCAGCGACGTGCCAAAAGCGGATATCACGTCGCCAGCCGCTCGGGCTTGCTAGGGAACCAGTTTGTGGCGTAGCCGAACTCCATGTAGTCGCAGTAGAACATCGCCTTCATCTCAGGCTCGCGTGGAGCGGCGCAGCTTATTCCGATCAAGGGTGACGCCAGACTCGGCCACGTGGGCAAGTGGATCCGGAAGTCGGCCAGCCGAAGCGGCTGTTCGACCAAGTTCTCGACGAGGGAGATGCGCCGGAGCGCCGAATGAGCTTTCCAGCAAGCAACCACCGTAAATCCGATCCCGGCATTGCCGCGACCTTGTGCATCGAGCGCCGTTGACTGGGATAACGAGGATAATCAAAGACCCCGATGGATCTCCCACTGTCTCGTATGCAATTACAGTTGGGACGGGACACGCCTAAGCCGAATACGCGACACCGGTCTATGCAGTGAGCGCGTTCAGAAAGGCGTCGGCGCCATTCGCAGTTTGCGGCTTGGCGCTCCACTTAACTGAGATGAGGGCGCCAGATCGGCCCAGGCTGCGCTATACGGCGGAATGGCTCGGGTTCCAAGGGCGAGCGTTCTCGACTGCAGGACGTTAGCAACCGATCCGCGAGACGATCAGACCTGCGGTCGCTGGGGTAGAGTGCGCTGCGCGCGATACCCCAGGGACCATCTCAAAGCCGATCTGCGTCGCCCATCCGCGTCAAAAGCGATACCAGCAAGCTGGCTGGTGCGCAGTTACCTGCGGCGGCGGAGCGACAACAGGCCGAGCAACGAAGTACTCAGCAATGCCAGAGTACCAGGCTCAGGAGCAGGATTGACTGCAGCACAGTCCTGCCAACCCAGCGCGCACATCTCTGTAATGTCGGCCGTGGACATCACCGCTTTGTAGCCCGGTGCGAGGAAGGCGTCGAACGAATCTCCGCCGGTGCCGCTCGGCCCGAACCAATCGCCGCTGTCAGACTGATTGGAGAATGTCTGAAGGTCTGTTACGCCGCCATTGATCGAAAAACACGTCGCATTGAACCTAGGATCGAGGGTCGTTGTGCCGCAATCGTATTTATAGAAGTCGAGAGGTGAAAGCTTTGGTGGGGCCCCGTTTGCTACTCCCGACTGGAAGGCCCAATCGACACGGCCCATTGCATGTGCAACCTCGTGCTCGACGACGGCGGTGAAATCGAAATTGCTGGCGCTGGGCGTGTTGCCGCTGAAATCCCATCCGAAGCCAGTCCCATTAAGCGTTCCATACCCTGTGAAGGATTCAACCGGATCAGCATTTTGCGCCGCCCCGGTGAGTGCCAAGTATTCAGTATCGGGGACGAAAAAGGATGTCGAGCCACTGGGATTGGGATAAGAGGAAGGCAAATTGGCCACTGCGGTGGCAAGCGCCACGTTGTTGGACTGCACCAATGACGCGTTCTGCATCAAAGTTTTGGTTTGAGTGAACGTGTATTGCGGATTCTGCGAAGGGAAGTTTGCCACCCCAAGAGCATTGTTCGGTAAGGCCGAGCCATTGATGTCACCCCAACCGAATTGCACGTTTATCGTGACCGGGTTGCTGTAGAGACCTTCAAACTCCGAGATCACGTTGTTGACCACCGTCGTTGCACCCGACGGTGCGTTGGCTGTCCAGGAATTCTCAAAAATTGGAGTGATTACCAGCGCCTGGGCGGGCTGAGCCATTCCCAGTGCCGTAATTCCCGTGGCTGAGACCGCCAGCAGATTGAGGCCAGCGCGCGTGCGCTGGGTGGAATAATGCAGTAAACGTCGGTACTTACCCATGTCTGTCTCCTTAGAGTCCTGCCTAGTGATTGGCTGAATCAGAGACGCAAGTAACGTACCAGAAAAAAAGGTGGACAAACTTCAATGACTTAAAAAGTTAACAGTGTTGGTGTTATTTGATGATGTAAAATACGCCGACTCCGGATTTATCAAATATTTACCACAAATCGAGTTATTTGACGATGTAAAAGACGTCAACGCCGCGTTATTAATGCCTTATCACAATTTATGACGGGGCCTATTGCGTCCGGCTGTAGGGGATATTGTCTACACAGACCTCCGTCGCTTCTCAGCCGTCTCTTATACCGGTTTCCGGTGATCACCAGATGTAGTAGAGTGACTAGGCAAGCGTACCATATTTGGGGGTGGACGATGCCGGCATATTTCTTTCGCAGCGAACCGGGGGCGGCAGAGCTGCGGCGCTTGGCACGACGCGAGAGCGGGCGTGTGTGCCAGCGGGTTCTGATGATCGCGAACCTGCTCGAGGGGATGGAGCATGAGGAAGCGGCGCGGCTGGCTGGGTTGAGCCGGTCCGCAGCTTACGAGTGGCATAACCGCTATGAAGAGGACGGGATTGAGGGATTGCGTGACCGGCCGCGCCCGGGTCGACAGCCACGGGTCGACGCCGTGACGAGTGCGCGGCTCAAGGCACGGATTGTCGCTGGCGCCGAGCTGGCGCGGGATGGGGTGGTGGCGTTTCGCGGGGCCGACGCGCAACGAATCCTGAAAGAGGAGTTTGAGATTGATTGCAGCCTGTCGAGTACCTACCGGCTGCTGCGCCGGCTAAAGTTGAGTTGCCTGGCCCCGCGTCCGCGCCACCCGGAGGCCGATGCGACGGCGCGAGCGGAGTTTTTGCAACTGTTGGATTGCAATTAGAGCGAGTCCGGGCGGCACAACCACGCGGTACGCGAGTCGAGGTATGGTTCCAGGATGAGGCTCGCATCGGCCAGAAGAACAGCCTGACCCGGGTGTGGGGACAAACCGGCAGTCGGCCGGCGGCACCGAAGGACCTCGGCTTTTCCTCGGCCTATGTGTTTGGCGCGGTCTGCCCATCGGCGGGCAAAGCGGCCGCGTTGATCATGCCGATCTGCAATACCGTCGCGATGACCCATCATCTCCGCGAGATCAGCAGCCAAATCGCCAGCGATGCCCATGCCGTGGTGATCTTGGACGGCGCCGCTTGGCACCGGAGCCAAGGTCTGGTGGTGCCCGACAATATCACGTTGTTGGAGCTTCCGCCGTACAGCCCGGAGCTCAATCCGGTCGAGCGGATT
>DASYBJ010000327.1:0-54327 GCA_036500845.1 Acidobacteriaceae bacterium
GGGTCGACAAGTTTCGTTCACATCAGCGATTATCGTTCGAGGAAGACTAAGAGGAAAAGGAGAAATTTACCATGCCCCAGATAACCTATGTAATCGATCCGGTCCATTCTTCCGTTCATTTCAGCGTTCGCCATTTGATGATCTCCAGCGTGCGCGGGGAATTCTCGAAGCTTTCCGGCGTTATAAAGTATGATCCGGAAAATCCAGCAAGTTCTAGTGTTGAAGCGACGATCGACGCTTCATCGATCAATACGCGAGACCCTCAGCGCGACGCCCATCTCAAGAGCGCCGACTTTCTCGATGTCGAGAAGTTTCCCGTGATTACGTTTCGCAGCAAGAGGATCGAACCGCAGCAGGGTGGAGGGAGAGTAACAGGCGACCTGACGATTCACGGGATAACTCGTGAGGTCACATTGGACGTAGAAGGCCCCACACCGGAAATCAAAGACCCCTGGGGAAAGCAACGAATTGGAGCATCCGCAACGGCCAAAATCAACCGCAAGGATTTTGGGCTGACATGGAACCAGGCCTTGGAAGCAGGTGGTGTGGTCGTCAGCGATGAGGTCAAGTTGAACGCAGAAATTGAGGCAGTCCGCTCATGACAAGTCCTTGACAAGAGACGTGGGGCGAGGAAGGCGGCTATTGCGTTTTCACAATTACTGTGATCTGGCCAGAGTTGGTTATGTGCAGCTTTTCTTGATGAAAAGCCGCGTTCGGACTCCAATTCCTGGACTACACCAATTGTGAAAACGCCGTAGGCGAGAACAGCTTTCGCTGTTCTTGGAGTGAGATCATCTTCGCCCTGCACGTTCGCAAAGAGCCCAACAGAGCAATCCTGGCGGAAGTGAGCAGGCCCTTTCTCCTCGCATGGGAGACGCCTCAATAGAGCAACGAGCCCTTATCTGGAATGCGAACGCGGTAGACTGAGGTCCTTGCGGTTACATAGAGCGTGCGCAAATCGCTGTCTCCGAAGGTACAGTTTGCAGGGGTCTCGGGGAATTCAATCATCTTTATGAATTTTCCGTCTGGCGAATAGATCGCAATTCCCCGGCACGCAATATATAAATTCCCGTTCGCAGCAACCCGCAACCCGTCCGGACCACCATCTATCCCCGAAATGAACACCCGTTCGTTGGACGCATTTCCTTGCTCGTCCAGGTCGTACGCCATGATTTTTCTCTCGATTGTGTCGGCGACAAAGAGCGTACGCCCGTCGGGAGTCAGGGTAACTCCATTGGGCCTGCGCATCTTTGTAACCAACGAAATCTCGCCCTGTGGCGTCACGTGATAAACACCCGCATAACCAAGTGCCAGAGGTTCCAGGACATCATTTGGTATGGGATCCGTAAAATAGACCTGTCCGTCGTGTCGAACGACCACGTCGTTCGGGTCGTTCAGGCGTTTGCCCTCAAACTCCGACGCAATGACGGTGAGCTGACCGTCCTTTTCCATTCGGACTACGCGACGCCCATCGCGTTCGCAACTATACAAACGCCCTTGCACATCCATGGAATTGCCGTTCGCCGCATTTGTATACTCGCGGTAGATCTCTGGGCGGTTTGCCGCGGTCATTTTCACGATTCGCGAGTCATACATATCGCTAAAGATCAGGAAACCCGCTTTGGACCAGACAGGACCTTCAACGTAGCCGAAGTCTCCGCCGAACCTTTCTACACCTGGGGTTGCTGCTTGCATGCTCGGGGCGGGGCCCGAAACCTGCAACTGAATGCGCCATTTCCAGGAATCGCCTGCTGCTAAGGTCACCAATCCTTCGTGGAGGTTCAATGAATTCTGAATGCCGAACCATGGCTCAGGGCTTAGATATCCTTCTTTGGGTCCACCATAGACGTTGAACCGGATCATCTGTGGCGGAAGGTCCGTACTCGCAGTTTGGCTAATCCGAATCGACAAGCCGCCTGGATCAGCCAAACGCGCGTAAGGCTGACTCCGATAGCCTGCGAGCGGGAGCGCAACCCGCGCATCGAAATCCCCGAGAGGTTTCGGAAGATCAAAGGAACGCTGTTCCTCTTTGCCATTGAGTCCCGCACCTGTTGGGTTTCTCAGGAGTTGAGTGGTGTTCGGCGTTTCAAACGTCATCGTCGCCGGGTCGCTGCCTTCCACAAACGGAAGCTTGAAAGCGATGTGGTTGCCGATGGAGAAGGGCATCTTCTCTGCATTCGAAGCATCCGATGTCACTGCATAGTTGATCGAGAGCAGACCGTTGCTGATCTGATAGGTGGCGTCCACTTTAAAGGCGAATGGATAAAAGCGCCTTGTCCCGTCTGAGTCACGCAGCTCTACGGTCACGCGAGTACCCTGATTGTCCGTTGACCTGCTGACTTCGTTCCAGGGAAAAGTGCGAGCGAAACCATGACAGGGCATCGGATACGTCTTGCCACCGGTCTGATAGGTGCCATCACCGCAGCTTGACTTGGGAATCGTCCCAACTGGATATTGAGGTCCCACAGCGGGCCATAGCAGGGGAGCTTTACCACGAAACCCCGGACCAGGCGCGTAGTCTCGAGCTCGATAGAGCAGTTCGATCCACTGACCTTTGAACTTCACTCGATAGCTGGTTAACTCTCCTCCTTCGGATGGAGCGACCGCAGCTTCTACTCCAGCTGTGTTGTCGCGCAAAACTATGACTCGCGGCGATCCTGGAGTACTGGCGTCTTCCTCGGATACTGTGTAGCGGGCCTGCGCGAACATGCAAGGTGCGAAGATACAAAAGGCGATCAGAATGAAAATCGAAAACCGGCTCTGTTTGCCGCTCATTGCCCCGCCACCTTCTCAGGCTGAAAGAGCGTAAAGGCAAAGATGTCGGAGCTTGAGGCTATCCCCACGTATTGCTTCCCATTCACCATATAAGTCATCGGCTGCGCGTTGATATGCTGGCCCGTGTTGAAGTGCCATACGGGCTTGCCGGTTTTGGCATCGAGAGCAACGAATTCTCCATTGAGTTCGCCAGAGAAGATCACCCCTCCCGCAGTCGAGAGCAATCCGCCTCCGAGACCAGTGGAGCCGATCCGCTCTTGCTGCCAGACCTGCTTGCCTGTGGTGAGATCGAGAGCTCGCACATAGACTCTCCAGTCGTCCATCAAGGGAACATCGCCCCCGGCCCGATATTGAAAACCTCCCGGCCGGAACTGCTCAGTATTCTTGGTCGCCACCGCACAGCCTTCCAGGGCGACGACATAGAAGAGACCGGCTTGCGGATTGTAAGCCGGAGACATCCAGTTTGTAGCTCCGATGGACGATGGACATATCTTGACGCCCGTCAGGTTGGGATCCATACCAGGAAGACGGTTCGGACGGCCATCCGGGGTCAATCCCGAAGCCCAGTTCAGGTGGGTCGCAAATTTGTTCCCGTGCAGGAACTTGCCCGTAACACGATCCAGAACGTAATAGAAGCCGTTGCGATCTGCCTGGACCAGCAGTTTGCGCGGCTTGCCTTCATAGGAAGCGTCGACCAATACCGGTATCTCGGTCCCATCCCAATCCATCGTGTCATGGGGAGTGAACTGGAAATACCACTTCAACTTCCCAGTTTCGAGATCGAGGGCGACGACGCAGTCGGTGTAGAGGTTATCGCCGCTTCGCGCATCTCCATTGAAGTCTGGAGAAGGGTTGCCGGTAACCCAGTAGAGCAGGTTCAACTCCGGATCGTAGCTGCCCGTTAGCCAGGTGGCTCCGCCGCCGTGCTTCCACGAATCGCCAGCCCAGCTCTCTGAACCCGGCTCCCCCGGTTTCGGTATTGAATTGAATCGCCACAGATGTTCCCCGCTCTGCGCGTCAAACGCGTCGAGGAAGCCGTTCTGACCCCGATCGCCATAGATGACCCCAACCAAAACCTTTCCCTTCGCGACCAGAGGCGCCGCGGAAGAATGGTATCCTTCAGTCGCGTCGGCTATCTTCTTCTGCCAGAGAACGCTTCCGTTTACAGCATTCAATGCGATCACGAAGGAATCGGTTGTCGTGAAATACACGGTGTCTTCGAACACTGCGGCTCCGCGGTTCGGGCCTTCGCGATTGGGCGCCTTCGTCAGAATGTGGTGATACTGCCAGATCACCCGTCCGCTGCGGCTATCGAGCGCATAGATCTCATTCGGTTGCGTGATGTACATCACACCATCGACAACAATCGGCACACACTCGATATCACCAGACCCGGGCACGTGATATACCCACGCATTCACCAGGGAGCCTACATTCGACAACTTGATCTGATTAAGTTCGCTATGGCGCCGGCTATCATAACTGCCGTTATAGTGAAGCCAATCGCTCGCCGGAGCCTGCTCCAATTGTTTATCGCTGGTCTGGGCGAGGAGCGATGATGCAAAACCCAACAAAAGAACCAGAGCAACGCTTCTCATCTGCCGACCTCGCCCTCTCCCTGTTGTTTCACCTCGAGCTTGGCTGTGACCTGATGTGCGAGCATGGCAACAAGATCCTGGTACTCGACCGGTGTCAGCACTTTGTTGTAATTGTGGGGCATCAGTGACGTGGTCCCGTGATCGATCTGACCTAACTCACTCTTGTCATAGAGATGAAGCTTGCCATGAAAATCGAGCACCTGAATGGAGAACCCATCCTCGTTCTTCGCAACGCCTTCAACCGTTTCGCCGCTCAGCGTCACTACTTTGACGGGGCGATATCCGGCTGGTATCGGCCTCTGCTGGGTCAAAGACTCGGTTAGGTGCTGCAGGGTCATCTGTGCTCCGACATTCGACAGGTCCGGACCGATCGTCCCCCCGTGTCCCTGAAGCATGTGGCACTGAGGGCAGCCGCCTTTGCCCGCAAAGACCGCCTCGCCATCCTGTACGTTTCCTGATACGTCAGTATCCGAAGCGGAAGCTCGCATCGCGCGGATAAAAATGACGATGCGCCAGATGTCATCGTCGGGCAGGCCTAAGGCAGGCATCGCCGTACCTGGGATGCCGTTCTTGATCGTGTCAAAGATCGCTGTCTCAGTCAGCCGAAAGAAACGGCGGTCTCCCACCAGAGCGGGGGCCCGTTCTCCTTCCGCGCCATCGGTGCCGTGACAGGCTGTGCAGTTCTTGTTGAAAATGGCGCGGCCGGAGGCCACTACTTCAGCACTGTGTCCTAACGGATTTTTTGGTGGAACCGCCTGTGCTTGGGAAACTAATGCTGCGCCGATGAGGAATGCGATTGCCGTGCATCTTTTGATCATCAAAAGACAACCTTAAGTGCCAATTGAATAATGCGGGGATCATTCGCTGCCAGGATGTTACCAAATCCCGCTCCGCTCACCGTGGTCACGGGGTTCTGATTCGATGTACCGGTGTTGGTAGTCATCAAGTTTGTGTGATTGAAAGCATTGAAAAGTTCGCCACGAAACTGAACGGACAAATTCTCTTTGACAGGGAAATTTTTAAACACACCCATATCCCAATTGAAGAAGCCAGGTCCCCTGAATTCTCCCTTGCCCACATTACCAAAGGTTCCTATTGCGGGGAGAGTGAATGCAGCAGGATTGAGCCACTGTCTGCAAGGTGTGGTAGTCGCGCAGACTCCTTTGCGGTAAGCCTGTGAGCTCACTTGTTGGGCACGATCGGATCCGATTCCTGTTTGCGATCTATCCTGCCCCGCATAGAGAGTAAGCGGCAGGCCGGACTGGGCACTTACGATCCCAGAGAATTCCCAGCTACCGATGACATGACGCAGGAATGAATTCATCGATGAGAATGCCGGCGCCTGCCACACATAAGAAGTGACAAAGACATTGTTGTGATCGTAGTCGGACGGACCGCGATCATATCTGCGGAAGTTTGGAAAATTGTAGGGAAGGGTATAAAACCCTGCGGTCGCATAAGTAGCCGCATCGGTGCCGAAAGGAAGCGTATCCGTGCTCTTCGACCACGTGTAATTTGCTGAGATAGTAAAACCATGGGAGAAGGGTCGCTGGAGGCTGAATTGCGCTGACTGGTACCACGAGTTGCCCGATTGGCTAACCATATAGATATTCGAAAAATTCTGATACGGCCGTCGCTGGTTGGTTGTCAGTGTGCTACCGGGCTTATATATGGCGGGGTTGGTGTCGTAGGCCGTGGTCATGTGGTTAGAACGAGAACCGACATACGCGATGCGCATCACGAAGCCACGGCTGAGGTCCTGCTCAACCGACAGGTTCCAACCATAGTTTACGGGCGTAATCAACTTGCGGGTCGGGTCCCAGGTGTATACCTGGACTGGAAGGACGAACTGGCTATTGGAGAGAGGCGGAAAGATCGCCGGGAACGGGTTGGGCACGCCGAGATAAGGATTGCTGAACGGTCCTTGCGGAGTGGTAAGCGAAACGCTGGCGCTGTAGGGAGCGGCGCTGAGCACTCTGTCATTGGAGAACGCGGGAACGTTGGATTCGAAAAAGACACCAAATCCTCCGCGCACGCTAAGCCTGCCATCTCCTAACACATCGTAAGCAAAGCCAACACGCGGAGCCACGTTGTTATAGTCGCCCGTCGTACCCCAGTATGGAACTCCCGCGTCTCCCGAGAACAAGAGCCCCGGGGGTGCGTTTGGAAATACAGTGGACTTTACTCCTGCCGCGTATTTCTCCGGATAGAAGACCTGATTTTGACGGTAGAGGTCATGCCATGCCTGCGATGGATCGTACCGGATTCCGTAGCTCAATGTCAGCCGGCTAGTGGCCCGGAACGAGTCCTGAGCGTAGACGTTCGCCACCCCATAGCGGTTCTTGACGTGCTGGCCATTGGACTGAAGAAACGTTCGTAACTTTCCTAGCATGTAGTCGCCTAGCGCCGATCCGGTAGTGTCGCCAGAAAACGTGAAGGTGCCCGGAAGACCCGACTGGTTCACCATGTTCAGTTGGGCCTTCTCGAGGATGCCCCCGAAAGCAAAGCTATGCCGGCCGTGGGTCCAGCGCACATCGTCCAGGTAGGCGAAAGTTGTCCGCGGAAACTTGGATTTCGGGATGGCCCCCGTTGAGAAGTAACCTGTGATCGAAATAACCTGGATGGCCTTGGGCGTCGGCTGATAGATAGGCACACCAAAATCATTCACTGACGGAGTATCTGCCGGCGATGTCCGCTGAGAGACAACTCGCGCAAACCCAAAGCGGAAATCATTCAACAGGTTCGGCGAAAAGATATGTATTTCCTGAATTACGGCGTTGTGGGAACTGATTGTCGAGCCTTGCCGGTAGGCGAGGAGATTGCCGCCGTAGCTCGGTACGTTCGTGAAGAGGTCATAGTAGTACCGGCCGGTGAGCTTGTCGTTCTGCGAGAAACTATGGTCCCCGCGGCCGATGTATTCGTCGAAGTTTTGAATGATGGGCGTGCCATAAAACACGATCCCGTTGCCCTGCGCTCGCGGAACAAACTTCAACATCGCGACAGTGGCCGGATCAAACCGGGAAGTCGGAATCTGATTATTAGGAAAGGGCTGCCCGTTGAGAGGGTCCTTGATCGTCACCGCCCGCCCCAACGGATTGTTAGGGTTGGTTGCCGATAGCATGGCGCTGAAGTCTCCCGCAAGGTTAGCGTTCGTCGGCACAAAAGCATTCAGTCCGCCAATTGTGTCGCGAATTCTAGTGCCCTGATAGCCCCCGAAGAAGAAGGTTCGATCCTTGATGACCGGACCACCGAATGTACCGCCAAACTGGTTACGTTTCAGCGGATCTACGCTTTTGGCAAAGTAGTTTCTGGCGTTGAATGCTCCGTTCCGCAGAAATTCAAAGACGTTCCCGTGAAAGCTGTTGGTCCCGGATTTCGTCACGACGGAAACTACTCCGCCGGCGTTCTGCCCGAACTCCGCGTTATAGTTGCTTGTCTGGACGCTGAACTCTTGCAGTGCATCTGGAAACGGAAAGGGCTGATTGATGTCGGTGAGGACGTCGACATTTGGAGCGCCGTCGAGATAATAGCCAGTCCAATTCTCGCGCGTACCGTTGACGGCGAGAGGTACGGCTGCCGGGAAGGTCTTGGCATTGCCTTGGTCGGCATTGTTCGAAGGAGCTAGAACTGCCCCCGCGACCAGGGTGCTTAACGTGGCCGCATTTCGGCCGTTCAGAGGCATCTCTGCCATTCTCGCTCTATCGACAACTTGACGCAGTGTGGGCGTGGTGGTGTCTACCTGCGTGGCCGCCGCGTTCACGCTCACGCTCTCACTGGTAGAACCTACAACGAGAGGGATATTGACGGTCAGACTTTGGCTGGCCAGGAGAACGATTCCTGTCTGTGTAAACTTCTTGAACCCCGCCTGGTCTACGTTGATGACATACGTGGACGGCTTCATCGTGTTCAGAACGTAATGCCCATCCTGTCCACTTACCGCCGTCCTGACCTGACCCGTAGAGGCTTCTGTCACCGTAACTGTTGCATCCGGAACGCTCGCTCCTGTTGGATCGCTGATGGTTCCGCTGATGATGCCAAAACCTTGTCCCCAGGCAGCAAAGGATAAGAGACAATACAACGACGCACTCACTCTCAAGAAAGTCCGTAGGTTCATGGAATGATCTCCTATTTTTACTTTTATGAGTAACGTGCCAATCACAGCCAGATTCGGTCTCCAAATGCGCCGTGGAATTCACAACGGACTTGATCTCGGTCATTTCCGTGAAATGCACGAGAAGAGCTGAGGTAAAGTTCGTGGCGGAGTATATCGATCGAGTGAAATCGGTGTCAATCATTTTATGAGACCAAGTACCGTAATATAAAACAGACGGTGTAATCAGAAGAAACTAAAGCGTTTTGTTGAATGGGAATTTAGGGTGTCACCCTAGCGCAAGTCACGAAATCGCTTTGACCGCATTCGCGGCTAGAAAGTAAAGGACGGACTCCTGCGCAGATCCAGGCCTAGCTCAGAAGGTGCATGAAGGGGGAAAGCGACAATGACATCTGAAAATGAAGGCCTGAGCACATCTTTAAGGCAGGGGATTTGTCTTTCTCGTAGAGGCGAGAATTCACTTCTCGAGCCCACTATGAAGCTCCGGCACACATCATCGTTCCTTCAAGCGAAGGTCGCCATCTACGATCTTGCGGCAATTGAGAGATGCGGACTAAGAAAGAGTCGGGAGATGGATGTAGTGCGAAGAGGCATGCACTTCGTTTCGGAACCATCGCGCGTCAGAAGGATAGCGCAGTTCCGATCTGAGCTACGCCAGTCTTCAGAATCGTCGCGGGAGGGATGCTGGCCACCGCGGGCGATGGCCAGCTATGAAGAGGCTACGGGTTGACCCGGTATACCAGAAGGCCGGCCTCATCCACTGAGGTCTTTGGGTGAATGACGTAGTACTGCTTGAGCACAGGGACATAGATGGAGGTTTTGCCACCGTTTGTCGGGATATCGGCAATCTCGGTGTACTGGTCGGGTGAGTCCTGATGAAAGATGCTCAGACCTTGCGTGCCGCTGATGTAAAGGCGTTTGAGGACGGGATCCCACATCATATCGTCGTTGATGTCCACACACGATTTCTGACTGACGACCTTTCCATCTTGATCGAATACGTAGAAAATTCCTGGCTTGCGGCCCGCGACGAATATCCGCTGGTTCTTTGAATCGACGACGAGCGCGGTATTTGACTTGAGACCCGGAGCCGTCCATGTGGTGATCAATTGCTTGGCATTCAGATCGACGACACCGATCTGCTGCTTGTCGCGGATGTTGACGTAGAGACGATGGTGGATGTCATCGACACCCATGCTCTCCACGTTATTGCCCGGGATGGAGATATCACCAACGAGCTTGCCTTGATCCACGGAAAAGATCGAGATTGTCGAGGTGGGTAGATTGGCGGAGAGGCCGCCGTTGCCGATGTAATAAAGGCGGTTCGCGGCGTCGTAGAAGGCCGCGTCGGGCGAGTCCCCTTTGCCGGTGGCAGAACCATCAATGAGTTGAATCCGGTCGAGGCGATGGAAGTCCGCACCGGAGATCAGGATAAGCGCGGAATCTCCACCGTCCGCCACAAGGAGCTCGTCCTTCTCGGGGACGAATGCGAGCGAGTGCGGAGTTTTGAAGCCGCTAATACTCTGCAGGTGCTCACCGGTGTGGAGATCGAACATTTCAACGGAGTGGTGCACCTCGGCGGAGACGAAAAGGTGGTTGCGTTTAAGGTCGACGGCAAAGTGATCAAAGTCACCGGTGATCTCCGGCAACGGCGTCAAATGCAGCAGGGTCAACGGTTCGGCGGGCACTTGCTTAGCAACGGCAATCGCGGTGGCTGAGCACAGAACAACAGACCCGAGCAGAAGAGATGAGACCAGATGTGTCGCAGACTTCACGGCTTGATAGATTCCTTTCTTTGTTGTGGCATGTGGTCGCGCGCTTCACTCAAAAATCAGAAGCGACGAAATGAAATCGGGCGCAGCAATCTGCAGAGATCGTCCTATTACCGATCTTCTGGCGTGAGTGCTGTAAGGCCATTGCGCTCCCCCCGCACTTCCTAAGGTCGAGAAACGAGCCCATCGGTTTAGAAGTTCAGACGGGCGGCGAACTGTAACTCTCGAGCTGTGCCCGTGCCGGTAGTGCCGGGGTTGAGTACGGTGGTTGTTGTGCCGAAGCTCGAGGAGGAACTGAAGTTGCTGTTGGGTAGACCCCACTGGGCCCTATTGAAGAGGTTGAACGCCTCCGCCCGCATGTTGAGCGAGAAGCGCTCGGCAAGATGGAAGTCCTTATCCAGTGCAATATCATTCTGCCATTCGCTGGGGCCCGAAGCGACGTTTCTCGGCGTGGTACCCCAGGTCCCGGCCGCGGGTGTCGAGAAAGCCGCCAAGTTCAACCAGTTCTGCGCCGTCCGGTGTTGAGGATAGATATGCGCGCCCGGCACAAGATTGGGGCGCTGACTGGTATTGTTTCCGTCGGGCAGCGACGCAGCAGTGCGGTTGATGGTTATATTGATCGGTAGCCCGGTGCGAGCTATCACCAAGTCGCTGATCTCCCATCCTCCAAAGATCTGGTTGACAACACCACCACCCGTGAGGAACTTGCGGCCTTGACCGAAGGGCAACTGATACACCAGGCTGCTATTTCCTGTCTGGCGAACGTCATCATCGCTGTTGGAGCGCTCGCAGCGGAAGCATGCCACATTTTGCGGGGTATCTGCCTCTCCGGCTCCGACAGAACCGTCATCGATGGCATGCGACCACATGTAGTTGAAAGCGAAGAACAGACCATGATTGAAATTGCGAGTCATGTTGACTTGCAAAGCATGGAAGATCGAACTACCAGCCATGAACTTCTCATCGATTTGGGTATTGTAGTACGGCGCAAGCGGACGGCCTCCCGTAACGGGATTAATCAGATTGACGTACGAGCGGCGAAAGAGGTGCGTACCCTTCGCTCCAACATAGCTCAGAGTGCCCACGAAGCTCCCGGGCAGTTGCTGTTGGATGGAGAGCGAGAAATTCTGCACATAAGAATCCGGGTGATTGCGGGCCTGTGAGCGCGGCGTGGCGGCTAAGCCGGAGGTTGGCGTCAATGCCGGATTCACCGGATAGCTCCCGGCCGCGAAGAGACTGATCGCTGGTTCGTCGTTTACGACTGGACTGTCCTGATCGCCCAGTTGATCTTCACCGTGAAACATACCGTATCCGGCACGAATTACTGTACGGTTCTTCAACATTTCTGGAGCCCAAGCCAATGAAATACGAGGATCGAAGTCCAGATAGTTAGGAAAGGTAAACTGCGCACCCCGCTTGCAGAGCCCGGGATTGCTTGGGCCATAGGCGGCACTGCCAGTACAGCTATAGATATCGAACGGATAAGCCTTGTTGTTCACCTCCGAGAACGGTGAGTAGAAGGAGTATCGCAGGCCGGAATTCAAGGTCAGGTTCGACCGGAGCTTCCACTCGTCCTGGACATAGCCGTAGTAGTCGGTCTTCCGTAGGCCTTTCACTGGTAAGGCGGCGGAGAAGAGATAACTGCTATAGATATTGTTGGCCAAATAATAGGCCGGATCTGTGCTGGTGAACGATGCGAACGTCATCGTGGTATCTGCACTATTGCCTTCGTTGATCTCCACACGGCGGAATTCGATACCCGCTTTCACCGTGTGCGCCTGATGCGACCACGTCAGGTCGTCACGCCCGTCGTAGCTGGTAGATGCCTGTTTCTTGCTGTAGTTATCGTTAATCGTCGAGATGCTAGGCGCAACCAGTGTGACCGGGAGACCAGTCGTTTGAAAGGAGGAATACAGATTACGGTTAAAACCGAAACGCACTTCATTGCTCAAGGTGGGACTGAACAGATGGAGATACTCCCCCACGCCATTCTGCAGACGCGGCTGAACGTTCGTTGCGTATTGCAAGTTGCCAAGGGGCGTCGCGGAGTTTCCGTTATCGATGTTATAGCGAACGTAGATGGTGTTGTTATCGTTGAGACGGTGATCGACACGGATGAAGCCTGCGTCCTCAGTAGCCGGGCTGGAGACGCTGCCGGTCCACAGTCCATCTACAGGAACGCCGTTATGCATGGGACTCTTCGGATCAGGAGATGTCGGCAGCGGGTAGGCGTTCATAAAAGGCTGGAGCGCTGCCGGGACCATCGATTTGAAGGCTGCGGTCGGTACAAAGCCAACTTGTACGCTGCCCAAGCTCTGGCGAAAGCCTTCATAGGAGGCAAAGAAGAAGGTTTTATTCTTCCGGATCGGGCCGCCCATTGTTCCACCAAACTGGTTCAGGCGGAACGGGGCCTGAGGAGCCGGCTTGCGGTTGAGAACCGGACGGGCGTCGAAGGCACTGTTTCGAATGAATTCAAAGATACTGCCGTGTAGGTCATTTGTGCCAGACTTCGATACCACATTTACCTGTCCCCCGGCGCTACCACCATTTTCTGCGGTATACATCGCCGAGGCCACAGAAAACTCCTGGATGGCCTCGGTCGAAATCTGGAGGCGCAGCGCTGACTTGGGAGCTGCGTTCTGAATCCCGGTCATGTCGTTGCCGTCGAGGCGATAGTTGGCGTCGTCCATCCCCTGGCCCGCGAAACGTATGCTGCTCTGTCCGCCCGTGCCGAGGTTCACCGCGCCGGGAACAAAGGTTTCGAGCGTAGACCAGTTTCTTCCGTTCACCGGAACCTTGCTGACCTGGACCGGTTGCACCGATCCACCAAAGGTGGCTGTCGTCTCGTCGAGCGCAGCATTTGCGTCCACAACGCTGACTGTTTGCGCTTGCATGCCAATGGCAAGGTTCGCGTTCAAGGTACGCGTCTGTCCGGCTATCTGCAAGACATCCCGGAAGACTGCCTTTTCAAATCCGTCCTTGGTGAAGGTGATAACATAGTTGCCTGGCGGCAGAGATGGCACAGTGTAGATGCCGTCTCCATTTGTGGATGTCTCGCGACGTAACCCAGTGTCATCTTGCACGACCACGACCGAAGCTCCACTGATAACTGCACCCGATTGATCTCGTACTGTCCCGTCGACCTCAGCTCTATCGATCTGGGCAATCGCAATTGATGGTATGAGTGTGGCAGCTAGAATCACTAGCAATAGGCTCAATTTATGTTTCATTATATTTCATCAGGCACCCAAGGCCATTGAATATGGCTCTACGACATCCTTGCGGTATCCTGCTCCAGTTTCATTACAAGGGACCAACCTGATGTCCGTCTTATGCGGCGGCCGAATGTAACCATGAATTAATAAAATTTAAATAGTCTAATGTTGGGAGGCTCTCAATGCGGGTACTTGTAGTTGAGGACGATCTGCGTGTAGCCAACCTTGTGGAGCGCAGTCTCAAAGAGGATGGACACGTTGTTGTCGTCTCACACGACGGCCGAGAGGGTTTAGACTTAGCTCGCGGAAATGATTTCGATGCGGTCGTCCTGGATGTGATGCTGCCGACCGTCAATGGATTCGAAATTCTTAAGACAATCCGCGCTGACCGGAAGTCCACGCCCGTCCTCATGCTCACGGCACGCGACGGTCTCCAGGACACGATCGGCGGCCTCAATCTTGGGGCAGACGATTATCTGACCAAGCCGTTCCATGTCGATGTATTGCTTGCCCGTGTCCGCGCTGTCTCTCGCCGGGGCCAAGGCGCTCAATTTGCAAACCTCGAGGTGGGATGCTTCACTCTCAATCGAGCTACACACGAATTGCATTGTAACGATCGCCAGATTCTGTTGACACACAAGGAGTACATTGTCCTGGAGCTTCTAATGCGCCGCGCAGGACAGGTCGTGCTCCGCAATCAACTGATGGAAGCGGCGTGGGGCTTTGACTCAGACGTTGGTGATAACAGTCTCGACGTATGCATATCGACCCTGCGCAACAAACTCTCTGTGCCGGAGCATCCCGGGCCTATTCGCACAGTTCGCGGCCGCGGATACATCATGAGTGACGAGGCATAATCGTGTCCCGGCGCTCGATCCGTGCCCAACTGACGCAATGGTATGCATTCGTGATGCTTGCCGGTCTTTGCCTCTTCGGCACAGTCACTTTCCTCGCTCTACGTCATGCGATTACTGCCTCAAAGAAACAGACCCTTGAGAGGCGCGAACAGCGGGTCTTCACTTATCTGCGCCAGCTCGAGGCAAACCGAGATCCGAGGCCATGGACACTTCAACTACGGGATTATGCGGATACAGCTCCCGAAGGCAACCTGATTCAGGTCTACGATGCTCACAATCGTCTCTTCCCGCAGC
The DNA here is from genome assembly GCA_036500845.1 of Acidobacteriaceae bacterium. GTDB lineage: Bacteria > Acidobacteriota > Terriglobia > Terriglobales > Acidobacteriaceae > PALSA-350. The sequence continues at coordinate 14,623 of DASYBJ010000327.1, forward strand.
ACGGCACTCAGGCGGTTGAGATTCGATGGCCGTCAGACGTTCATTGTTGGGCGCCCTGTTTTGGCGAGGATATGGTCGATGGGCATGTCGTCCAGACAATGCGCCAGGATGTGATCCTCGCAACTCAACCTGTGCAACTGTGCCTGGCCGGTTCGCTCACCGAGCACATCGACATACTCCAGCGCTTTCGTACGGCAATGTTTTGGTGTTTACCCCTGGTACTTATCGTCTCCATGCTGGGAGGCTATGTACTGAGTGGGCGTGCGCTGAGGCCCGTCGATGAAATGACCCAGACCGCCGTCGAAATCGGCATTATGAATTTGTCCAGGCGTATTCCCGTTGAGGATACCGGTGATGAGATTCAACGTCTGGCAGAAGCATGGAATGACCTCCTCGAGCGTCTCGAGAGCTCAGTCACCCGACAAAAACAATTCACCAGCGATGCTTCCCACGACCTCCGAACTTCCATCGCCGTTATCCTTGCCACTGGTCAGCTCACATTGCGTCACCAGCGGACGGAGGAAGAGTATCGCGATGCAATTGCTACGATGGTCTCCGAGTGCGATTCAACTTCCCATCTGCTCGAAGATCTTCTATTGCTGGCGCGAGGAGATGAATTTCCAGCTAAGGTGAGGCCTGTTCGGGTAGATATGACCACGCTGATCAAAGAGGTTTCTCAGCGGGCAGCAGGCTTGGCATCGGCCAAATCGCAACAGATGCAGGTCTGCCTCCCCGCTGAACCCGTCGCCCTCCTGGGCGACAACAAATTGCTTCAGCGCTTGCTCTCCATTCTGATCGATAACGCTGTAAAATACACGCCGGAAGGAGGAGCGATTCGGATCTTTCTGAAACGGCACGTGGATGGCTCCGTGGAACTGGGAGTGCAGGACACCGGCATAGGCATCGCCGCTGAGTTACTGCCCAAGATCTTTGATCGCTTCTACCGCGCAGACTCTGTGCGCAATCGAAATTCCGGCGGATTTGGGCTCGGTCTCTCGATTGCGAAGTGGATTTCTGCTGCACACACAGCTGAAATCAGTGTCACAAGTATCCCTAACCAGGGAGCGACGTTCATCGTCCGTTTTCCCCCATGGACACAGGACTATTCGATGGACCCTGCGGAATTGAGGATGGGAACTGTTTTGAGTTGAATCACTCATTCGCACAGCGGCTTCAGGGTCGCTACGGGCGGCGCAACCCTTTGCCAACTACCGCAAATCTGGCAGGTTCAAATGCGCTCGCGTCTCAGCTCGTGCTGCGGCCAATTCCTTTTGAAAACGGGGGGTTGCCATCATGTAACCGAAGATGGCATACGCCAATCTGCGGCTCGCGTCGGTGTCACTTGGATAGTGCACTCCACAGACCACGCGGTTACGCGCATAATCATCAGCCCGTTCGAGAATCGCTTCCCGCTTCTCCGGCACAATCTGGACCATCGTAAACGCAAGCAGATAACCGCTCATCGAGTGCCCGCTCGGATACGACGGCTCTTTGTCGGTCTTGCAAACCGGGTGCAGGCTGCTGTCATAGTTGTAGGGCCGCGGCCTCTTGTAGATACCTTTCAGAGGCTCGCTGATCACAGCCTCATCGTTATGCACGTGTGACGACAGTGCGGCCGTAAGCGGCAGATCTTCCTTATTGAATTGCGGCCCAATTACTTGTTTGAAGATAAACAAATCTTCCTCACGATCATCTGCCTGCGCCGCCGCTACTTGTTCCGGAGTCCGAGTCAGTTCCACGCGGTGTATGTAAGCGAGTTCCCCCTTGGTAGTCGCGGAATCTTGCGGAGGCGGCAGCAGAAGAATCTGTGATAGATCCAATATTGACGGATCAACAAAATAGGGCGTGCGTTTGGCTACAGGTGTGCCCGACATGTGGTCGGTCGGTTGGTTGTCATTCGTTCCTGCAAATACAGTGCTAGAGGTCAAAAGGATCAATGCTACAGCTGCTTCTTTTCGTTTCATAATGAATTTAGCCTAAGTGACGATTGTAAATAGGAAGTTTCAGGATCCGGTAGACGCCTAGCTGAGATCCTGCCTTGCCGGATTCGCACGGAGGAATCACGAAGGTACGCGACTACTCATCTTTCCAGCAGCTGGATCGCTTGAGGGATCGTTAGGTTTGCCGGGATAGATTGGAAATCACGGTGTTCAGAGTGCTGATGGAGGCTGATGGTTTTGAAAAAGATGGCGCGGCCATCGATATGTGTATCGATCAACACAGTCTTCCAGGTGTCAGGGGTGATCAGGTCGCGCGTGGTTGCAAATCCGCCACCGCCGCGGATTGTTGCCAGGAGGCCATACGCGAAACTGACGTCGTTATTGAGGCGACCCTCCAGATGGTGGAGGCGGAGTGTGTCCGGATCAATCAGCATCATGCCAGACATTGAGTGCAGCACGCGTTCTTCGTAGGTATTAGGCTCGTACGCAGGATTCGGACGAAAATTGATGCGGAGGTAAGGGCCGTCGCTCCCTCCATTTTCGAAGAGAAAGGCGCGAGGCAGGAGCTCCAGCATCTGTTGTGCGTGCCGTTCGTCATTGCGCCGCGCCTGTTCACGACGGACGAAATCCGCAGGATTATCCGAAATCGTTTTTAGCCTTGCGAGTTCCTCAGCGTGGCGTTTGGGTGAGAGCGGATGGCCATCTTCGGCAATAAGATAGCGAAGCTTGCCGTCTGCAGTCTCGATGACGCGGTCCGTCCAGATATGCCCTCCCGTTCGATCGGAGCGCTCGACCGACGTGTAAAGAAAGCGTTGTTTGTGCTGAGCAGCTTTGCGCTCATTGGCGACGAGCGTTGTGATCATCTGCTGTAGATTTGCGCTGGCCTGGGCGGAAACAACCGTCACTCCCACTCCCAAAACTCCGCAGAGAACGCATAAGCAGGCCGACCGGGCCAGGACCGCTAGATAGGCCATAGATTCAGAATATCCTGCCAACCTGAACCCCGGCTGACGAAGACCCAGGCTGCGAAACCGAAGTGTCCACGAAGGTTTGGCAGTTGTCAACCCTTTCCACAAGGCACCAGAGCCCCTTCATCCCTTTTGCCCGTTTATTGCGTTTTCACAATTACTGTGATCTGGCCAGAGTTGGTTATGTGCAGCTTTTCTTGATGAAAAGCCGCGTTCGGACTCCATTTCCTGGACTACACCAATTGTGAAAACGCCGTAGACGCTGGGCTTTGCGGAAGGCGAGGTTGCGCTGCAACACCATCCACAATCCCGAATCGAATAGGACTATGACGTCCGAACAAAAGACCTTCGGATACTCATTTCCGATAAGCTGCCAGGAACATGCGGACGACCTCCTGAATGTGATCTCTTCGTTCCGGCTGGGTCGGAGGTTTACGCACGAGCAATTGCGCATGCAGGAGGAATTGTCCAAGGCAGAGGCTAAAGAACAACTCCGCCGCCTTCCGGGAGTTCAACTCGGTCAACCGTCCCGCAAGGCTCTCTGTCCGCAAATAGTCTGCGAGCTGCTGCTGCTCCCGATCAGGACAAAGCTTCCAAAAGCGCTCAGCCAGCTCAGGAAAATGTGGCGCAGCGGAAACAACCGTTCGGCTGAGCCGCTGCATTTCCGAACCAAGCATGAAATTAAGCAGGCTCAGCCCGTAAGACTCAAGCACTCGGTCGATCCGCTCCCCCGGGGTGAGCATTCGAGAAAACCTCTTGAGAAGGATCTCCGTTTTGCGGGCGATGACCGCCTCGAACAACTCTTCCTTCGTGGAAAAGCGCGCATAAAGAGTCTCTTTGCTTGCCCCCGCAAGCCGTGCAATCTCACCCACGCTCGTCCGGTCAAAGCCTTCGTTCAGAAACGCCTGCGCCGCGAACCCGAGGATAGTTTCCAGACGCCCCGAGGCCTTGTTAGCGGGCGGACGCCCGGAAACTCTCTTGGAAATAGCCTTCTTCCCTGCGGCGGACTTCTTTCTGTGATTTGCCAACTGTTCTATCCCGGATTATTGTAGATATTGTTGCATAGACCGCTCCGAACCGTTCGGTTCGATTTTCTCAGCAGGAGATGATTTACTATGGTAACTCTCGCCGATGCAAGGCGTGTGATCGCGGCCGCGGAAAAGAAAGCGGCTGAAATAGGTCAGCCCATGAATATCGCCGTCGCCGATCAGGGTGGCAATCTTGTCTCGCATGTGCGGATGGATGGCGCATGGCTGGGCAGCATCGATATCTCCATCAAGAAGGCATTCACTGCGCGCGCCTTTGATATCGCCACGAAGGACCTTGCGGCTAATTCACAACCCGGAGGGCAGTTCTTCGGAATTCATGCGTCAAACGACGGCAAGGTAATGATCTTCGCCGGCGGAATCCCACTCAAGAAGGACGGCAAGGTAGTAGGCGCAATCGGTGTCAGTGGCGGGGCGGGAGCGCAGGACCAGGCTGTGGCCGAAGCAGGCGCCGCAGCTTTCTAGACCCCGCTCAGCACACCATCAGGATGAAGGCATATGGCAAACAATCAAGGTGTCGTATACCTCGACTCCGGAGTAGCGAAAATTTGTCATCGATCCCAATGGGTCTAAGCAAAGCGGCATGGTGATTCTTTGCTCAGAGCCTGCGCAGTCCTTACTGCGGGGCTCTTCTTTGTTCAATTAAAGCTATCGCTTTTGTTCAATCAAAGCTATCGCTTACTTACCGCCTTCTCGGTTACACACTCGAAGTTCTTTGCGTCAGCGGTTGAGCCGGTGCCCTTGTAACGCGCGAATTTCGGATACGGGCACAAAGGCCGCGTCATCAACGGCCCCGCAGATCCTGACGCCTCTGACTCGCGCCCCAGCACCTGGGTCGCTATGATGTAATCTGGTGCTTCGCCGCTAATTACCCATCGATCCAGAGCTAGAACAACATCGTGATCAGCGTCATCGGGAACGCCTGCTGTTGGCAATGCATAGTTACCGAAAGAACTTGGACCGACGCCCCCTGTACAGTGACTCACCCCAGGCGCCATGAAGAGCCGATAGAATCCATCGATCGAGCCATTGGATGACGACGCACGCGGATCAGGATACTGGGTTAGAAATTCGGTTACCTGATTGTAGAAGTTGATCGCATCCCGAGGAGCAACCGCAGCATCTTCCCACCCCTGGTAGACGATCAGCTTACCTCCATGATCCCGAAAGGTCCGCAGGTCCGGATTGTAGGAGTTCACTATGGATGCCTCCTTTTTGTCCGCAAGTTCCAAGTCGTCGTGGAGACTGCTCGTGCGCCAATCCCATTTCGGATTCTCGTAGACGGCATCCGCAAAGTTGCTATTTCCGAAGTCCGCTTGCACCCTATTCAAGAGCCATACACGCCACGAAGACGTTTCCGCCTCCATACCCGGCTCGAACCCTGGATAGATCTGTTCGCCTGTAACTGAATCTTTGGGACCGGAGTAGATCTTCCGAACAGCTTCGGCCTGCTCGCCTGTCAGACAGTCCGGATTATCGCCAGCCTTGCAGAGCAGAATAGAGGGATCGAAGTGGCACTTCCGAGGATCATCGATAATTCCGTCCCGCACACCATCTAGAGCGTCGCACTGCTTGAGAACTGCGCTCTGAAGCAACTCAAGTTTTGTCGCGGGTAGGATGCTTTCTCCCTTCGCAAAAAGCGCGCGTTCATTCCAGATGAAGCCCGAGAACTGATGTGTCCAATGATTTGCCGGCGCGCCCGCGACAATCCCATTGAAGTCTTCAGGAAAACGCTCCGCCTGCATCAGCGCTTCCCGTCCGCCATCCGAACATCCGACAAAGTATGCCTGCTTGAGCGGCTGGGCATAGAAGGCGTTCATGATGACTCGCGATTCGAGTGAAGTGTAGTGAATCGCCCGATAGCCGAAATCGATCAGCTTTTCCGGATGACCCATCGTAAATTTCCCAGTTCCGTCGGCGACATGACCGTCGTCCGTCGCCGCAGTGGCATATCCGCGATTCAAGGGCGTGATCATTGAGTGGATCGCAATAACACCGCCCCAACCGCCGCTTCCTACCTGGAGATATTTTCCATTCCATGCCGAAGCTGGGGGGAGCCAAAGCTCAAAGTGAATTTCCGAATCCGATGTCGGCGTTGCGACGGCTTTCACTTCACAATGCTCCGGCACATGGGCGCCAGGAAACGCGTGGGGCGCCGGTTGTGAGGGAAGGTCCATGGCAGGGACCAATGCCGCGGATGTTATCTTCGCATTCGCCAGTCGGATACCAGTCAATTGCTCGCACGCTGTTTGTGCATGCAGTTGAGAGACAGCCAGAAAGAGCAGGCTGAGCAGCCAAAAGGATTTGTATTTCGCATGGAGACAAAAGGAACTCTGCGGCAAGGTCATGCTCCTTTCCAAACCATGAGAGGAGAGCTTCTGGTCGCCGCAATGATAGCGAACTGAAAGTGGAGCGGCCTATCCCCCTCTTCCGGGGAAACTTTCTTGTCTCCTCCCGCCCCGTCTGCGCTACGCTACTTCGTCGAAAGCTCGACCACCTGAATGGCATATCCAGGAACCGTGTGACTGAAACTCGAACCGATGTTGTCGAGCGAGCTCTCGACCGGAACGATTCTTTTCGGGTCATCGATCGAATTGGTGTCAGTGGTATCTGGTGCGCTTAGGGTCACCAATGCAGCTTCGGCGTTCAGATGCCCCGCTCCCTCGATCTTGATATCGAATGGCTGGGGGGTCGAGGACGCGTTCACCAGCTTCAGATAGATCCGCCCTTTCGCTGGATCGTTCGTCACTGAGTAGAAGAACCGCTGATTGGTCGAGCCGGAGAGAGTCGAAGTGGGAACGTCGGTGCCGAGGTATTTGCCAAACATCACCTGCGCATAGTAGCTCGGCGAACCGTAACTTGTCATGGCATCGTAGCCGATCAAATCGGACTCCCATTGCATGCCGCCGGGGTTGACATTCACGAAAAGTGGCGCATAAGCGGCCATAACGACCAGATCGCTGTTGCGCTCCATCCCGGTCATCCACGCTGCATCTCCCAGCGCTGCGCCGAAGTTCGGGGTCGGAGATCCCTCACGAGTGGCCCATTCACCGACAAAGATCTTCGAGCCGCTCCGGTCGGCCTTGTCATAGTGCGATGTGTCCGCAAACATCTCCGAAGCCCGCCTGTAGAAGTGGTCGTCAATCACATCAGGTTTCACACTGTGCACTGGTGTAGTGGCGATGATTTGCAGCTGGGGATATTTGGCTTTGATGGCGCGGTAGTACTGAGCATAACGTCCCTCGTAGCTCCCGGATTTATCGAAGAAGTCTTCGTTCCCTACTTCGACGTAGGTCAAGTGGAACGGTTCTGGGTGCCCATCCTTGGCCCGTTCCGCTCCCCACTTCGTATTGGCACCGCCGGTCACATACTCCAGCTCATCGAGAGCATCCTGAACATAGGGATCAAGGTTCGGCCCCGGATTGATGAACTGCTGGTGCATCGAGTAGCCCGCGTAAACAGCCAACACCGGCTCGATCTTCAAATCCTCGCACCACTCCAGGAACTCGAGCAGCCCCATGCCGTCGGAGGAACGGTAACGCCACGGGCTAGGGTGTGTGGGCCGATCGACCAGCGGACCGATCGTGGTTTTGAACTCGTAGCGCTCCCAGATTTCGTCTCCCTCAAGGTAGTTTCCGCCAGGGAGCCGCAGAAATTTCGGATTCATCGCCGCCATCTTTTCCATCAGGTCTGGTCTATTTCCGTTTGCACGCTCATGGAAGGTCGGAGGAAAGAGCGAGACGAGACTGAGCCACAGGGCGCCAGGATGCGCAAACGTCAACACGAGGTGGTTCGTCGAAGAAGCCGCTAGATCTCCGGTATGCAATGTGAAATTGCTTTGTTTCCAATCTTTGCTGAGTGCTGCAACCGTGGTGGTTGCGACTGCCTGGCCCGTCTTGTTATTCACCAGCGAAACTGTGACTGGCCCCATCGAATCGTTGTCTGCCTTGGCATAAAAGGAGCCGTGATAAGTCGTGTTGGGACGCACCGCCATCCCCCAATAGCCGTCATTCAATAGACCTGCCTGGTTTTCCGGGTCGGCTTTCGTGATGTCGATACGCAGGCTGCTGTGCAGTGCGTCACTCGGACCAACGGTCGGATCTATTTTTATGGAAGCGCTCGAATCTCCCTTCTCGACCAGATACCAATGCGCGGCAGCCAGATGATCCTTGTCCTGAAAGGCGCGGTTCCTCACCATCTCGGCATACAGTCCCCCGTCATAGGAGAAGTTGATTTCTTCGGTCATCAGACCGTACAGCATCGGACTCACTTTATGGAGAGGTGCACTGAGACTCACCGTGAGGGTCGGAGTTTGGGGGGCCTGAGCGTAGCTGAGGGTTCCCAACAGGAATACTGGAAATACCAGCATGCGGAAATGGGTCATTGGGTACATAGCAAAGGCCTCCCCTAGAAAAAATTCGATGGATTCGTGGTGAGCGGCCGCGCCGAAGCGGGCTTGGGATTGGGCCAAACAGTGTTGCAGGTCGTGATGATCTGCCGGCCGATAGTAAACGTTTTCCACACGCGCCTTTATATCTATCGGCTCATCTACTGTCAAGGATCTTGCGACTCCTGTGCGATTCCTGTCTTCGCTAAGCCGTGAGCACTCTGGCTTTTTCCATGCGGGAGTACGTCTGTCGACAGCCAGCAAACAATCTGCCGCTCCGACTGATCGCCGCACTACCCTGTAGCAAAGGACGCTCGCGTACTGGAGAAGCCTGCTATGCCTTCCACGCTTCCATCCGTTCCACTGTCCACCTATCTGCATTCGGAGCATGAGCCCGAGGCCGAGATGTCGATGGAGAAATCGAGAGACGCCCAATGGGAGAGAACGACCATTCCGCCTGGCAGCTTGTGAGCATCAACGAGGAATCTCTACCTCGGAAAAACCGGCTTGAGACCGTTTTGCGTTTAACTTGATTCCGAAGCCCCTCTGCCCAGATCTGCAACCGAAACATATCTGGAGCGCAAAGGAGTTGCTTTCGAGCACTCCTGCTTAGAAATTAATGCGCGCGACCAGGTTGACCGTCCGGCCGCCAGTATTCGATGCCAAGCTGGTGGAATAACCGAAGTTGCCTCCCGAAACGTTGGCAGACGGATTCGCGAATGCGGGCGTATTGGTGGCGTTGAATGCTTCGATACGGGCTACGAATTGAACACTCTCCCAAATGGGAAACGTGCGGGCAAGACCTGCATCCAGATTGAAAAATCCTGGGCCGCGCAACTCATTTCGCGCGGACGTACCAAACCGCGCCGTGGTTACATGAGCAAAAGCTGTCGTATCGAAGTATGGCGTGAGTCCGGTTGTACTTCCGTTGCCGTTCGCGTGGGCTTTTCCAATCGAAACAATTGGCTTGACCTGATCGGCAACCTGGCTATTTCCGGGGGCATTCAGAGTGTTCGTGGAATCTGTCACCGAGAAGGGCGTGCCGCTCACTTTGCTCAAAGCGGTATCGAGCGTCCATCCTCCGAGGATTTTGCCCGCAAAACCCGACTTCATGAAGCTTCCATTTTTTCCGAAAGGCGAGTTTGATACGGTCCACCACTGAAGATTGTTGGTTCGATCGTAGCCCGCGACCGCCCGATTGCGATTCCAATAAGTTGGATAGGCGAAAGTAAGGGCGTTGTAGGTACTATTGTCGCCGTAGTCGATCGCCTTCGACCACGTGTACGCGAGTCCCGTACGAAGGTTGTTTCCAACATTGCGGGTCAGTTGAGCCTGGAGCCCATTGTAGTTCGCTCCCTTGAACGGGAGTGTGGAATTGATATCGGCCGTGTAGCCCGTGCAATTGGGCCCAAGTTGCGCCAGCTGGCGGCCGCAGGTGCCGCCTCCCGGATAACTTGCGTTGATATTCACGCTGCTTACCTCGCGAACTGAGGAGGTTCCCACATACCCCACATTGGCGGTAAAACCCGCAGCAAACTCCTGTTGAACGGCCAAGTTCCACGAATCAATGTAAGCACGACGATAGTGCTTCGGCACGGTATTCGTCGTAGCAGTCGTAGGTAAGGTCAGAAATCCTGTTGCAAAGTTCGGCGTCGCGATTGGAGCAATCCCTACGACCGGGCATCCCAGGATTGAGTTCTGCGCGTCGGCGGCCTGCAAGCAGTTCCCGTTTGTGAACGCATTTAGGCCCGACGGGTTCAGAGCTGTAACCGCTCCATACGTATCGCGCATCGTGCGGAAATTGTCCGGGTCTACCGTCATACCTCCGCCGGCACGAATGACCGTGCGTTCCGTCACACGATAGGCGATCCCTAAGCGGGGCACGATCATTCCCCAACCCACATCCACGCCCGTATTCGTCGGGTTCCCGCCTTTCCCTCCGATAATGATGTTGTTCGTCAGCCCCAGCGACGGATCGAAACGGAATACTCCCTCATGGTCGCGATTCGCAAACGGATAGAATTCGTATCGCGCGCCATAGGTCAAGGTCAACTTAGGGGTCAGCTGCCACTGGTCTTGGGCGTAAAAAGCGAAGGTCGACCAACGGACAGCATTCGGATTCAGAGTCTGCACCGTCTTGCCGTAGTTCTGCGGGAGGCCGAGAAGAAAGTCAGCGAGTAGGTTGTAAACACTCGTCGTCCCGCCGGGGACTCCAGTCAAACCTCCTGTGAAAATAAAAGAGCCTCGTGCGGTTAGGTTAGAGTTCGATGTTGCCTGAGGCTGGAAGTGATTGATGGCCGAGTGCGTGTACTCACCCCCGAAGCGGAAGCTGTGCTTGCCTCGGTTCCAAGTTAGGTTGGCATTCCCGACATACTGGTTATCGCGAAACAGAAACGGGCTCGCGGAGTTGGGATTGCCGAAACTCGAATAGGTGCCATTGCTCGTGCCGCCGCCGGAGCCAAATCCGGCTGAAGAACTTCCGGCAAAGATAAATCCTGGGATTCCACCTTGCAGGGGATTTGGTCCATTCGTGCCAAGAATCTGCAGGGTGTTGAGTCCGAAGTTGGAGGTGATGTCAGGCGCCTGCGCTCCAATTCTCTGGCGGCCATAGCCAGCGTTCATGTCGAGCAGAAGTGTTGGTGAAAATGTGTGAGCAAAGCCAAGTCCGACGCTCTGAATCCGACCCGTCGCGTTGCCCGGCTGTCCACCATCAAAAGTGCCACCGCCAGCTGCGCCCAGAGTATACGGATCGGAGATGTTGCTCGGAGCAATGCTGTAGCGTCCGAAGATTGAGTTGCGTTCGTTTGGGTTATAGGTGACCTTGCCGTCGATCTTATCCAACGTATAGGCGGCTGTCCCAAATCCAAAGTAGTCATTGATGGGAGTCGTGCACGGGCAGAGATTTGGCGCCGGCAGCAGGCTCAGCATCTGTTTCGCCGCTGCATCGATCCGGCTCGCGGGAATCTTCATTGAGCCGTATTCCTGCGCAAACGTCCGCCGCCCTGATCCGTCTGGCTTTCCCGTCGCAGGATCGTAAATGAGAACCGGATTTGACGTGCCCGGGACCGTCAGACCGGTGAAATCACCACTCGCCGTCTGCGGGGTCGGAATGCTCTGAAAGCCGGAGATCGACTGCCGCCGCGTGATGCGGTCCCAATCGGCAAAGAAGAAGAGCTTATTTTTAAAGATCGGGCCGCCGACCGCACCGCCATACTCGTTGAAGATGTTCTTCGGGCGCTTTTGAATGTTGAAAAAGCTATGGGCGTTGTATTGATTGATGCTGTTGTACTCAAACGCCGAACCGTGGAACTGATTCGTACCCGATTTGATGGTGACGTTGATTACGCTTCCGCCGGCCGTCCCCTGGTCTGCGGTAAAGCTGTTGGTAACGATATTTACGCTTTCGATGGCATCTTGCGGTGGGATGTAGGCAATCAGGTAGGGCAGCCATGGATACGCGACCGTAGCTCCATCAATCCGGGTGCTGTTGTTCACCCAAGACACACCATTTGCGTTGACGCCTTGTGCGCGCATCGGATTACCGGCCGAGGAGTTTTGCTCCTGTGGGGGTGTCATCCCGGGGACGAATTTATAAAGGGCCTGGAAGTTCCGACCTTCGCTGCTGGTGGTTGGGATCTGAGCCAGTTGGACGGAGCTGATTTCATAGTTCACGTCCGCTTTATCGGTCTGCAGTACCGGCGTCTCGGCATTCACGACAATCTGCTGACTCACCGCGCTGGTCGTGAGCTTCGAATCTACGCGCGTAATCTGATTTGGACTCACACTTACACCTACCGCCTTGAAGGGAGCGAAACCCGACACACTGAGCGTCAAGTCATAGCTGCCTGGCTGCAAAGCCTCAAGCGTGTAGATTCCGTTCCCGTTCGATGTCGTGCTCCGGTGAACACCGGTCGCAGTATTCGTGGCATCGACATTCGCGCCAGGCACTACGGCCCCTGTTGGATCCATCACATTCCCTGTGATTGTGCCGTAGAGGACCTGAGCATGCGCCGAAGAAGCGATTTCCAACAGCAGAGCCAAACAGAGGGCGAAAGCGCTACGCGCGTTCCGCAAAGAAGCTGATTTCCGTTGAATGAATTCCATGAACACGCCTCCACAAGAAACCGATGGAACCCGACGAAAATTGACTGCACGAGTTCTCTTGACTTTGCCCCGCGCCCTAACACTCGCATTTAGTACGCGATGGAAACTATAGATATGTATCGTCGATTCTGTCAATGACGAACAGTTCGGGCTATCGATAACGCCAAAAGGGGCACCCCGAGCTGTCTTATGCCGTTTGGGAGCAGTGGCCACGCACCTTACATCTCGATGGCGGCAAAAGGCTTCACTCACTGCCAGCCCGCGAGCACCGCAGCCGAGCCATGTCGGTGCGCAACAGACGGTCTTCGCAATTTTCCCCCAATTTGTCTCGAGGTGCCGGCCTTGAATAAGGGTTTGGTTGGTTTCCCTGGCTATTTTGATCGAAAGCAGTCTTCCCCTCGGCCGCACAAGGAGAGGCAAAAATTGTGCTTGAGAGGGGAGATGCATTCTGTGGCTCGCTCTTAGCGACGCCTGCAAACGCCCAGATTGTAAAGGAACAGCTCGACCGCCTCATCTTTTCGAAGTTGCGGTTACACTGCTGTTGATTGCGTCGCACAACAAATCGAACAGATTGTCATGGATGCCTCTGCCATGGAGAAGACCAGACACATGGATCACGACATTTTCAAGCTTTGCGGGCGTACTGCGGTCGTCATCGGCGGGAGTTCTGGAATAGGCCGCACGATCGCAATCGGTTTGGCCAAAGCCGGGGCGAATGTAATCCCCGTGGCGCGACGCATCCAGGATATCGAGCAAACCGCTGCGGAGATTCAGGCTTTCGGCGTCCGTACATTGGCGGTGCCCGCGAACGTCCTCGACCGGTCTTCCCTGGAAACTCTCAAAGACCGGGCTCTCGAGGCCTTCGGGCAAGTCGATATTCTCGTGAACTCGGCCGGCATTACGCGGCGCGTACCCACTCTAGACTGTCCTGAAGAAGAATGGACCAGGATTATCGAGACGAATCTGACCGGAACCTTCCGGGCCTGCCAGATATTCGGCCGCGCGATGGTCACCCGGAAGTACGGCCGGATTATCAACATTGCCTCGCTGGCCACTTTTGTCGCCTTCTATGACGTCGCCGCGTATTGCGCAAGCAAGGCCGGAGTTGGCTCTCTGACCAAATCCCTGGCGATTGAGCTTGCTTCCCACGGTGTCTGTGTGAACGCAATCGCTCCCGGAATTTTTCCCACTTCGTTGAATTCGGAGCTGCTGAACCAGACCGGACGAGGGCAGGAAATGCGCATGAGGATTCCTATGAAACGCTTCGGTGAAACGGACGAGTTGGTCGGAGCGGCGGTCTTTTTAGCTTCGGAGGCAGCTTCTTATGTGACCGGCCAGATTCTCGCTGTCGATGGTGGGTACCTCGCCAGCGGAGTGAACCAGTAACCGCTCTCCTCTCCTAATCATATGAACAGCAGCCGAAGGCCTAATCAACGTGTAAAGTGTATTGCATCGCTGCCACGGCTCAGGTGGGTGCGAGCTGGCAATCAGGAGAGACCTTGGGAAGAGTACGACAAGGTAAGAATGGGATGCGGCGGGTCGACCTCACCGAGGTTCGTTTAGCTTCCAGCGAAACAGCTCGTCTCATTAACCGGGACATCATTTTGCAATTGATTCGCGCACGACAGCCGGTCTCCCGAGCCGACTTAGCGCGTTTGTCCGGCTTGCAACGGAGCACAGTCTCTCAGATTATCGAGCAGCTCATCAAAGAGCGCTGGATACGCGAGGGCGCGATGGCCCGCCTCCCGCGAGGACGCCGCCCGACGATGCTGGCGCTCAATGACGACCTAGTCGTTCTTGCGGCCGATATCCATCCCCGCCAAGTAACAGTGGCGATGGTCGACCTGAATGGTCGACTCCTCTCGCGATCTACTCTCCCACTCGGAACCGATCCGGCAAAGGCCGTCGCCAGTATCGTCGACTGCATGAAGCGCATCCGGGAAAACCACCCGAACAAATCTCTGGAGGGTGTGGGCGTCAGCGTGCCCGGCCGCGTGGACTCAGAAACTCAAACTCTCATCTTCGCCCCGAATCTCAAGTGGCGCAGGTACGACATCAAGCGAACCATCGAAAAAGGGCTTGGATTACCCACGGAAATGGAGAATGCCGCGACTTCGTGCCTGATGTCCGAGCTTTGGTTCGGAAGAATGGATGGCGTTCGCGATGCGGTGCTTATTACCGTCTCAGAAGGAGTGGGCGGGGGTATTCTAGCCAACGGGCATGTCGTCTCGGGCCAACATGGGATGGCCGGCGAATTTGGCCATATCCCGCTCGATCCGTCGGGCCCGCGATGCGGCTGCAAGCAAAACGGCTGTTGGGAAACCTATGCATCCTGCAATGCCGCCTTGCGCTACTACAGCGAGTTGTCACCTAAGTCTAAACGAGTAGCCTTTCAGGAGTTGCTGAACCTCGCCGAGGAGGGGGATGCCCAAGCTATTGAAGCCTTGGCGAAACAAGCCAAATATATCGGCAAGGGGCTTCGTATGGTGATCGCAGCACTTTCACCCGAAGTAGTTCTGGTTGCCGGAGACGTGACCTCAGCCTGGGGGCGTTTCTCACCACTCATCGAGAAGGAGTTGGAAGAGCAGACGCTGGCGGGCAATCCGCCACGTCTCCAACCAACACACGAAGGCGAAGTCGCGAGACTTCGCGGGGCGGCGGCACTCCTTCTGCAGCGGCATTCAATAAGAGATCACTCGGCAGGTAAACGCGGCGGCGGCTGACGCCTCGATATAGACGGCAGATTGACAGTGCCGGTCAGACGCACTACTTTCAAAGCTCGCACTGACTCTGGGCATTGACCGCTTGCAATGATTCCACCCCAAGAGTCCGGACAGGCGCTCACATCTTTAGCTCTGAGCGCTGAGACAAACCTCATGAGTCGAAGAGCGCAGGAGCGGTGCCCCGTATGTTCGCATTGATCCAAATCCGGAGGGCAATGGCTCGCGCCGCAATTTTTGTCCTTTCGGCGGTTCTGCTACAGGCCGAAGACGGTGCGGATGGCTGGCTTCGCTACGCTCCCCTCGAGAGCAAGGATGCTTTACAGCAGTACTCGAAGTTGCCGGACCGCATTGTCGCTCTCGACAGTTCACCAGTAGTGCATTCCGCCGAAAGGGAGCTGACGCGCGGCCTGCATTCAATGACGGGAAAAGCGCTCGAGGTCGAAACGCGTTTGCCCTCCAACAACTCATTTGTGCTCGGCACTGTGGCAGAGATCGAGGAGGTACTTCCCCACTGGCATCCCAGCAGCTCTCCGGAAGCTGATGGCTTCTTGCTCAGTGTAGCGAAAGATCATGGCCATACCTTTTGGTTGATTGGGGGAGCGGATCCACGCGGCATTCTCTACGGAACATTCCGTCTACTCGAAAAGGTTGCAGCCGAACAAGATGTTTCTCGCCTCAACCTGACCGAATCGCCGGCAACTCGCGTGCGATGGATCAACCAATGGGACAACTTTGATGGCAGCATTGAGCGCGGTTTCGCTGGGCGGTCCATATTCTTCGATAACGGCCACGTTCGGTCCGATATGACGCGGGCAGCGCAATATGCTCGCCTCTTGGCGTCCGTGGGGATCAATGGCTGCACAGTGAACAACGTCAATTCGGATCTACGAACACTCACTCCGGAGATGCTTCGGGAGATTGCACGGATCGCTGATGCGTTTCGCCCTTGGGGTGTGCAGCTCTCGCTTTCGGTCGATCTGAGTAGCCCGAAAGCAGTCAGCGGACTGAACACCTTCGATCCGGTTGACCCACAGGTGGTCGCGTGGTGGCGAAGCAAAGCAGATGAGATCTACACGCAAATTCCCGATTTCGGTGGATTCGTCATGAAAGCGGACTCCGAAGGCCGCGCGGGACCCTCCCAGTATGGCCGCACACCTATGGATGCGGCGAATCTTTTGGCTCGCGCGCTCAAACCTCATGATGGCATCGTCATGTACCGGGCATTCGTCTATGACCATCATTTGGACTGGACGAATCTGAAAGCCGACCGCGCCCGAGCCGCCTATGACATCTTTCATCCTCTCGACGGTAAGTTCGATGACAATGTCGTGGTTCAGATCAAGAACGGACCAATCGACTTCCAAGTTCGCGAACCTGTTTCTCCCTTGTTCGCAGGCTTACAACACACCAACGAGGCGATCGAGTTGCAAATCACGCAAGAATACACGGGACAGCAGCGCCATCTTGTTTTCTTGGTCCCGCTGTGGAAGGAAGTTCTCGATTTCGACCTGCGAGCCGAGAATCGTTCCACACCTGTGAAGGAGATCGTGGAAGGCAAGTCCTTCCAGCGTCCGACAGGAGGATTTACCGGTGTCGCCGATGTCGGCCTCGATACCAATTGGCTGGCCCATCCGCTCGCCATGGCCAATCTTTATGGTTTCGCTCGCCTCGCTTGGAATCCGGATGCATCGTCGGAAACGATTGCCGAGGAGTGGACACGTTTGACCTTTGGAAACAATCCGCAAGTGGTGCGGACGATCGATCAAATGCTGCTTTCCTCATGGCACATTTACGAGGAATATACGGGCCCTCTCGGCATCGGCACGCTCACTGACATCCTTCATGTCCACTACGGTCCTGGCGTTGCCTCGGCGGAGCGCAACGGATGGGGCCAATGGTTCCGCGCGGATCACGACGGCGTCGGAATGGACCGCACCGCGGCCACTGGAACCGGCTTCATCGGTCAGTATCCTCCGGAGGTGGCGCGCATTTACGAATCTCTTGCAACGTGCCCGGACGATCTTCTGCTCTTTATGCACCACGTGCCCTACACGCATGGCCTCCATTCCGGCAGCACCGTGATCCAATCCATCTACGACTCGCATTATGACGGAGTCGACGGCGCTCGAATCTTGTTGCAACAATGGCAAAGCCTGCACGGATTGGTCGATGAGCAGCGATTCGAAAAGGTCCTTCTTTTGCAGCAGTATCAGGTTGGTCATGCGATCGTTTGGCGCGATGCTGTGGCCAACTGGTTCTACAAAATGTCAGGGATTCCAGATGCCAAGGACCGCGTGGGTCATTACCCGAATCGGATAGAAGCCGAGGAGATGAAGCTGGACGGATATGTACCTGTCGACGTGACTCCATGGGAGACAGCTTCCGGAGGCAAGGCAGTTGTGTGTAAGGACAGAGATTCCTGCACCGCCACCGCAACGCTCGCATCTCCCGCCGGTCAATACGATATTGCGGTTCAATACTTCGATCTTCTTCATGGGAGCTCGAGCTATCAGCTGTTCCTGAATCAAAAACCAATTGCTCGATGGGCCGCCGACAACGGGTTGCCCAGCGATCACCTCGATGGACACACCTCGACGCGCTTCACAGTCCACGGTGTTCAATTGCATCCGGGAGATATCTTGATGATCGAGGGACATCCAAATGACGGCGAGCCGGCTCCAATCGACTACTTCGAAATCACTCCTCAATCAGAAGAGGGCGCTGTTGCGCGGGGGACTCGCCCCTAACCCTCGTCACAACTCTCTATGAGGAAATCTATCGATCGAACAGAGGAAAGCCACATTCCAGCTGGTGTCGTTCGCTGGTATCTGCGCGAGAAGAGTTTGGCTTCCGCCTTTCTTTCAGAGAACGGCGGCAGATTGCGAATTCTTGCCTCCGCAAAGCAATTGTGAGATTGGTTTAGAAGTCGGAGGACAGCCTTTCATGAAGATTGTGAACGCTCGCGTGATTGTATGTTCACCGGGACGCAATTTCGTAACGCTTCGAATCGACACCGATGAGGGCATCTATGGTCTAGGGGATGGAACATTGAATGGCCGCGAACTCGCGGTGGCGAGTTACCTGACCGATCACGTGCTCCCCTGCCTGATCGGACGCGACCCGTTCCAGACAGAGGACATCTGGCAATATCTCTATCGCGGAGCGTATTGGCGCCGGGGGCCTGTGACCATGGCTGCTATCGGGGCTGTCGATATCGCTTTATGGGACATCAAGGGCAAAGCTCTGAATACGCCCGTCTACAACCTGCTCGGGGGCAGGAGCCGAGATGGCGTGATGGTCTACGCGCACGCTCATGGCGCTGAGATCGAGGAGGCGATCGAAGACGTGGCGAGGCACATCGAGATGGGTTATCTGGCGATCCGCGTCCAGAGCGGTATTCCGGGCCTGGACTCCACCTACGGCGTGCCCAAGGCAAATCTGCCTTACGAGCCAGCAGAGAGAGGCCTGCCCTCCGAGAGCCGATGGTCGACAGAGGCCTATCTTAGGCACACGCCGAAGTTGTTCGACAAAGTTCGCGCACGCTTTGGGGACGAAGTTCACTTGCTGCACGATTGCCACCACCGGCTCACGCCGATCGAAGCGGCTCGCCTTGGCAAAGAACTTGAACCTTACCATCTTTTCTGGATGGAGGACCCGGTTCCTGCCGAACTGCAGGAGGGCTTCAAACTAATCAGGCAGCATACGACTACTCCAATCGCAACCGGCGAGGTGCTCAATACAATCTGGGATGCACAGGACCTGATACGAGAACAGTGGATCGACTATCTACGCATGACCCTGGTGCATTCCGGTGGCTTTACGCACCTAAGGAAGATCGCCGATCTCGCCGCTCTCTATCACGTGCGCACGGGATGCCACGGGCCGACCGATGTCTCCCCTGTGACGATGGCAGCCGCGCTCCACTTCGATACGGCCATCAACAACTTCGGCATCCAGGAACATATGCCGCACAACGCCGAGACCGACCAGGTGTTTCCGCATGGGTATCGATTCGAAGGCGGCTATATGTATCCCAGTGAAGCCCCAGGCCTCGGAGTAGACATAGACGAAGAACTCGCTGCTAAGTTTCCTTATCAGCGCGCCTATCTGCCGATCAATCGGAAGCTGGATGGAACGCTGTTCGATTGGTAGCGAACTATCTGAGAGTTCATTTGGTCCACGCGCGAATCTCACAACGCCAGATCGTTCTCGACGATCTGGCGTTCTTGTTGAATTCTCCGTACTCCTGACGTCCACGTTGAGATTGCGTTCAACTCGACGGCGACATCCGTCGTCGTGGCGTAGCTGGTTCAGGTTCTGAGACACTCGAGCGCTGCGCCTGTGTCAATTTCATCCGGGTACATGTCCCCTCCTAGTCGACTTGTCGCAATGACAACGATAGTAACTGGACTCTTAGAGAGACACTGTGAATCCGGAGAATCCCAGGTCTCAGAATCGAGACCCTGGGACACCCAGCTTGGCTGAATGCTAACGAATTCACCGCGACAGGCCACTAGTCGATCGGGGGAGCATCTACCACCGGGATGTTAATGCCGACTTAAGTTGATGTTCATTGAAATAATCCCTCTTGACAAACGCATTGAGCAGCAGACTATACTTCGCGCGGTAAATTTTGTTGGGTCGCCGAACGAATAAAATATCGGCCCATCAAGGCGAGATGCATGTAAGTCAAGACTCTGCTGAGTTTGCAAGTTTGGGGTACGAATTTCGCTGCCCAGGCCATGGGTTAGACACGTCGGGCCCAAAAACCCTCATTCCGGCTTACAAGAACTCGTGTTGCAAAATCTAAGGCCGAGCACGGGGTGCCGGCCAAACGGGAGAATCTCGCATGAACGGCCCCAGCTCAAAAACGTTCCCTGCAATTGTTTTGGCTCCGTCGTTTATCCTGCTATCTCTGCTGGCCTTGCAAGCCGGCGCCCAGAATTGCAGCCTGCCGGCGTTTCCGGATGGCACGATTACTACTACTCAAGACCGGGATCAAATGATGTGCCAATTGGGCCTCACGTTTCCGGCACTACCCGTGCGCCAGGGAACGGCTTGGCCATGGAACGATCCCACCGCCCCTACAAATGCCTGGCCGAAGAACCTTGCCACTCCGGAGGGCAACTGGACCGACGCTCAAAGCCACACGATCGTAAGGACCGCCTGGGGCAACTGGCACACCTACGATTCTGATCCGATTTATGAACCTGACGTGTCGGTTCACTACCCTGATCCGACGATTGTCAACGGTCCCTTCGACGGCGGTGCATTGAGTGGAGTGGGTGCCTATGGCCCTTACTCGCATCCAGGCTATCCCATCCTTAAGGTGCTTCATCCGAAGGACGGCAAACCGGTAAGAAAACCGGAGGACTGGTGGATCAGGCGTCGACCGGAAATCTTCCGGGATGTGCAAAGAGAGCTTTACGGTGAAACCCTAAAGGACTTCACCCCTACAATCAGCTGGACGGCTAGCGCAACGACGACGGGCACACAGACCGGCATTGACGGGAATTCCTATGCCTACCGCCAGAAGACCTTCACGGGGACAGTGGATACATCTAGCTATCCGGCATTGCGGAACGTGCCGATTATTACGATGAATTGCCGATTTCCAGCGGATGCGTCGCAGAGATATCCAGTGATTCTTGTCTTCGGATCCAACACTACCTTCCAATACACAGCCCCGTATGGATATGGAACTTGCGGATACTCCAACTCGTCCGTTGCCCCGGATAGCGGTGGCGCCAATCTATCCAGCTATGTCATCGGCCTGAAGAACCATGGGAGTTGGAGAAGCCCGACTGACGCAGGCGCTCTGGTTGAGTGGGCTTGGGGCATCAGCAGGTTCATCGACAATCTGAGCGCCTCCAATGATCCTGATGTCGATGCCGACAAAATCGGGCTCGAGGGACACTCGCGTTATGGGAAGGCCACGATGGTAGCAGCCGCCTATGACGACCGCATTGTGGTCGCCCTGCCCAGTTGCGGCGGCGCTTTGGGAACTGCACCTGCCCGCCGTGCCTATGGGGAAACTCTTGATTTCGTGACGAGTAGCACCTCGGAATATCACTGGGTAGACGGCGAGAGCATGACCTATGCCGGACCTGTGGTCCCGTATGACGGAGACCCAAGCCACACTTTTCCACGCAAGGTGCTGAATCTCGATGTCGACTCGTACTCGACTTTGTCGTTGATTGCGCCGCGGGCAGTCATGACAAATGGAGGTACGGACACGCCGCAAGGAAACGGAGATGCTTGGCAGGATCCTCGAGGCATGTTCCTGACCGGCTCACTTGCATCTCCGGCTTGGGAGCTTCTCGGGTGGCGTGGTCAAGTCATTCCGGCCGGCACGTTGTTCACATCGCCCGGTTCGCCCGGTCCGCCTACTTGCGTAACATGTGGGCCAGCTGAGGCTGCAGGTGGCACACCACCTTTTGACGTTGCGTTTACCGATGGAACGATTGCCTATCGGCGTCACTCTCAGGGACATACCGATGTTCCCGATTGGCCGACGTTCGCGCAATGGGCGGCCAGATATCTTAACGATGGACGGCCAGTCATAACCCCGGGACAGAGCTTTACTCTGGGCGAAGGCGATGGACGAACTCTCGGCTCGGTTGCTGCTTCTGACCCAGATCAGGGCGATGTATTGCAATCTTGGCAGATCAAGGGCGGCACCGGAGCTTACAAATTCGAGATCAACTCCCGTACGGGCAAACTCCGGGTCGCAGATGCTCGCGCGATCGATTTCGACCACGCGTCCAGTTATACCTTGACCCTGATGGTGGGCGACGGCAAGCTACCGAGCCACGACGAAGTGGTCACGATCAACATACCTGAGAGAGTCAAGGTTTGCCATTCCGGGCTTCCGATCTCACTTTCCAAACACGACGTCGGCTTCTATGTAGCACATGGCGATGACCTAGGAAATTGCGACCGAGACGATGACGATGGTTCCTGGCGCTAGACTCGATAGCGATAGTGTTCCTTGCTAAGCGAGAGGACCGGGCACCAGGGCGGTCCTCTACCTTTTCTCTCCCGGCAGCCACGAGCGCATTCGCAAGAAGTAGGCGTTACGTCGGGATCTTGACCTCCGCACCGCCACGCTCGGCGGCGAGATATCCAGCGTAGATCGTTGCGATGGTATCGCGGGCCAATTCCAATCCTGAAAGCGGCTCGCGATCGTTCGCAATGCACTCCATAAAATCCTGGAACTCTTGCGGATAGCCGTGCTGCCAGTCCTCATCAGGAGCGGGACGACTCCACCCTTGCTTGGTCCCTAGTTTCTCGGTGATGTACACATCCTTCAGCAACTCTTCTTTCGGGTTGAAAGTTTCGAGGGCGTCGATCGGATTCAAGTTGCAACGCGTCCGGTGATTGTTGCACATAACCTCGAGCCAATTGTGAACACCTCCTAGCACAAGCTCCGACGCAAAGATATCCGCGACCGTTCCGTCCGCGAATTGAATATGAGTCTGCGCAAAGTCTTCGATGTCGTCATACGAGGTCCTCAGATAACCCTCGTCGCGGAAAGTTTTTAGCTTCGTGATCTCGTGGGTTCGTGCACTCACGGTTGCCGGACGGATCGGCAGTCCGTTTCTGGCTTCCCCCTCGACCCTCTTCAGATAAAGCGCAGCGCTCAGAGGATGGCATCCCTTGCCTACAAGCGATCCTCCACCGGAAAACTTCCAGATGCCGTAGTACGGCGAATGGGATCCGCTGTGCGACTCCTCCCCAATGATCCACAGCACCTGGCCGCCGCTCTTGGCGAGGATTTCCCGCTCCTTCTGGATGGCCGGAGCGTAGACCCAGTTCTCCGCGTAACAGACTTTTTTGCCACTCGCCTTTGCCGCAACCAAGACACGATCGCAGTTTGCCATGGCCTCGTCCAACATTCTCTGCTTCGCGAAGGTATCCCCGCGGAAATTCTCGACGCCTGCACCGTAAAACCCGGTGAATGGCTTTTCGATGATGACGTGCTTCCCTAATTTGAGAGCCTGCACGGCGAGTTCTGCATGCGAAGAGGGAGGGCTGCAGAGGTCCACAACATCCACCGCGCCGCAAAGTTCTTCGAACGTGGCGAAGGAACGGATTCCCTTCTCCTTGGCAAAGGCATCGCGAGCTTCCTCTGTCTTCGAAGTCACTCCGACCACCTGAACAGGCACTCCGTAGACGCGACTAAGCGCATTCCAATGGAATTTCGCGGCAAACCTTGCTCCGACTATGCCAACACGAATAGGTTCTTCCATGCATTGCTCCGTTCGAGTTTAGGTTGGTCGCCTACTGCAGGCGGCTGAATGGTGCTGTTAGATCGCGTGAAGGTCGCGGCCACGATGCTCCGGGCCGAACGCAAAGAGAATCATCAAGACACCGATGACGCAGAGCTCAAATGACGTGAGCGCCCAAGAATACCCGAGGTGACGTTGAAGATAGCTCAGCAGGGGGATAAAGGGAGAGGATATCAGGACACCTAACTGATACACGAAACCCGGAAGGAGACTTCGAATCGCACCCGGCGAGAGCTCATTGAGATGGGCTGGTATCAAGCCATACGCGCCCTGAACTCCGCTCTGCATGAAGAAAGAACCGAGCGCAAGAGCCAGAATGGTGCTGCCAAACGCCCAGGCTGGGATGGCGGCCAGGCAAACGAGCAAAGCCAGCATTCCCGCAAACCGCCGGCCTATCTTCTCCGACAAAGATCCGAATGCAAGCGCTCCAGTGATCGCACCGATGTTATAGAGTACTGGGATTCCATACATTGCCTTCATTCCCAGAACTGTCGCTCCGGTAATCCAGTGAAGATTGCGTAGAAAGTCCGGATACAAATCCTGACTCCCATGCGATAGGCACGTGATGACCGTCATCAACAGGACCAGGTAAAGAAACAACTTACGATGATGCATCAAAGTGACTGCCATCGTCCTCAGCGACGGACGGCTTTGTACATCACGGGCCTGCGACTCGGGCGCCTTCAATGTAATGAGAACGATCACCACGGCTACCGGAAAGCCCACGAGAAACATCGCCTGCCATCCAAAAGCCGGGGTCACCAACTGAAACCCGACGGCCGCCAGGAGATAGCCCATCGAGTACCCGCTTTGCATTAAACCGGAGAGAACACCTCTTTTGCGTCGCGGCGCGCTCTCCATAGCATAGGAGGCGCCTACACCCCAATAGCCTCCCATCCCTACGCCATACAGGGCGCGCATCGCCAGAAATATCTGATAACTCGGTGCGTACCCACTCAGGATGGTAATGGCCGAGAAGAAAAGGACACACACAATAAGAGGCTTTTTGCGGCCCGATCGATCGGCCCACGCGCCGAAGATCAAGGCCCCGACCGGCCGCATCGCGAGCGTTAGAGTTAGCGACCACACAATCGCCGCCTTCGTGACGTGGAACTTCGCCATCAGCTCGTTGAAGAGGAAAACGAGGACGAAGAAATCGAAGGCGTCGAGGACCCATCCGAGGATGGCCGCCACAACTGCGAACTGCCAGCCCGGCTTATTTGTTTCGGATTGCGAAGAACCATGGGTGGCTTGGGTCGCCAGTTTCATTTGCCGGGTATCCTCATCATTTCTTGCCAGCCTGCGACTTGGCTCTCCATCACAAGCGCGGTAAAGTCATTCCCCCATCGATGGTCAGCACAGAACCAGAGGCATACGGCAGATCTCCTCGTGCCAGCATTCTGGCAGCACGCCCCACATCTTCCGGAGTACCCCATCGCTTCTCGAGCAGAAGATCGCCGCCGATCATCTCGTCATACTTTGCCTTGACCGGAGTTGTCATTTCCGTGAGGATAATTCCTGGCCGGAGCTCATAGACATCAATCCCAAATTCAGCAAGGCGCACGGCCCAGAGTTTCGTCGCCATCGCGACTCCGGCTTTAGAAATGCAATAGTCTCCACGGTTGACGCTCGCTACCATCGCCGAAACTGAACTTATATTAATGATGCAGCCGTGGTAGAAAGGCTCCTTTCGGCGCTCATTGATCATCCACCGCGCAATTGCCTGCGTCAGGAAATAAGGGCCTTTCGTATTCACCGAAAGCAACTCCTCGAAGCTTTCCTCCGTTGCCTCCAAGATGTCCGCCCGCGTGCGTGGAGCAATGCCCGCATTGTTAACGAGTACGTCGACCCGCCCAAAGCGGGATCGCGCCTGATCTACCAAGGCAGCACGATCCATCTTGCTGGAGATGTCGCTTTGCACATACATAACTTCGATTTTGTGGGCGGCAAGTTGGTAAAGCGCTTCTTGGACCTCAGTCTCGGGCCTGCGGCCTGTGATGACCAGGTTGTAATTCTCTTGCGCGAAGGAGAGCGCCACGCCGAGTCCTATCCCGCGGGAGCCGCCCGTAATCAGCGCAAGTCTTCCTTTCATTGGGAAGCTCCGTTCCTTTTCGGGCGAGTCATTAGGCGCTCTCACCTGATTGGTAGAACGTGTAGCCGCCCTCCTGGGGGATGCGAAGTATGGTCAATCCCAGCTCCAGCAGATGGTAGTCGCCCCACATACCCGATTCCCCCGACGGCACTGCCTGGCCTGACGGAACCGAATCCCAGCCATTGGGCCGATGATAGACGCTGTGGCGCAGAATGCCTTCGTGATTGAGATCCGCCGAGAGGTACTCGTCGTCGAGAAGGCGTCCCGCGACCGCAAAACCAGCTTGGACGTATCTGGTTCCTCGTTCTTTCAAGACCCCTCCTAAACGGAGTAGCCCTTGTGCCGCGATAGCGCTAGCAGAGGCGTCGACCGGCTCGAAAGCATTGTGAGGGTCGGCGTTGAGAGATCGCCAGTCACCAAGCTTGTAGAGGTTGGGTGCTCCCGTATCCCAGTAACTGATTCCATCTGCCGCGCTTCCCTGCTCGATGTAGAAGTCGCAAGTAGCACGTGCAGACCGCTCAACCAGATCCAGGGCTTCCCCTTTGCTCATTCCTCCACACTGAGAGAACTGCTCCTCCGGTAGAGAGTGAAGAAATTCAAACTGCTCGGCAAAACCGAGAACGGCCCACGCGAGGCCCCGCGTCCATGTGCTGAATGGGCTGTAGCCTTGTTGCGTGGATGGGCAGCGAAAGGTCCGGCTCACGGTGTTGAAAATAGCCTCGTGCACCGTTCTGCCCCGGTGCTGAGGGGTGTCGTAGCTATCCCGCCCATTCCCGTAATAGACGTTGTATTTCGCGGTCGTGGCGAGATGAGCCAGAACTCTTTGAAGAAGATTCACTCGCACATCTTGCTCGCCCAGCAAGCTGTGCCTTAGTTGATGAGCCACCGCGCAAACCCGCAGAGTGCGAATCGTGTCAATGAACAAGGAATGCGGCCCGTTGAAAGAGTAGATATACCCCGAGACATCCGACAGGGGAGTCCACCTGGCTGCCTGAACGGCCCCGCTCACTTTGAGAGCCAACTCATAGAAGTTCAGTTCCCATGGATCGAAGGGTATTCTTTTTTCCAGCATGAGCCGCCGTAGCTGACCATACGTCGAAAGATTATTGAATCCGTGGTCGTGAACTCCGCTGTGTGTCAAGTGCTCAGCCATCTGCTTGACCGTGTGCTCGCGCCCTATCCGCAACAACTCCGGATCTCCGGTCACATCAAAGCAGAGCAAAGCATTTCCAAACTGGAACCCTTGCGTCCATTGGGTCCAGGCACGGGCGGTGTACTTGCCGCCTACAGTGAAAACGGGAGCGCCGTTTTCAGGACGCCACCTGCGGTTCAACGCGATCGTCTTCGCCGCTCCCACCTCGAAGAGGCGATGAACCTTCTCGCGAAGCTCCTGGGCAGAGATTCCATCCGCTATCTTCACACCCGAACTCTCCTAATATTCCAGGGCTGCGCGGTACTGCCGCTCTCGCCCTCTTGCTCCGCTCGCCCTTCCCAGGCTCGCTTCGCAAGGCGTGGCAAGTTCAAGAATCTAAACACAACGGGTCACATCCGCCTCAGGGACACCTCAAAAAGCGATAGACGAAGCTCATCCATGATGATATTTGTATTAGTTAATCACAGTTAACTAATGAAATATACGTATGCTAATAAATCCGGAGCCCGATTCTGCTACGACAGCGGTCGATTCTGATCTCCGTTAGCAGTAGTGGATGCCGTCGAGTTTTTGAGGCTATATGTGGTTTCAGCGATATAGTTATCCCAATGCACTTGCCGTGGCGAGACCGGAGGAGACTCAACTTCAGGCGCTGGCTGATAAGTTGCCTGTGCGTGTTCCTCATCGTCTTCGGTGCGACTCTGCAGGTGGCGCACGCGCACTCCGATCAAGCGGTGCATTCGGATTGCAATTTTTGCCATGCAGGCCACATAGCTGTCCAGCCCTCCGCCTCTCAGGCGTTGTTGTGTGTTGTCCGGCCCATCGCAAGAATCATTGGCGACGCTCAGTCGGGCCGCGCGAGACGATTCTTTGCGTTCTCTCTCTGGAACCGGCCGCCTCCTGTCGCCGCCTCCTTCTCTTAACGCACAGCCAAAGCCGCCAACGTTTTGGGGAAGCGTCCCTCTCCCTCGTTCCAAGGGGACCCACCCCTTTCCGTTCCGCCTTCTCTTGTTGGCCGCGGTGGCTCGTTTCTGCGGCTTCGCGCGGTCTGGCCGAAGGCTCTGGCGAGTTCGCCGCAAGGAAGCCAGTTGGTTCGCCCGGTGTACATGACCACCACTGCCGTCCCGCATCCCGCGTGGTCGAAGAGGAGACAAACCAGTGACACACAGTCGAACCGTACGGTTTGCTATCACCCTTTGCGCGGCTGCCGCCTTGGTACATGCAGTAAGCTCCCCGGCCCAGAGCGGCACCTCCAGCGCATTGGCGGGAACGGTAAGGGACGTTAGCGGCGCGGTTGTGGCCGATGCAGAAGTCAGGGCAGTCAATACCAATACAAAGGCTACGCGGACCGGAAAGACCGACGCCGCCGGACGTTTCCTTTTCTCGCAGGTCAACCCCGGAATCTATGAGGTGACCGTTGAGGCTCGGGGTTTTGCCGTACAGAGCTCCCAGCCCACGGCGGTAGCTGTGGGGCGTACCGCGACTCTAAACTTTTCCCTTCAGGTTTCCTCCACCTCGCAGAGCGTGGAAGTACGGGCGGAACAGGGTTTGCTGAGCCTCGATAATCCCAACACCACAACGACGCTTGAAGAGAAGGCGATCAAGAACCTTCCAAACCCAGGCCAGGACCTCACGTACGTTGCGCAGTTCGCTCAAGGTGCTCTCATGAATACCGCAGGTTCATCGAATGATGCCAAGGGCGCAGGAGGTTTTGGAAACGTCGAATTCAACGGCCTGCCGGCCACCTCGAACGGGTACATTCTCGATGGCTACGATACAAACGACCCATGGTTGGGACTAAACGTCGGTCTTTCTACAAATCTGGTGATTGGCCTCGATGCCATACAGGAGGCGACAGTCAATACGAATTCCTTCGCAGTGGACCAGGGGCGCTATGGCGCCTCTCAAGTGGACTATTTCACCAAGTCCGGCGCAAACAAGTTTCATGGCGACCTCTACGAGGTGTGGAACGGGTCATTGTTGAATGGAGAAAACTACTTCCTCCATGCGAACGACACGCCGGGCAACATCGCCAAGAAGCCCCGTTCCACAGTGAACGAGTTCGGGGTTAGCGCAGGCGGCCCGATTCGAACGAATAAGCTGTTCTTCTTTGCCCACTACGAAGGAATCCGCATCGCGCTGCCCTTGGTATCGCAAGCGGTTGTCCCCTCGCCCGCATATCAACAGTACGTTCTGGGGCAACTGCCCATCGGCGGCACGGACCCGATCACCGGCACTGTCCTGCCACCCCAGCCGAACGAGGTTTCGTTCTATCGCTCCATGTTCGCGCTTTACGGCAATACCAGTGGAACGCCGCTTCCCGTAAGCACGTGCCCGCTCGATGCCAGTGGGGCACTGCTTCCGAGGAGTCCTGGAGGCAGCCTGGTGAATGGGAGCGGATGCGCGAATCAACGTCAGGAATCGCTGAACAACAGCGACAGCGAGAACCTGATCGTTGTCAAGATTGACCACACAATCAACGCGAACAACACCGTCTGGTATCGGTTTCAGCAGGATACAGGCCTGCAGGCTGCTTTCACCGATCCAATCAACCCCATCTTTAATTCATACTCGCCACAGCCACAGCGGACGCTCGTGGTGGGGCATACGCACATCTTCAGCCCTACTCTGGTCAATCAGTTCAACCCCGGCGCAAGTTGGTACTCGAGTATCTTCGAACCGAACAACTATGCCCAAGTGCTTGAAACCTTTCCGATCGTGCTGTCCGGGGGCACCGCCAATGTTCCGTTCACTACGGTCGGTGGAAACAACAACACCTACCCACAGGGCCGCAAGGTGACCCAGTGGCAGATCAACGATAACTTAGTCTGGACACGCACCAAGCACACCTTAAAGGTCGGCATTAATACCCGCCGGATTGATGTCAGCAATTACGACTTGGGCCAGGGCACAGTACCAGTCGTCATCTACAACGACCTCGCGGAGTTCACCTATGGGGCCGCTTACACAGCGAGCCAGAGCTACCCCGTCTCACTCAAAGAGAGAGTTGCGGCTGGCAACCTGGACTTCTATGCGATGGATACCTACAAACCAGTCGCGAAGCTAACATTGACAGCTGGGATGCGCGTTACCTGGAATACGAATCCCGTCAATCAGCAGGGACTCTTCGCACGTCCATTGGGCTCCTTCCTTGATATGTCCCATCAGACGGATCAGCCCCTGAATCGGGTGATCCTGACCGGAGTGCACAGCAATTTCCCGGCAACCCCGCTGTTCGTCTATCAACCTCGTGTCTCGGCTGCCTATCAACTCGCGCGGAAAACAGCGC
The DNA here is from genome assembly GCA_036500845.1 of Acidobacteriaceae bacterium. GTDB lineage: Bacteria > Acidobacteriota > Terriglobia > Terriglobales > Acidobacteriaceae > PALSA-350. The sequence continues at coordinate 44,616 of DASYBJ010000327.1, forward strand.
TCCACATCGGATTCGGTGTTTTCGACGACATTATCCCAGCGCAGATCGCGGACTTGGCTTCCAGCAATCCTCCATACTCGCCGGCTTTTGTCGGCGGACTAGGAGGACAAGTCGGCGGCATAGGCATAGCGCCTGGCGTTCCCGGCAGCGCAGTCGATGCCGCTTCAGCCGCTAACCAATCCTTTCAGAGCGCCTTTCGTTCCGGCGCCCAGTCGTGTACAGGCATCGCTCCGGGGGCGCCCACCTGTCCGCTCGCGGTTGGCCTGAACACTTTTCCCACGGGGACACTGAAGGTTCCGTATTACTACCAGTACAGTCTGGGCATTGAGCAGCAGATTGGTCCACGCGGCGCACTCCGAGTGGACTATGTCGGCACCCGAGGCGTACACGAGCCCTATCAGGTGCAACTCAATGGCTATCAAAATGTTTGCCAGGGTTGTTTCGCACCCTACTCATACCAGCAACCGCTCGATCAAAGGTTCGGCAGTGTGAACGAGTTCCGTACCGACGCCAATAGCAGTTATGCCGGATTGCAGACGAGTCTTACGGAGCAGTTTGGGGGCTTGACGTTGCGGGGCAACTACACCTTCAGCCACTGCCTGGATGAGGTATCGAACGGCGGTTTGCTCGCGTTCTCCGCCCAAGGCATTTTGTCGCCATTGCCAGGCAACCTGAGCCGTCAATATGGCGACTGCGATTATGATGTGCGGCACAACGTGTCGGCCTTTGGCTTATACCAGATTCCATTTCACTCCCACCACGCCGCATTGCGGCGAGTCTTCGGCGGGTGGTCCGCTTCAGAAACGGTCATCCTCCATAGCGGGCTTCCATTTACCGTCCTCAGCCAGCCTTATACCGCGAACAATCACGGTATCTTTCAAGCGAGCGGGCCTCAGTTCGCCCGAAGGGTTCCTGGCGTCCCACTCTACAGCAAGAGTGCGTATCCCGGGGTGACAATCGCAGGGACCAAGCAGTGGCTGAACCCCAACGCATTCATCTCAGTGGTAGACCCCACGACCGGAGCCTGCACGGGAGGTGACTCTATCACGAATTGCCAATTTGGAGACACGGGACGGAACACCGTCCGGGGTCCGCACTTCACGGACTCAGATATTTATCTGACAAAACACTTTCCCCTCAGAGAAGGTGTTTCGCTGCGAATGGACGCGCAGCTTTTCAATGCTTTTAACCACCCCAATTTCGCTTTGCCAAGCTCCGTCGAGGCCGGTGTGCCTGGAGTTTTCATACCGGCGAAGTTCGGTACGCTCCAAGGCACGATCTCTCCGCCAACAGGCCTACTTGGAGTCGGCCTCGGTGGAGACAGTTCACCCCGCATGATCGCGTTTCAGGCGCGGATTGAGTTCTAACTAAGCCATCCAGAGTTATTGAGGACAGGATTGTGAGTGCGGGGCCAGAAGGCTTCCAGAATCCGGCTTTGTCCGTAAGCTTGCTGCGATCGAAGGCTAGAGGTCAGAATCCGCATTGATCAAGCATCCGCATTGATCAAGCGGAACCCACGCGGCATTACGCCGACAATCTCCCGTGGTTGCGAAACAAGGTTGATGTTGTGCCCGATGACGGAGTGGTCTCCCCAAAACGCCGTTGCCAATGGCCGTAGCTGAGCATCACGGTCTTCGGACCGTGTGCACTTTGGTCGCCCGGCAAGAACGAACGGCCGGCTGCGGCAGGCGGAACCCTGAGCGTTTGCAGCACTCCATCGCTGATCGAAACAGTGACGCCGCAGCCAGCTAAGCGCGTGCGCTCGCTCTAGCGAGGAATGAAAGCGAGCGCACCTTCCTCCAGCGACGGCTGCGCGAGATGGAAGCTCGCAACTCTTGACGTGCCACCCTGAGCCACACGAACAGTACTTCTAAATTCTGCATTTGACCGCAACACCCTTAGCTCCTTAATATAGGACTAGATCGGTCGTAGATCGTGAAACACGATGCATAAATCCTTTTCGCTGGTTGCACATGCCTTTTTCTTCTAGTTCTCGGGCTCTGGAGTCTTCGTTTCCAAGCAATTCAGGCTGGCGCAACGCGTCTCGAATCGCTTTCGTTCTGGCTGCGCTCACAGTGGTAGCCGTGTTGGCTTGGCAAGGTTTCACTGCTGCGGGTGTACCTGATCCAAATGCCACGCGCCCTGGCTCCTTTAGTGGAGTACTGGACATCGGAATCCTGGTATTTCGAGAAGGCTTGGAGTGCATCCTCGTTTTGGCTGCCATTACGGCCAGCATGGCCGGCCCACGCAAGGCGTATGGGAAGCCAGTCGCTGTGGGCGCAGGTGTGGCATTTCTCGCGTCGTTGATCACATGGGGCATTGCAGTAACGATTGTGGACGACCTCAGCGGCAACATCTCGGCGTTGGCCCTTCAGGCTGGTACCGGCTTGCTTGCGATCTTCGTACTGCTGGTGGTCATGAACTGGTTCTTTCACAAAGTGTATTGGACCGGCTGGATCTCGATGCACAACAAGCGCAAGCGCGAATTGCTTGACGGGGCAAGCGACAATGAGCGTTCGAAGGCTCGACTGCTGTGGGGTTTAGGCCTGCTTGGCTTCACTTCGCTCTACCGCGAAGGTTTCGAGGTTGTCCTTTTCCTGCAAAGTTACCGTTTGCGATTCGGTGGGCGTTCCGTGTTCTATGGCGTCCTTGTTGGAGTGTTCCTTACCGGTATCGTGGCCGTGCTCACGTTCGTTGCTCACCGGAAATTGCCTTATAAGAAGATGCTGGTTCTCACTGGTGTCATGCTGGGAGCAGTGCTCCTCGTCATGGTTGGAGAGCAGGCGCAAGAGATGCAGCTAGCACACTGGCTGCCGATGCACCCGATTCCCTCACTAGGAACTGTCATCCCCGCTTGGGCCGGCCTGTGGTTCTCAATCTTTCCGACCGTCGAAACTCTTGCGGCGCAAGCGATCGCTGGAGTTCTGGTGATTGGCTCTTACTTCGCGGCACGTAAGCGAAATTGACGTAGATCGTCCGCAGGTGCTCCGAATTGTTCCATTGTTCGTTTCGAGAGTCTGATCAAGTCGACTACACAGTTAGGACCTGGATTTGAGTCTAGAGGCTCCTCTTTGAAATTGCATAATAGGGCTGATTCGAGAGGGTCGAGTTGAAGGCAGGATAGAACCATGCCGACTCGTTTGCACGACCAAGTTCGAAGTAGTACTGCAATGGATAGACAGAACTGGTGTAGTCTCCGGGAATCGCGGCGCTATAGCTGTCGTTGTTGCATTGCATCTCAATCGACAGCCACCTTTCTGCTTGATTTACATGACGGTAGTGAAGGTGTATTGACGTAGGCTCATCGTGCGCACTTGAGCTCGGAACGAGCATGGATAATGCAAGGGCTTGCCCTGGCCGGAAGCTCGTAGGCGGCGTGTGAACACAATGTACAGATGGCCGGTTGGGTTTGCCCGTCGCGGCGCGAATGGCCCGTTCGGCATTTTGCGCAGGTCCCGTCGAAGCAGGCGCAGTCTGAACCTTGTCCTGCATCGCTGCGAGATCCGCATCAATGGCGGGGAGCCGGTCGCTCCAGTGCCCGCGACGCATGGGAACATCGCCGTAGGAAACGTCCGAACGGTAGACGCTTTTCGCGCGTTCCGCCATCTTTGCCCATGCTTCACGCGCTGTTTTGTAATGGGCAAGCGCAAGTTTGCCTGCCTCCGGACTGCCGGTCTGTTGATAGATCTCAAACAAGACGCCGGTCCGCAACTTGGCAGCGAAAAAGCTGCCCAGGCCATTTTGGATGAGAACGTCCTCTTCCATCCGCCGGAACTCAGGCGAAGTGTGAGACGTTGCCTGGACTCGTCCGCGGCGCAAAGCTTCGCTTGACGCAGCCGTGTAATCTTCGAGCCATTGGGCTACTTCGATTGGAGAATATTTTGCATTCGGATGGCCCGCGAGCAGGCTCTGGGTATACTCGACGATTGTCGAAAAAAGTTGCGGATCGAGAGGGCTAACGGTACCGAAACACTTCGGATTGGGCGTATCGGAGTATGGTGACCGCTCACTTCCAATTACGATCGGCATGTTGTCGTACATTTCTGCCCAGAAAGCGTGATTTGATGCTGAGGGAAGATGCGCCGACGTCACCAGCGGGAGGACGCGGCTAGCGTTTGCCAGCGCAGTTTCGACGGAGTTCGCGCCAGGACCGAAGTCTCGTATCAAAGACCTGCGCCAGGTATCCGGATCAGCTTCCGGATTGTAGAGATTCCGTCCCCAAACGCGATAGTAGTATTCGAACTTTCTCCAATCGGCCTTCGGATTGAGAGATTCATCCTGGTATGCGCAACGACCACCAGTGTGTCCCGAGCCCTCGCGTCCTTTGAAGGTCAAGGGCTCCATAAGATCCAGACCTGCGGCACCGCAGAAGTGGGAAGTGCGTGCGAAAGCCGCTGCCAGCGCAGGATCTGCGGACAGCAAGTGCCGCTGCGTTCCGGGCCATAGGCGGAAAAGCAACTTATAGCGGCTCCCCTCCTGGAAGAAGTCGCCATAGCCATACCGAGTGAAAAGGCGGGCTCCCCCGCTCACGCTGAACAGGGCCGATTCCTGGCGGTCGTTCCGTGGTATCTCCAGTGCGCGGATATCCGCCTGGTTGTAGCCAAGGCTCTGGTGTTCTGCGGAATACTTGGCACCTAACTTGACGGGCATGCCGGTAGCAGCCGCCATGTCGATCATGATCTGATTGACACCCTTGGCATGCATGTCGATTTCGACTTTGCGGCCGCAGCCGGAAATTGCTTCAAACAGCGTTTTCCAGAATGGATAACTTCCTTCCGGAATTCCACTCTCACCGTGAACACGAAGCGTGAGGCCCTGAATCTGGGGGCACTCCTTCAAAAGGATCGCCAGAGCGTCACGGCAGTATGCCGCGTGTGTTTCCGGTGTTAGGCCTTCAATGCGATGATAAGCGTTTGGACTGTCGGTCCATTGGTAGGCATGGGTCCAAATCCCCAATTGGAATTGAAGCCCGCGTGCGCCGGTCTCGGCTGCAATAAAGCGCAATGTCTCGAAATTTTTATCCCGCTCTTCCCTACTCAGCGGGACAGGCGCCGGCAGTCTTTTCCCGTCGGCAGTGGCGAGCTGAACGACCCGAACATTTTCGAAATCGGGAACATTCACTAAATACGGATATGGAAAGTGAAAGTAGTCGCCTGTGACGCCCTTGGGGAAATCGTATTCCAGACCATACGCGAAATTGAAACGGTTGAATCTGCTCGCGGCAAGCACATCCAGATAGCCACGCCAAAAGTTCTTATCGTAATACCAGGGCTTATCTTCGATCTCGCAGCAGAAATAACGTCCCACGCTTCGGATTTCGTTCGCGGGTTTTTCTTCGATCATTCCGGCTAGATGCAATCCAGATGCGACATCAGCATTGAATTGGACCCGCTCCGCTAATTCGAGCAACCCATAGACGTAGCCTCTTTCGTCGATCGCAGAGACCTGGATCGCCGGCGTTTGCGCCATCCGGCCGGAAACCAGACGGATGCTCTCCGCGTTTGTGATTTCTACAGCCGGGGACGGGAAACCTTTCGCCAGATTTGATCCCGCGGCTGCTACTAAGACGCAGAAACCGGAGCCCACTGCCTGCTCCGGCGACTGGACGATCTCGCACATCGCACCCTTTGAGACAAGGGCTCTCCGAAGCTGTCCAGCAGCCCATTTTACTGGACCACCGGAGGCAACTGGATCGTTCGGATCGACGATCACAGAAATCCCGCAGGTGGGATCTGCGAATGCATTGTGGGTCAGGCCACCCACTGTCGCGGCGCCGGCAAGTTTCAAAAAGTCTCTACGTTGAATAAGTGAACGGGCATCAGGTGACATAAGGTCAGTTCCTCAACATGATTATTGCGTTTTCACAATTACTGTGATCTGGCCAGAGTTGGTTATGTGCAGCTTTTCTTGATGAAAAGCCGCGTTCGGACTCCAATTCCTGGACTACACCAATTGTGAAAACGCCGTAGCTCAAAATATGAATCAATTGCGTAGGCATTCGACGCGTTTCTGCGATTGTCGGACAGTTTTGTAACTCCGCGGCACAATCCTGTGAGGATGGAACCGCGCTCTTGACTCCTCGCTCCAAAGTGCGCCGTTAAAAAGTAAATTTGATAGCTCCCTGTAGAATGCGGGGATCGCCCGCGGTCGTAATTCGGCCGCGGTTACTCGAGGAGAAGTTCGCATTCAGTCCGAGGGGAACTCCCGTCGAAGGTGTTGGCCCTCCAAAGTTCGGATGGTTTGTCACATTGAAGGCATCTACACGTGCTAGGACGGCATAGCGCTCGGCCACTCTGAACGTGCGGCTGATCGCTGCATCGACATCAAAGTATCCCGGGGTCCGCAGGCTGAAATGGCCCGCGTTTCCAAAGGTCCCAGTCGCGTTCTGCTTATAAAGCGCTGGATTGACCCATTGATAGAGCTTGGAGGTGTGGCCGGAATGAATATAACGAGGTACGCCGGGCACGACGTTGGGGCGGTCCAGACCTACGCCCGTAAGCGAGTTATCCAATCCGGATACAGGATTGACGGGAAATCCGGTTTCATAGCGCACCAACGGGGCGATCTGCCAGTCCTTTAACAAATAAGACATCAAACCGCCATGCCCGGCGGGGCTGAAGTAGACCACGCTGAGGTTGAAGAGGTGCGGGACATCGTAGGAGCACGGCCCGTAGTCCCCACGCGGGTTAGCGGGATTTTGGATCGTCGCGCCACCCAAGGAGGTCACAGGAACGATGCCGTTGCATCTTGAATAGGTGTAGTTCGCGAGGATCGTGTAGTTGTTCGCAAGACGGTGTTCGAGCGATGCGAGTAGACCGTTATAGTTCGAGCTGATCCCATTGTCGGCAAAATCGACGGTCGAAAAGTATTTGCCGGCGTTTTGGTTTATCCGGCTCAAGAAGCGCCTCGCTTGCGTGTTGCCGGTGGTGGAACACGCTGAGGATCCACAGTTGCCCGGAATGTAAACGGCTGGATTGAGCTCATTTCCTACCATCAGGTGAGAGGTCGAATTTCCCAGATACGTGATCGTAGCGATCCAGTTTTCAGCAAATTGGTGCTGGACGCCTAAATTCCAGGTCGTAGTGGCTGGGGCTAGCCACTTGGACGGCAAAAACGTATCCGCGGCGGAGAGAGGAAAGACATAACTTGCGGGAGGAAATAACGGCAGCGGGAAAGGATTGCCTCCTGGGACGCTACCCCACGGGTTATGGAATTGGTAAGGGCCACTCGTATTGCTAACCGTCACGCCCCATGGAGCGTTTTGACCGGTGACGCGGTACGTCAGGAACGTTCCTAAAGAGTCGAAGAGCAATCCTACGCCACTGCGAATGATGGTTCTACCATCCCCACGCGGATCATAAACGAAGCCAAGGCGGGGAGAGAAATTCCACCAGCTGTCGCTGGTAAAGGACTTGTTGACGCCAGGATCGCCATAGAAGTACTGACCCGGAGGCGCATTGGGGAAGACTGAGCTGACCTTGCCTGCGGTAAACCCCGCAACCGAAAAAACGCTGCCCCGGTTGAAGTAGTCGTGTGGGGGCAGCGTGGGTTCCCAACGCAGGCCAACGTTTGCCACCAACTTTGGAGTCAGACGGATTGTGTCTTGTCCGTAGAGCTCAATGAGAGTCTGCCGATAGGAATAGTCTTGCTGGAGAGTCTGCGTGAAGTTATTCATCCTACCCATCAGAAAATCGAGCAACGGGTCGTTACTAAACTGGCCGTTGAAACTAAAGGTTCCGGAGTCGTTATATTCATCATTCTGATTATTTTGAGTGCGAAGGAGATTCACGCCGAAGGCTATCTGGTGCTTGCCGCGAACTAGATCTACGTCGTCGGATTCCTGGAAAGAATTGACACCCCATTTCGAATATCCACTGCCACCTGTAGTGAAGCTACTGCTGACGGCGAGCTGCAAATTGTCCTGGGCAAGAGGCGGTGTCCATATGTTGATAACACCCAGTTTGGCAGGATCGATTCCGTTCGGATTCGGAAAGCGAGCGACAAACTTTCGGCCGAATGTGAAATGAAACGAATTCAGCGTCGACGGACTGAACGTATAAGTATGGCCAAGTACAACGGTTTGCGGTCTTTGGTTGACCCCCAATGTTGTGGTGTACAGGTAATTAGTCGGGCTCCACGGGGCGGGCTGATCGTAATTGTCCTGTAAATAGCGCCCGTAGACGGCCTGTTTCGAGCTGATGGTCCAATCCACACGGGTCACATATTGACGAGCGTCGTAGATCACAGGCACGCCGTAGGAGAGCTTGCCGCAAGCGTCCGCGGAAGCTATGGGAAGGTACTTGGTAAATGCCACTGCCGAGGGATCGAAGCGACTTGGGTTGATGTGATCGTTAGGCAAAGGCCTGCCGTTGTCGGGATCTTTGACTACGCGCGCAACGCTATTGGTCTGACAGCCCGCTCCATCGAGCGCACTGAAATCGCCGTTGAGCGCAGCAGTCGTCGGAATGAACGCGCTGCTTCCGGACGGGTTTTGCCGGACGATGGTCTCCTGTATACCGCCGAAGAAGAACAGCTTGTTACGGATGATCCTGCCTCCGAATGTGCCGCCGAATTGGTTCCTCTTCAGGCTGTCCTGCGCGGCCGCGAAGTAGTTGATCGCATTTACGTTTCCGTTGCGGATGAACTCAAAAAGACTACCGTGCCATTGATTTGACCCGGACTTGGTTACCGCGTTGACCAAACCACCGGGATGCAGTCCATTCCGCGCCGGCAGAACACTGGTTTCAACGCTGAACTCAGCCAGCGCATCGGGAAAAGGAAACGGCATATTCACGTTGGTAAAGCTGTCGTTGTTATCGCCGCCGTCCAACAGGTAATTCGTCGTGTTGCCTGCACTGCCGGCGATAGCGATGGATTGCGAAGTGTAAAAGCTCTTATTCCCTGTATTCGTACCATCTGAGTGATTGACCGCCGCACCCGAAATCGTGATGAGCTGCGTCGGGTCACGGCCATTGAGTGGCATGTCGACAATGCGCTGCTGGTCCATGACCTGGGAGACCATATTTTGCTGCGTCTGCACCATGGTGGCGTTGGCGGATACTTCCACCCTCTGGCTTACTTGACCAACCTTCATCGTCACATTGATTTGAACCGCGTCGTTCACCTGCAGAATAATGCCGCTTTGCAAATAGGACTGAAATCCCGGAGCGGTTACTTCGAGGGTGTACGGGCCGATCGGCAGGCTGGGAAAGCTGTAGTTGCCCCCCGAATCGCTTACGGCTTTGTGCACAATGCCCGTGTCCACCGCGGTGATTTGCACCTGGGCGTTCGGCACAATGGCGCCAGACGGATCGGTTACGCGGCCGGTCACTGAAGCAATGGAGACTGCCTGCGCATGCAATGTCGGACTGTTGATCAGCAGCAGAAGTAGCACTAGCAAGCCAGCGGGGGAAAAACGTTTACTTAAGCACCGGGACATATCTTTACCTCCTGAAGTGGTGTAACTACCCGGGCTCCGCGGACCAGCTTCTTCCCAATGTGTTGACTTGAAGAAGCTCTGATCGCGACGGGCCTTTCCCCAGAAACAAAGCTGAATCCATGACCGGGAATGATGGGGCGAACTAGTCGCCCGAAACATCGATCCGCTATGAGTTCACCGTGGTCTCTTACAGCGCGCCCATGGTATACCTGCCATACCAGCGTGTCAAATAGAGAGATCTGGTCTCACCATGCGATCAGAGAGGATGGGCTA
>DASYBJ010000328.1:0-12708 GCA_036500845.1 Acidobacteriaceae bacterium
TTCATTGAAGGCGATGCGGAAATCGCCAAGTCGGTCCTGACGATGGATGACAGCGTAGACAAGCTGAATGACACTGCATTCTTTGCGCTGTGTAACCAGATCAAGGAACATCCGGAATCTACGCCACAGGCCCTGAACGCGTTGATGATTGCCCGTAATCTGGAGCGGGTCGCTGATCACGCGACGAACGTCGCCGAGGATGTGATCTTTTGGGTGCGCGGTGCAGATGTTCGCCATCATCTGAGCGTTTAGTTGGAGCAGCGCCACCCACACGCAAGGTGGTTAGGCGGGTGGCCCACTCAAGCCTTGTTCTGGCTTGAGTGGGGCAGTTTCATTGCAGCACAGAGTCTTTTCGCGACCCGTTCGCGTCTTCTTGCAGTCCACTCGGATTCAATCTCCACGTGTCCTTCACACGCGTCGCGTAGCGGAGAAAACTACTCCACTTCAAGTCTTCAGGGTGTTCACACAGGCCGCGTTTCACCGAATTGCGACGAATGTACCGAGGTTTCTCCACGAACTTCCGATGATCCCGGATATTGAAATCGTAGTAGCGCTTTTGCCAGAAGTGCTCAGCCTCGCCGATCAATCGATCAATCGATAATCGCCGTAACACACCTGCTTAGGGACTTGAGCGCATCGGCAAGCGTCCTATGCTGCGGTTCTCCGAGCAGCAGGTGGACGTGATCCGGGATCACACATACCCGTAGACGCACATACCGGAGCAGCGTCTGACCCGCTCCAGCGCTGTCTTGAACGTTCGCTTGCTGATGGCCGTCAGGAACAATGAACAACGCTGGTAGTAACGGAACGTAACCCAGGTGGGCTTGTCCAGATTTGTGAAACTGTTTCAGACCCCAAGGCACGGGCCAGCTTACCCCAGAAACATCCCAACTCAAGCCAAAACAAGGCTTGAATTGGCCACCCGCCTGAAGTTTGAGCGCCTCCCACCTCCAACGTGGGTTTTCACCAGACCACGGTACAATTGGGCGTTCAATCGACATCATTCCTCCGGGGAGTGCAAGAGCCAGAGGGCGCCTATGAAAAGCAATCACTTCGTCATTGGTCTGGGTGGTACAGGCGGGAAGATCATCCGCGCCTTTCGTAAGGCAGTTTATCAGGAGTTCCGTGACGCATCCGTCGAGGGAGTTAATTTGGCGTATCTATACGTCGATTCAAGCAGCGAGATGATGGCGGTCGAAGACGCGAGCTGGAAGATACTCGGAACTAGCGTTCAACTTAACAAACGCAGCCAGCTCTTAATCCAAGAGGCAAATCTTCGAGCACGTCTAGACAATATCGACAACTACCCCGGAATCAAGCCATGGATTGGTGATCCCGAACAGTGGAGAGATGTGCTTGGCAGCATCATCGGGGTGACTCTGGGCGGCCAGAAGAGGCGGTTGGGTCGCTTCCTTTTCGCATGTAAGGCTGACCAGTACAAACAGCAGGTTCAATCGCTAGTAAAGGATCTTCAGGAGAGCGGGACAACTGACATCACGTTCCATGTGGTTTGCGGATTGGCTGGTGGAACCGGAAGTGGGAGTGTCGTCGATGCTGTGTCGATCCTTCGCGATAACTACCCTGATTCCAAGCGCTATCGAATCATCCTATATGCACTGCTGCCAGAGACTTACCCGAACCCTAATTGGGATACCGGAAACTACCATGCGAACGGGTTCGCGGCGCTCCTGGAATTGAATGCCTTGAGCGTCGGCCGTTTTGCCCCGACCGATCTTCTTGGAATCAAAGGCCGCCTCAATGTAGGTGACCCGTTTAACGGCTGCTACGTCTTCACAAATGAGAATGAGAACGGCCTGACTGTCGACGTCGACAAGCAGCTGCCTGCAATAATTGCTGATTTCCTGTATCAGAAGACGATCGCTACGCGAGATATCAGCTGGCCAACGCTAGGGCGATGGGAAAATGCGGAAAATGGCGACGGTACTCCGGAACGCGCACCGGGAAATAATAACCCGGTGCGAAGCAAGCGCTTTTTGACGTTCGGCATCAAGCGGCTGGCGGTCCCCGAGCAGGAGATTGGCGAATATCTTACCTACAACTTCGCTCGCCAAGCGGCGCTCCAATTGCGGTTTAACAGCTGGTCGGATACAAGTGGGTTCGTCGACGAACCGCGGAATCAGGACTTTGGAGAATTCATCCAGCAGAAAGAGAACCTGTTCCGCTGGGCTTTGAGCGATGAACACCTGACGCTCTCGGTCGGCATCCTGCCAGAGGATGTAAACAACAAGAAGTGGAAGCCCATCAACAACGAATGGCAGGATGTTCTTCCAAACTTCAAATCGGTCGTTCGTGAGAGGCCCCGTGAAGCCTGGCTGGATGAGTTGGCAAAGTTATGCGAACGCCGGTTTGATCAGGATTACCGCGGCATCGGCGTACGAAAGTTCTACGAAACAAAGCTTAAAGCACGAAGGGAACACGCTCGCGAGATCCGCCGTCGAGTAGAGCTGGAGATGTTTTCCGAGTGGAAGAACGGAATCAAATCCGCTTATGACATCTCCCGGCTTCTTTCCGCCCTGCTCGATTCGCTGGATGAGCGGAGGAAACTGGTGGATGAGAAGGTCGCGCAAATGAAGGTGAACGAAGAGGGCGCGGCAAACCGGGTGCGGGTCAACAACGGGAACTGGGAGGCCATGGGCTTCCTGCAGAAGACCGTCTTTGGAAAACCAGATAGCTTGCTCGATGCACAAGCAGAGTCCCTTCAGGAGCAGTACATCTATCGGTCCCGTATTGAAGCTTTGATCTTCTCGAAGCAGCTCTTGGAAGACGTGATGGCGGAGATGACCGAGCTCAAGAGTGAGGTCGACAAATGCGCGAGCACGGCGGCTGCAGCGGTAAAGAAGTATAACGATAGGATTGCTGAGCGTGTCACCGACGATGGGAAGATAGATCTGCGGGAGCAACTCGTCCGCTTTTACGATCCTGACGTCGTGCGGCGGGTGAATGCAAGTCTGGTCAAGGATGAAAATGAGCAGCGGACGCAAAGCGCTCGCGTCCGCCAGGCGCTGATCGACCGATTGGGCGATCATCCAAACTTCTCCGCGTTCAATCAGCGGACGAGCCAGGCCGACTTCATCGACGTTCTGGACAAGGAATGCGCGAAGAATGCCCAGATCGCGCATAACAATCTGGTCGTCAACGAGAAGGAGAAGCTGCTCGGCGTCAGCATCATTGAACGATTGAAAGAGCGTTATGGAGGCGACGCGCAGGAATTGCGGACCTACGTCACCGAACTCGTGGGGCATGCGGGGAGCTACCTGACATTCGATCCCTCGGAGCAGCATAAGATTGGACCCGGCATTCCCAGCGGCGTTCAGACGGCCGTGTCCACGATGTCTGTCATAATGCCGCGACGACCGGAGCTTGCCGAGTTCACCGGAAAGCTCAAAGAGGCTTTCCAAGGCGCTCGCGGGGGCAATGTCGAGATCATCGACAGCGATGCCAAACCCAATGAGATTACGCTGATCAGCCTCACTGATCTGTTCCCGCTTCGCTATGTCAAACAGGTTGCATTCTTGAAAGAGCGCTACGATCAGCGGCTCAAGGGAACGAATGGAACTCGGGCCCGTCTGGAGTTACATCTAGAGGGGGACGGCTCGCAGTATCCACGCATCTTTGTTCCGTTGCAAGATGAGATGAAACGTGATGCACTGCCTTACCTGCTGCTCGCGAAATCTCTGGGTTTGGCGCATGAGGAGGTCAACTCGCGTAGCGGGACCGCCAGCTTGCTCTTTGTGTCGAAGGACGAAGCCGGGTTTGACACCGATCCGATCGACTTGGGCAAGAACCTGATAGAGGCTGCTGGAAAAATCGACATCGAAGGTGCGGACCTGATTCGAGTCCATGTGAATCAGAGATTGCGTTCCGGGTTCGCCGAAGAAAGCAAGCGAGCGGAGTTGCAGAAGTTGGTCGTCGCAGAAGTCGAGCAGGTCAAGGTCCTGCGAGGCAACAACGCAAGTGATGATGTGTACGGTCAATTTCGAGACGCAGGTCGCGCTGCAGTGAAAATCATTCGGCCGGAGAGTTAAACGTGGCGACGCGACAGGGTAAATGTACGAATTTCGGCAATTGTGAAAAAGCTGACAAGCGCGAGATTATTCCGGTGCCGCAGGGTGCGGACTTCAGTTGCCCCGAGTGTGGTCGCGATCTCACGGAGGTGGGCGCGACTACATCCCGCAATAACAATGCTCTCTTTGGCGGACTCATTTTGGCAGTACTGCTGCTGGCTGCGTTCGTTACCTTAAGAGCTTGCTCGAGGAGCCACTCGTCAGGTGGGTTTGCCGGCCTTGGCAGTTCGGGTACGCCGATCCTTTCACTTTCCGGTTCAAACACAATCGGCGCAAGCCTAGGGCCGGCTCTGGCAGAGGCATTCCTCAAAGAACAGGGCGCGACCGATGTAAAGACGCTCCCGGGAGCAAATGCGGAAGAGAAGATCGTGCAGGGGGTTTTGCCGGGGCAGAGCTCCCCATCCATCGTCAAGATCGCGGCTCACGGTTCGGCTACGGCGTTCACGGATATGGCGAGTGGAAGCACTGACATAGGGATGGCGTCCCGGAGGATCAAACCAGAAGAAGCCATCAAGCTGTCTTCCCTTGGCGATATGTACGCTGGTGCGAGCGAGCATGTCCTCGGATTGGATGGGATCGCCGTCATCGTGAACTCAGCGAATCCGGTAACCTCGCTGAGGAAAGACCAGCTCACGCACATCTTCTCTGGGGATGCGAGCGCATGGTCTGACGTAGGCGGCTCCGGCGGGTCGATCAAGGTTTATGCCAGGGATGACAAGTCGGGCACGTACGACACTTTCAAAACCCTAGTTCTTGGCAATCAAGCTCTCGTTCCCGGAGCTCAGCGGTTTGAAGACAGCAATGCTCTATCAGAAGCTGTTGCTGGAGACCCGGACGGAATCGGCTTCGTGGGCTTGCCGTACGTTCATAGCGCACGTGCTATCTCGGTGGCAGAAAAAGGTGCCATGGCTCTTCAGCCAACACGCCTAACCGTCGCAACCGAAGATTACCCGCTTTCGCGTCGTCTCTACCTCTATACACCCGCCAATCCCCAAAACAAGTTCACGCAGAAGTTCGTGGAGTTTGCTCTGTCCCATCAGGGTCAGGAGGTCGTTGGAGGAAGCGGTTTCGTGGCTCAGAATGTCACGCCCCAGACGCAGGTCATTGCGGCAGGCGCTCCATCTGACTACAAACAGCTCACGAGTGGGGCGGAGCGTCTATCCCTCGACTTTCGGTTTCGGACCGGCAAGTCTGATTTGGACAACAAGGCTGTGGTTGACATCGATCGGGTCGTGACGTTCATCGCAGACCTAAAATACACGGGTGACCGAATTATGCTGTTCGGCTTTGCTGACAGCACCGGCTCGCGGGATGCAAACAATGCTCTTTCGCTCAATCGAGCCAAGGTCGTGCAGGACCAGTTCTCCCAACGAGGTCTGAAACCGACCGTAGTCCGGGGCTTCGGACCCGACTTACCGGTCGCCTCCAACGATACCGACGAAGGTCGAGAGAAAAACCGGCGAGTGGAGATTTGGCTAAGGAAATAATGACTGGCGTCCTCTGACGTACCGCAACTTTTGGAGCGCCGGAAGATCGGAATCGTGCGGTCCGCGCGCTCAACTCTATGCGGTGTCCCGGTCAACAGAAGGTCGTGTGGCGGGTGGCGGGTGGCCCACTCAAGCCTTGTTCTGGCTTGAGTGGGGCAGTTTCATTGCAGCACAGAATCTTTTCGCGACCCGTTCGCGTCTTCTTGCAGTCCACTCGGATTTCAATCTCCACGTGTCCTTCACTGGTAGCAACAGAACGTAACAAAGTGGGCTTGTCCAGATTTGTGAGACTGTTTCAGACCTCAAGGCACGGGCCAGCTTACCCCCAGAAACATCCCCACTCAAGCCAAAACAAGGCTTGAGTGGGCCACCCGCCTCCCACACCAATCACTCAAAAACCCGTGAATTTCGCTCTGTCCCGGGCACTCAGGTCTTTCTGCTTTTGCCTGCATCCAAACGTCGTACCCCTTCGGGGTTCCTGTTTTCCAACTGCCATGCCCCTGTTTGAGACACCCTTCTTTCCATCGTCCGACCTGTTCGAAATCGTCGCTTGTTAACCTGCCTTGCTTCGTTATTAAGACGAAATATTCCGGGTTATCCCCGTCACCGTAGCGAGCGGCCCATCGAGCCAGCCAAACGCTCGGCTCGATTTCGCGCCATTCCGGATAGAGAAACTTGAAGCGCCTCATGGTGGGGATGCCTTTTCGATGATAGCCGGATCTTCATGGCCCGTCTCCGCGGCATAGAGCTTACTGGCAATCTTGTTAGAGGCTTTCCCGGACGTGAATGTGTTTCGGAAATAAGCGGAGTAACTTTTCTCGGATCAAAGCCAGGGTGCTTCCCACAAGCCCACTTGAACGAAGCCGCGGTGCGCCGGACGCATTTTTCAATTCAACAGCGGGGTGTATTCATACCCGACATTAGGGTCTCCAGTACTGAGATAGAAGAAATAACCGGAGTAAAGCTGCACACCATTGGATCTGCAGACTCGGTGAAAACTCTTGATTGTGTGCCTTCCGTAAGGAGGGTAACAACTGCTGCTCTATATCGGTGCAGTCTCCACGCGCAAAGTTCTTCATGGGACGAACTGAAAGCGAACGAGAAAACCAGTGACCCTACTCCGGAGCAATCGAGGCGGCATCAATCACTTCAAGGGGAAATATGAACCCAGCGGAGCGGTCGGCACATACGCGCGAGCACTCACCCTGTCCAGCGTAATTCACACCTCGTTAACAACCTGATCCGCAGGGATCTCTAAACTGATTTCACTCCTTGTGCGGAAACAGCAGTCAGGCCATCAGTACCCTCCCACAGGGATCCCGCCAGTTCCCAACAAAGCCTTACGTATTTTTCTTCCCTTAAAGCGAAAAAGTTGCTTTGCCTGCGCAATTTCCGACAGCAGAAAACGAAGTGCGGTCCGTATTAGGAGAATGTGTGTACCTGAAGTCGTCGTTGACCCTTGTCGCTGTACTTTCCCTGTTGATCGCTGGAATATCCGAAGCCCAACAAACTCCCTCTCCACAACAGACGGCGCCAACCACGCAGGCAAACCGCCAGCAGCCCGGCGGTACTCAGAATGGCGGAACAAACGCGCAGCAGAAGATCTCCACGTCGGATACCGTCACGGTAACAGCGCCGGGCGAAGTCCGCGACGAGCAGTCCATCGACAGCAAGGCGTTGTTGCAGGTAGCGCCGGGCACCAGTCCGATTGCGGTGTTGGGTCGCCTGCCCAGCGTCGAAGTCACCACGGCCGACCCCTACGGCGCATACGAGTGGGCACTCCGGATCTCGGTGCGTGGCTTCAACCAGAACCAGCTCGGCTTTACCCTCGATGATGTACCGCTCGGCGATATGTCCTACGGCAATCTGAACGGACTGCACATCAGCCGCGCCATCATCGACGAAGATATGGGTCGGATCACACTTTCCCAAGGTACCGGATCGCTTGAAACAGCCTCGACCAGCAATCTTGGCGGCACGGTGCAGTTTTTTTCCGGCGACCCTGCGGATAAGCGCGCCTTCGACTACCGCCAGTCATTCGGAAGCTTCAACGGCATCCGCAGCTTCGGGCGTTTTGACAGTGGGCTGCTTCCCACACACACAAAGTTCTACATCGCCGGTGTCTATCAACGGGCAGACAAGTGGAAAGGCGCAGGTCAGAAAAATCAGCGCTACCTCCAATTCAATACCAAGCTCACGCAGTTCATCGGCACGAAGGGCGTCTTGACCTTTTACGCCGACTACTCCGACCGCCAGGAAGTGGATTACCAGGATTTGAACAAGGTATGGGAGCAGAAGCTCGGCTACAACTGGGACAACTTTGGTAACTGGAGCGAGGCACTGCAGGCCGCTAACGCCTGCAATGGAATCGGCAGTTATCCCGCACCGGTGAACCAGCTGGCCGCCAACGAAGACCCCTGCGACGCGGGCTACTATGGAGCCGCCGGCTTGCGTAAAGACTACCTGGCATATGTGAACTACAAGACAGCGATCACCGACCACCTCTTCTGGAAGACGACCGCCTACGGCCACGGGAATGACGGCGACGGACTGTGGTTCACGCCCTACCTGGCGACATATAGCAACACCGGCACCGCCGTCTCGCCAATCTCGCTGCGCACTTCGGAGTATGGAATCCGACGCGGCGGCTTCCTCACGTCGCTTAGCTATGAGACGAACCGCAATACTCTTGAAGGCGGCGTCTGGTTCGAGAAGGAAAACTTCGACCTGGCGCGCCGCTTTTATGCGACGTCGCAGAGCGGTCCGATGCACTCACTCTACGACTTTCCCACCGCTCCCTTCTACACGCAGTGGTCCTACAATTTTCCCAGCACCATCTACCAGATCCACTTGCAGGACCGCTTCAAGATCACGCCCGCAGTGACAGTGGCCGCGGGGTTCAAGACGGTGGAGACGAACCAGACCGGAAAGCTGCTCGCATTCAATACCGGGGTGAATCTCAGCCCCACGGCCACCGCCTCAAACTTTGCGCAGGGCAGTCTTGAATCAGGAAGCGGGTTTCTCCCGCAATTTGGTGTTGACTGGAAGGTCGACAATCGGAATGAAGTCTTCGCCAATGTGGCGCAGAACATACGCGCGTTTCAAACCGGAGGTCCCGGCTTCGGCACCTCGCCCTGGGGAACCTCCCAGGCTGGCTTCAATACGCTCACGCATAACCTGAAGCCGGAGAGCTCCTGGAGCGAAGAGCTAGGCTACCGTTACACAGACAACCGTGCCTCGATCCAGGCCAACTACTTCCATGTGAATTTCAGCAACCGTCTCCTCGCCATTCAGCAGGGACCGGCCATTGCCGGCAACGCCTCGCTGCTGTCCAATGTCGGGGGAGTAACCACGAACGGCCTCGACGCGGCAGCTTCCATCCGGCTCGGCAACAGCTGGGTGCTGTATAACGGAGCCACGTTTAGCCGGTCGACCTACAATTCCAACTACACCACGAACGGGAAGTTGATCCTCACGGGCGGCAAGATCGTTGTCGACGCGCCCGAGTTCCTCTATAAGAACTCGCTCACCTATTCGCACAAGGGCTTCGACGCCCATATCGCCAGCGACTACATGTCCAAGCGCTACTTCACCTACACCGACGACAACAGCGTAGCCGGCCGGTTCCTTACCGAGTTTGGCACGAGCTACCACATCGACGAGATCGGCATCTTCGACCAGCTCAAGCTCCAGTTCAATATCTATAACGTAGTCAACGCGAAGTATTACTCGACGGTCGGCACTAATGGCTTTATCGCCAGCGATCCCACGTCGGTCGGCAACAACACATTGCAGGTCGGCGCGCCGCGCGCCTACACAGGCACCTTCAGCGTGCGCTTCTAACCTAGACCGGCCGCGGCAGCTTCCCACCCGCTCCGCCGCCTGCGTTCAAGGTCCCGTCACGAGTGGGTCGCCTCCGACGGCAGCGACGGTGGCAATTTCGGTACTTACAGCCTTACCTGCGAAAGCATTCAGTCAGGTGGTGGCCGCTTCGAGCCGATCCCCTGAGAATGGCACCGCCAGCAGCGTCACTCCGCAGCGACGCTAATTCTGCGCTCCAAGATAGCCTCGCCGGTGTCCCCTTCCTAGTGGAGATATCCAGAGAGTAGCTTCGGACAGCTTGCCTAAAAGATTGTCAGAACTGCCAGCCACGTCTCCGTGCTTATTGATGGCGCGCGCCACACCTCCAAGGGCATACGGCAGGCTGTTGAGATCGATCATTACACCGTTTTGCCATAAGAAAGCATGGTTAGCGCTATCGCCGACAATCTGACCGCGATTATTGATCCCGAAAGCCTCGGAGTAGGCGCTATCGCCGAGCAGCGTCCCAAGATCGATCATCCTGCCGTCTTCCCACAAGAAACCACGAAGACCATTGCTGGACGATGAGTAGCCGACTACCTGACCACGATTATTGATGGCGGTCGCTACACTCGATGTGCCTCCAGGGAGAACGCCTAGATCATTCATCACTCCGTTATCAAACAAAAACGCATGAAGTTGCCCATCCGAACCGATCGTATCTCCCACAATCTGACCGCGATTGTTGATGGCAAGAGCTTCACTATACCCGCCGCCGAGCAGCGTCCCAAGATCGAACATCTCGCCATTTTCCCACAGGAAGGCGCGTTTAGTATCTGGCGAAAGCTTGTACGAGTAGCCGACTACCTGACCGCCGTCATTGATGCCAGTAGCGCGACTTTGTAGATTCCCAGGCAGAGTGCCAAGATCTTTCATTCCTTCTTTATCGAATAGAAACGCGTGGAAGCCATTTAAGGTAGCCGCCTCACCGACTACCTCTCCGTGATTGTTGATGGCATAAGCTTCGCTAGATATGCCTGCGGCGGTTATGTCGCCAGGGAGTGTGCCTAAGTCTTCCAACTCCCCGTTGTCCCACAGGAAAGCATGTATCTGGAAACGTCCATAGGTGGCCGCACCGCCGACAATTTGCCCGCTATCGTTGACAGCTTTTGCTTCGCTGAAAATGCCACCCGGGAGATCGCCTAAGTCTTGGATGGTGAAACTCTGGCCGACAGCAGGCTGCGATGCGGCAACGCATAACAAGGCGAAAACAACGAGGGCTCCGCCAACGGACGGGCCCTTGCTAAATAGCTTGCGTAGCGATTCCATAATCAACCTTTCAAGAGTGACGGCCATCGCTTTTCGGAGCGAGAGCCACAGCCGGAGCGCAGAGGCGGGGGAACTGCATCTCTCTGCGGGTTAGAAACGCAGTGAAGGGTCCACTGCCGAGACACGCAACGATAGCCGGGTTGCTGCACTGCGTCAAGTAAATTTCGTAGCGAAGAATGGGTAACCTATGAGGTGGGTGCCTGTCAATCTGGTAGCCTCATCAGTTGTGAACCGGACCCATGAGTTGAAGAGATACGGGACACGTCTAAGAGCTTCGTTGGTTTGGCGAGACGATTCTGCAACGCTGCGCCGGAACGCGTCCATCTCAGGACGATCAGTGACTACTCAGGACGATCAATATGGATATGACGCCAGAAAGCTCTGAAGTGCGTCGTGGGCCGCGGCGCAACTTGGCCGATCGCTCCATATTTAGCTTCGATCAGCAAAACCCCTATCTGCGCATTTTCAACTCCAATGTCTTCGTTCGTGACCACGATCTCAGCTTAAAGTTCTACGTGGATAAGTTGGGATTCAGCGTGGTTGCCGACGCTCGTTTCGAGTTTGGCCGCTGGGTGGCGATCGCACCGCCGGATGGCAGCGCAATCCTCGCGTTGGTTGCTCCATGGCGCGGCTCGGAAAATTACCGCCTGATAGGTCGAGCTACACAGATCGCGTTCATCGCCGAGGACAGTAACGCCACATTCGAGTTGTGGCGCAGTCGTGGAGTTCATTTCCATCAACCTCCTCAACCACAATTGTGGGGTGGAACCTTCGCTGGCTCTATGGATGCCGACGGGAACTCGTTTGAACTGCTTGGCTCAGATGAAAGTGAGCCGGGAGATCGAGGCCCAGCGTCGTGCCATTGCCGAGAGAGTGGAATCCGAACGGCGGACCGAGCAGGAGTTGGAGATTGCAAAGCAGGTGCAGGCCAGGCTCTTCCCCCAGAGCGTCCCCCCGCTGCGGACGCTCGACTATGCCGGCGTCTGTATTCAGGCACGTCATGTAGGCGGCGATTATTACGACTTCCTCGCCCTGGGACCGAACCGGGTTGGGCTGTTGATTGGCGACATCTCCGGCAAGGGAATCGCTGCTGCGCTCCTTATGGCCAATCTGCAAGCAAACCTATGCAGCCAGTTCGCGCTAGCTCGTGAACAGCCGCAACTTTTCCTGCGATCTGTGAACCAGCTTTTCTACGAGAACACCGTCGAGAGCGCATACGCGACGATCTTCTTTGCCGACTATAATGACCGTACACTGAAGCTGCGCTATTCCAATTGCGGGCACCTGTCCGCTCTTCTCCTGCGTCAAGAGGACACTCTGGAACAGCTCCACTCCACGGGCACTGTCCTGGGCTTGTTTCGAGACTGGGAAGGACCGACTGTGGAGAGCCAGCTCTGTTTCGGCGACACGCTTGCACTCTACACTGATGGCGTGACCGAAGCGTGCAACGAGCAGGGAGAAGAATTCGGAGAAACGCCTCGCCGAGGCGCTCAGACGCCATCGCAAGCTGAACGCGCAATCCTGTGTCGCTGCGATTCTAGAGGAAGTCCAGCGCTTCACAGGCTGCTGAAAAACTAGTCTGCGGCGAACGAACCGTCTATTCCTTGGGGTGCTCCGATTCGGGTGATACATCTTCTTGCGCCTCGCTTGTTGCTTCGGCGCGCTTTTCCGCAGCCTGTTCAGCCCTGGAGAACAGCACGATGACGTTACGCTCATCGTAGCCAAATGCAGGAAGGCGGAGGCATCCTCTTTAACGCCACATTGACAGAACTTCCGGATCAGCGAACGAACGCTGCAGCCGTTCCCAGTAGCACGCAGATCGTCGCGACATTGTGCTCATGATGAAGCCATGGAGGTGGCCCGACAAGTCTGGGTTAGTGCAGCACCGATACAGCTTCGCTCTCTGAGGTCTCGGTGAGTTCGACGATGCGTGTTCTGCCTGCGACGAGGATGATCAAGGCAGCGAACGCTGTTCCAGCCATCAAGGTAACGATGGCCGATGCGCC
>DASYBJ010000329.1:0-6701 GCA_036500845.1 Acidobacteriaceae bacterium
ACTGATCGCTGCAGAGCACGTGCTTACTCGCTCCTGCGCCAACTTCGAATCGCTATCTCCCAACCATCTTCGCGCGTCGATCCGGCGAAAGGCGGAGAACACAAGATTGGTTGAGGCGCTCCGTCGAGTGATCGACCGTCAGAAGGTCAAGCGACCTGGGGATTGCGGGAATGGTTTCTGGGGCTATACTGATACTGCTCACGGTGTCTGATTCTCGCGAACAGACTGAAAAGGGAATCCGGTAAAGAAGCCGGAACTGCCCCGCAGCGGTAAGCAGGAACGAAAGCTCTGATCAAGCACTGGTTCAGCCATGAACTGGGAAGCTGGAGCAAGTAGGTAGCCTGCAAGTCCGAAGACCTGCCGAGAGCATGTCCCGTACGGGACAGAATCAGACACTCCGAGGGGAGGGTCGGGCGATTGCACGCATTGCTGGACAGGATCCGCTTCTTTCGGACTCTCTGGCTCAGATGCTCAGATCTCTCACCACCCTTCATGATGCCGAGCAGTTTGCACCGTCAGCCATCGCTGACATCGGGAAGGATGCAGGATGAGAGCTGGAGACAATTACTGCCCGAGTATCCTGAACGCAGTTCCAGCCAAAGATGGCCTGCTCGTGCGAATCCGAATCCCAGGCGGTCTCATCCAGGCTGAGCAGCTTCGCGCAATCGCGAAGGCCTCCTGTGCGCAGGCCGATGGCCAGGTTGAGATCACCTCTCGCGCCAATATCCAACTGCGCGCGATCAGTGCGGTTAGCCTGCCGGAGGTCATCGAAGAGCTCACTGCTGCCGGGCTGCTGCCCTCACCCGCACACGACAGGGTGCGCAACATCGTGGCCAGTCCGTTTGCAGGCTTGGACGATCAGGAAATATGTGACACGCGGCCCCTCATTCGCTTGTTGGATCAGGGTCTTCTCGCAGACCCGATCCTCGCCGAGTTGCCTCCGAAGTTCAGCATGGCGCTGGATGGAGGAGGACGATGGTTCAGCGATGAGATCGACGATCTTGCGCTGAGAGCTTTCCGCGCCAAGAACGCAGTGCTTTGGCTACTCTCCATCGGCGGCACCTCCACTGGACTTGCTGTGGCGACTGAGAAAGCCGTGGCGTGCCTGCTTGAGGCCGCGAGGAGTTGTCTGCGCGCCAGCAACGAGTTCGGAATTGCTGCGAGGGGGCGAGCATTCGCGGCAGATCCAGCTGCGTGGAAGAGCGCCGTGAGCGAGCTATCGCGACCGATGGTCCCCTTTGCGCCTCCACAGATCTTCCGTCGTGCTGCGGACGCGCCCATCGGTCTGGTTGAAAGCAGGCACAACCACTTCGTTCATCTCGTCCCCTCCATTCCACTCGGCCGACTCTCTGCTCATCAGGCGCGCGAGATCGCCGCAGTTGCGGCAGACAGGGAGCTGGATCTGAGGCTTGCTCCCTGGCGCGGCATCGTCGTGGGCTGTGTCCCTAAGCAGGATGCGGCCCATGTGGCAGGTCTCCTTGGTTCAATGGGCCTATCGATGGATGGAACAGATGGATACCGTGGCATCTCCGCTTGCGCCGGCATAACGGGCTGTGACGCTTCACTCGCCGACGTTCGAAAAGATGCGGCTGCCCTGGCTCGCATGTTGGCCGGTCGTGTTCCCAAGGCCGGGTGGAGAGTCAACGTGGCAGGTTGCGAAAAGCAGTGTGCGATGCGAAGAACTGCCACTGTCCAGTTGGTTGCCGGCGAAACTGGCTACCGCATGACTCTCAACGAGACATCGGTCTCCACAGGATATTCGGCTGATCGTGCCATCGCGGCAATCGCCAGTCTTCATGCAAGTCTGCCCTCTGAGGTCAGCCGGTGAGTCACAGATATCAGAGAGAGGGCGCGGCCATCTATCGAGAATCCTTCGCCATCATCCGGGCGGAGGCAGACTTATCTCTCTTCCCGCATCACCTTGAACGGGTTGTGGTGCGGATGATCCACGCGTGCGGCATGACGGATCTTGCAACGTATGTTGCCGCATCACCCGGGTTCGCCGAGATCGGCATGCAGGCCCTGCGTGATGGCGCACCCATATTTTGCGATTCGGCAATGGTGGCTAACGGCATCACCCGTTCGCGGCTGCCGGCAGACAACGAAGTCCTCTGCACGTTGCAGGATCCGCTCACTCGCGACCTAGCCGCGAAGCTTCAAACGACACGCAGCGCCGCTGCCCTTGAACTCTGGAGGGACAAGCTCGCTGGGTCGATTGTGGTCATCGGAAATGCGCCAACCGCACTTTTTCATCTGCTTGACATGCTCGCGGAGGGTGCCCCCAGGCCGGCGATCGTCATCGGCGTACCGGTAGGCTTTGTGGGCGCGGCTGAGTCAAAGACGGCCCTTAAGGAGCATGGAGCCGCTCTCCCGCACGTCACAGTACTTGGGCGACGTGGCGGAAGTGCCATCGCAGCAGCGGTCGTCAACGCGCTCGCCAGCGAGGAAGAATGATCGAGACTCCGAGGGCAGGTCGGCTGTTTGGCATCGGGCTCGGGCCAGGCGACCCCGAACTGATCACGCTGAAGGCGTTGCGAATCATCAGGCAGGTGCATGTGGTTGCTTACCCCACCGCAAAGCACGGCCACAGCAATGCCCGCTCGATTCTCGAAGGCGAGCTGGTCGATGACCAGATTGAACTACCGATGGTGTATCCGGTGACGACGGAGATCAGCGACCATCCGGGTGGATACGAGGCGGAACTCTCTCAGTTCTATGACCAGATGGCGGAACAGATCGCAGCACATCTCGATCAGGGTCGAGATGTCGCCATTCTTTGCGAGGGTGACCCTTTCTTCTACGGCTCCTACATGTACCTGCACGACAGGCTGGCACAACGCTTCACGACCGAGGTAGTCCCCGGAATACCGTCCGTCATGGCAGCGGCCGCACGGCTCGGAACTCCGTTGGTGAGGAGAGATTCCGAGTTGACAATCCTGCCGGGCACGCTGTCGGAAGAGCAGTTGGCCTCTCGCCTCAGCGCATCGGGCGCCTTCGCCATCATGAAACTGGGCCGAAACTTCACCAAGGTGAAGAACGCGCTTCTTCGGGCCGGCATCGCGGACAAGTCGCTCTATATCGAGCGCGCCACCATGACGTCAGAACGCGCCATCCCATTGAACGAGGTCGACGGCGCTGCTGTTCCGTACTTCTCACTGATCCTTGTTCCTGATTCGAGCCCACGTAGTGAACAAGTTCGTAACAGCCAGCCCGGGCATCTCTGTATCGTCGGACTAGGCCCCGGACAGTCGAACTGGATCACGCCGGAAGCCCAGAGGTGTTTGACGGAAGCGACCGATCTGGTTGGCTATCAGGCTTACCTCGATCGCGTGCCGGCGAGAGCTGGCCAACATCGCCACGGCTCCGAGAACAAGGTGGAAGTGGAACGTGCGCGCCATGCTCTTGCGCTTGCGGAGTCGGGCCGCCGTGTGTGCGTTGTGTCCTCAGGGGACCCGGGGATCTTTGCCATGGCCTCTGCATTGCTGGAGGCGGTAGAGCATGGACCGGTTGCGTGGCGCGCCCTAGAGATCAAAGTGATCCCTGGCCTCTCCGCGATGCAGGCAGCGGCCTCGCGCGTCGGCGCGCCCCTGGGACATGACTTCTGTGTTCTGTCGTTGTCGGACAGGCTCAAGCCGTGGGAGGCGATCGCAACGCGGCTGCACGCGGTTGGATCCGCCGACTTTGCGCTCGCGATCTACAACCCTGTCTCCTCTGAGCGCACATGGCAACTGGCAGAAGCGCGGTCGATCATCGCAGGGTATAGGGCTCCGGACACACCTGTCGTGCTTGCGCGTGCTGTCGGCAGGCCCGGCGAATGTATCCGGATCACTGACCTGGGATCGTTCGATCCGGCGATGGTCGATATGCAAACCGTCGTTCTTGTCGGCTCCTCGACAACACGCAGCATCGGCATGTCGGATGGCCGGAAGGTCGTCTATACCCCACGCAGCTATGGAGGTTCGCGATAGAGAGCCAACGTGAATTCGGAGCGGGCACTCACCGATGGCTGTCGATCATCGGCATCGGTGAGGATGGATGGGAAGGCCTCAGCCCAGAGGCCAGGGACGCCGTGAACTCTGCGGAGGTGCTCTATGGCGGCTCACGTCATCTCGCGCTTGTCCCCGCGCTCCATGCAACTCGGCATTGCTGGCCGTCTCCCATGGCGCCTGCGATCCAGCAAATCCTTACGGCACACCGCGCGCAGAACAGAGTCGCTGTGCTCGCCAGCGGAGACCCAATGCTCTATGGAGTGGGTGTTGTCCTGACTCGGCATCTAGATTCCTCCGAGTTCCGCGTCATCCCGCAGATCTCAGCGCTGTCCCTCGCCTGCGCCCGCCTGGGCTGGGCTATCGCGGAAGTCACTCTGGTCTCTCTCGTGCATCGTGCGATAGAACAGCTTCACCGCCATGTCTCGCCTGGCCAACAGCTGATTCTCTACTCTGAGGACGGAACCACTCCGGCCATTGTCGCCAGGCTTCTGACCGAGTGCGGCTTTGGCTCGAGCACGATGAGGGTCTTTGAGAATCTTGGTGGCTCGGCAGAGCGGCGAGTCGATGCGTTTGCAGCGTCCTGGGGAACCATACAGTGCAGCGATCTGAATGTGATCGCGGTTGTCTGCCTTGCGGATGCCGGCACTACGACGCTCTCTACTGCCCCCGGGCTGCCAGACAGTGCATTCGAGACAGATGGGCAGCTTACGAAACGTGAAGTCCGCGCCGCCACGCTGGCACGCCTGGCACCTCTGCCCCGGCAAAGGTTGTGGGACGTGGGCGCAGGCAGCGGCTCCATTGCTATCGAATGGATGCGGACTCACACTTCCTGCTCGGCGATCGCTTTCGAAGAGCGGCCCGCCAGAGCGGATCGGATTCGCGAAAATGCCAGACGCCTAGGGGTTTCTGGATTGCAGGTGATGGAAGGAGCGGCGCCCTCCACCTTCGGTGATCTCAAGGCGCCAGATGCAATTTTCATCGGAGGCGGGCTCGGCCACGAAGCGATGTTCAGTGCGTGTTGGGCGAGCCTGCGCAGCGGCGGACGCCTGGTTGCAAATGCGGTGACCATCGCGACTGAATCCATTCTCTTTTCCCTGCACAAGGTCTACGGGGGAGAACTGGTAAGGATATCGATTGAGCGCGCAGAACCAATCGGGAGCACGCTCGGATGGCGCCCGTTGATGCCGGTTACGCAATGGAGCGTGGTGAAGCCATGAACCATCGGGTCTCTATCGGCTTCGGCGCCTCCTCACGCGCAACCTGCGAGGACGTCGTCTCCCTGATTCAGGAGACGTTCGCTGAATTGAGTCCGGAGACCATCCTCGCAACCTTGGACCGTCGTGCCGAGATCGGCGGAAGTGTCGCCCGTGCCCTCGAGCTGCAGATCGTCCTACTGCCGGCAAGCATTCTTTCTGATGTACGCAGAGTCACGCACTCTTCCAATAGAGCGGCTCAGACTGTTGGAACGGCCAGTGTGGCGGAGGCCTCGGCTCTGGCATCGCTGGGCGTCTCAGCACGTCTGCTTGTTCCGCGACGCGTCGGCCATCTATGTACCTGCGCTGTGGCGGTGCTGCCGTGACCGTTCACTTCATCGGTGCGGGCCCGGGTGCGGCCGACCTTCTCACTCTTCGCGGCAGAAACCTGATCCATGCCTCGCCAGTTTGTCTGTATGCCGGCTCTCTTGTTCCGAAGCAGGTGCTTGCCCACACCAGGCCGGGAGCCCGACTGATCGATTCTGCCGAGATGAATATCGACCAGATTGTTGCCGTGATGGCCACGTCACACCGGGAGGGTCTGGATGTTGCGAGAGTCCATTCCGGCGACCTCTCAATTTGGAGCACCATGGCGGAGCAGACGCGGCGACTCGCGCTCCTCGGCATACCTTTCGATGTAACTCCCGGCGTCCCGGCATTCGCCGCTGCCGCTGCCGCCATCCAGCAGGAGCTGACTCTGCCTCATGTCGTGCAGACCCTCATCCTGACCCGAACCGCAACGCGTTCCACTCCCATGCCGGAGGGTGAGGATCTAGTTGCGCTTGGGCGATCGGGCGCGACCATGGTCATCCACCTTTCGATCATGAATCTCAGCCGGATCGTCCGAGAGCTCCTGCCCGTCTATGGCGCTGAGTGCCCGGTCGTGGTGGTTCATCGGGCCAGCTGGCCGGATGAATTGGTTCTTCGCGGCACGATGGCGACCATCGAGGAAATCGTAACCGTGGCGGACATACATTCGAATGCGCTCATCCTGATCGGGCGGTCGTTGGGCAACGAGGCCTTTGGCGAAAGCTATCTCTACTCCTTATCGCGCGAACGAGATGCAGGCAATGAATAGGTTCACCGACGCGATCTCTCGCATCTCGAAGACAGACGCTGCTGCAGCGGGGCCGGCCCTCTGCGTGCCTGAACCATTCGAATGCACTCTATATCAGCAGGCGCCTCTGAGTTCCGCTGCTCGCGTGCTGCTTCTTGGGGGAACGTCGGAGAGCTGGCAGCTTTCAACGCTTCTGGCCGGCAGCTCCGACGTCATACTCATCTCGTCTCTAGCCGGACGGGTGAGCCGGCCCAGAGTTCCCAAAGGTCTCGTGAGAGTCGGAGGCTTTGGTGGGGTGGATGGGCTGATCGCCTATCTGAAAGCAAACAGGATCGCAGCTGTTATCGATGCGACTCATCCCTTTGCCGTTCGCATCAGCCAAAACGCGGAGGCTGCCTGCAG
>DASYBJ010000330.1:0-8960 GCA_036500845.1 Acidobacteriaceae bacterium
CAGAAGCCTCTGCGGGACCGGCAAGCAAAGCACGTGACCGTTCCCGCAAATGGCAAAGAACCATGCGGGCCCAATCTGCCTTTTAGACGGTGAATAAAAGTCGATTAAGTCAGGAAATCTTTGCCGAAACCAGCGACAATACTACAAACGACGTGGTAGCCTGACTTTCCCCCCCGATTTTGGCATAAAACCGCGTTGTCCAGTGGTGTCGTTCAGTCACTGCTCTCCAAGGGCCACGGTTGTCTTGATATTCTGGCCAAGATCTTATTTGGGTTTCCTTGGCCGACACGGGTGTGGTCAGAAATTTTAGGAGATCTATTATGAGAGAGCAAAAACCCTCGGCACGCATTCTAATCGCCGATGATCATCAACTTTTAGCCGATGCGTGCAAGAGTTTGCTGGAGCCAGAATTTCAAGTGGTGGGGATTGTGTTGGACGGTCGTCATTTGATCGCGGCGGCGGCTGAGCTCAAGCCAGACATCATCGTCCTTGATATCTATATGCCGCACCTGAACGGACTTGACGCGGGGGGGCAAGTGAAGCAGAAATTCCCGGCGATGAAGCTGGTGTTCATGACGATGACCAAGGCAGCCGACGTCGCGGCTGAGGCGTTCCGTCGCGGCGCTTCTGCTTACGTGCTTAAACAGTCAGCGGGTGACGAACTCTTGCTTGCGATCCGAAAAGTTAACCAAGGCGCATCGTACCTCTCGCCGCTGATTGTCAAAGAAACGGTGACGTACCTCCTGAATCAGGGAGAAAATTTCAGTGAAGAGAAACACATTACGAAAAGGCAAAGTGAGATTCTGCAGCTACTGGCGGAAGGGATGTCGATGAAAGAAGTGGCAAATGTAATCGACGTAAAGCCCGGCACGGTGGCCTTTCACAAGTATCGGATGATGGAGACGTTGAACGTTAAGACGAACGCGGAACTGCTTGAATATGCGATCAAGCGCCACATGACATCTGCTTAAAACTTCCGGCAATGCCTGCAGCCGTGCGAGCTTTAGTTTCGCCGTGGGCGAGGCCAAGCGCGATCGTTCCAAGTCTGCTTAGAGTCCTTATTGACGGTCCAGCCATTCGCATTCTTGACCGGCTGCGCTGTTCGCGCAGCGACTTAAGCCTTTCAACGCCGGGAAGTCTTTTCTTTGCGACGGCGCGGCGAGGATTGTCAAAATTCACGATGGTAGATAGTAGCTTGGCAATAGACGTGAGCACAGACTTCCTTTGGCCGCAGGATGGGAGTCAGTCCTGGCTTTTGAAGCAATCAGAAAACCCCGCCAGCTCGTACCTGTCGCAAGTGACATGGAAGGAATCAGGAAGCGATAACCCATCTGCGCAAGGCCCTGGAAGCCGGGTTCCGTGACCAAAAGAAGTTGATGACGGATAAGGAATTTGCCGTGCAGCGTTCCCCTCCGGAGTTTCGCCAGCTGATGCTGGAACAGCATGGGAGCAACTAACCAGCGGCTCAGCCTATACGTTTCTTGCATCCCCCGGGGACATAAGCACCACGCACAGAGTGCGGCGAGGAAATGTGTGCGCATTTTGGAACGAGGCGCACCAAGTTGCCTATAGTTCCCAAGACTCTGTCGACGATTTGCACTGCTCCCTGCCAAGCGAGACGCGTTTCCCCGGGCAGTTCTTGTTTAGATACAAATCGTCTCTTTTTATTCGGCTAACAAGTGGAATACTGATAGACCGGCATTCCCAACGGTTCATCGGCGCCCACTCCATGCTCCCACGCTGAATGGCGATCTCATATTCCGCCGGCCCGGCAAGAAAAGCTCTCCTATCCCCGCGGGCACGTTCGCCCTCCGGCGATCGCACAATTGCGGGGTCGATTTCCGGTGGTTCTGCTGCCGATGTAGCCGAACGGGTTCACCTTTCCGTTGACAGGCAGCTAATACTGCCCCCGCCAGGACGCAGAGGATCGCCGATCGACACGCACTGGATATTTTTCTCTTCACTGCCTCATCGCTCTTGTGGAGATGCAACTACGACCCGTTTGATCAGAAGCCAATCCGTCCCACACGAAGTAGTGCAGAAAAGTCAGGTGACTGATCGGCAGCCCTTGCAGCCTGGTTGATGTGCTCATGCTCGCGTAATTCCTCGAAGGGTAGCCCACCCGTCACCAGACGGTTTCTCGCGTACAGTAAACCGTCTAGGCTGCCATTCAGGATTAGTTGATAGCTCCACGCCTGGGGATTAGGGAAATTGGCAGCTATCTGCCTGTCAAGCGTAGTGGTGCAATTTCTGCTCAGTGCGTTATACCACTGTGCTTGATTCCGTAGCTGGTTCACATAGTCAACGTAGCTAAGGAACACCTTCAGGGAGGTGCCACGCGAAGCTGTAGTGCGGTACATGTACACCTCTTCGGCCTTCCGATAGTTGGTGCGCAAACGAATCACGTCCCGCTCATCGGCCGTGACGAAAATGAGCTCGTATTGGCGAAAAAAGCCGAGTATTGCCGAGTAAGATTGATTGGCCTTGTAACGGGCCTCAATGGAAAACGCGACGTGGTCCCTATCGCCGAATTGAAAACTCACAATCGGATGCCCGATCCAACGTGGCCCCCAATTAATAAAAAAGAAGTCAGCGCCATTTAGCTGGGAAAGATAGACGGTTTTGTCGGTCCAGCAATTTGTGTAGCTGGTCTCGGTGCGATAGTCACAGTTGCGAAAGTTGTGGATCGTCACCCGGTCCCCGTCGATCGCTATCCATGTGGTCCGGGACACGTCCGGCCTCCAATCCGACTGATTAGAGGGTTGCAGGTTGAACCACCATACCAGCACGCAACCGCAACAGGCGAAGCACAAGAGCATTGCGAATGGTGATCTTCGCGTCGATACGAGGCTTGTGACGGCCGCTATGAAGACGACCACCAGCGGGATACGAAGAATCGGGATCCGGATGTCAATATATAACGCAGCGATCGACCACAAGGACAATAGGGCAATAGCCAACCACAGTAGGCTAGGGAGAATCGCTTTCACCAAGCGTATCCAGACCGGCCGCGTGGCCCTGCCCTGTATAACATTAATATCCAAGGTTCACCTTTTCCAATGTATCAGTGAACGCGAAGGGCCTATATCGGCGAGCTCTTCCGCTCCAACGATGGAGAACGGTTGACTGAGCGGCACACTTTCTCGATCAATTAGGGCCCGGTCCACTTTCTAACGTATTTCAGTAGATGCATCCACACTCTTTGCGTGACCGGCGTTAGATCGCTTCCTGGCGACCTGGAGACGTCTCCGATGGTCAGCAGAACCAATACAAACAGGATTTCGATGGAGAATGTGGGAGGGGTTTGTAGAGCTTGCATTTTCTTCCTCTTCTCCTGCCGACCCGTGGACCGTCTTTATCGGCTCGTCCAGGTGGGAATTTGCGAGCTCGCTCCACAATCAGCCTAAGTCTATTTGTCGAGATTTGTAGGGCAACTGCCAAATCTATGAGTCCGAGGGTAAAAGTTTCTCAGGGTCGAGTTGTGGCTTAGGATCGCGTCAACTAGCCCCCATGAGTCCCGTTTGTCCATTAATCCATACACCTCGTAGCTTTTGCGCTTCGCCCCCAGTCCATTCAGCCTCCTGGACCAAAAACCTGCTTGGTCAAAAGGGTGAATCGATGATAGCCGCGATGGTAGTTGGCAAGGTTGTGATCCCCTACCTATCAAAACTGACAGTACCAGCACTCCTAAGAGCTTCTATACCGTAGATGTGGCAAGGATCCGCGATATTGAGTTTTTGAAAGCCCCGCTCGTCAGGTCTGAAGCAAGGTTCCACGGCCCCAGCGAGGTTCGGAAGGGCGGGGAAGATAAGATCGCCCCTTTGGGCAGCCACCGGAATCAGTTTCCAGTGGCGCCGTCGAGCCGTTCAAGCCGTAGCCGTGTTTCTCAAATGAAACCATTGATCTGCACAGCGTCCCCGGGTCAGCGAGTCTAATGCGCCGGTTATGAGAGCAGGTCCAGGGGGCAACCGTGAAGTCGCTGCACCTGCAATCGTTGCTTTTATCTTTCATCTTGTTGTCTGGCAGCTATAGCGCCGCTCAAGAGGCGGCTGCGCCACGTTCGATCGGACGCCCAAAGCTTGGTCTTGTGCTCGAAGGTGGCGGTGCACTCGGGCTGGCCCATATCGGCGTTCTACAGTGGATGGAGGACCAACACATTCCCGTAAGTTACGTCGCTGGCACTAGCATGGGAGGCTTAGTCGGAGGAATATATTCAACCGGTAGATCTCCGGCGGAGGTCAGGGAACTCGTGAATGACATCAACTGGGACGAAGTACTGAGAGGCCAAACACCTTTCCAGGATCTTTCGTTCCGGCGCAAACAAGACGCTCACGAAGTCCCAAGCACCCTCGAGTTCGGTCTGCGCAAGGGTTTGCAGTTTCCGGCGGGCTTCAATACAGGTCAACAGGTATCTCTGATCCTTGATCGAATTGCCCTTCCATATTCCGAACTCAAGAGCTTCAATGATCTCCCCATCGCTTTTGCCTGTGTGGCGACGGACCTCGTCTCCGGCAAGCCACACGTCTTCCGCAGTGGCTCTCTAGGGCTGGCGCTACGGTCAACGATGTCTCTACCCGGTATCTTCACACCTGTCCGATCAGGGGATCACATTTTTGCAGACGGTGGATTGCTCAACAATATTCCGATAGATGTTGCCAAGGAGATGGGCGCGGACATTGTTATCGGAATCCATCTGGAGACCGCTCCGCTCAATCCGTCGGAATCCCTCTCCAGCTTTGCCGTACTAGGTCGGTCCATCTCCGTTATGATCGCTGCCAACGAACTGCGCTCGATGGAGCAGGCGGATCTTCTGGTAACCGTGCCGCTGCAGAAGTATGACGCTCTCGATTACAGCGCAGCTGATGCCATCATAAAGGCGGGATATGATTCTGCGGCTGCCAAGGCGAAGGTGCTTACCGCTTTCTCCGTAAGCGAAAGCGAATGGCAGCAATACTTGGTCAACCGCAAATCGCGGCAAAAAACAACACCTATCCCCGAGTTTGTCCAGGTCGCAGGTACCGGTCCCCACTTGGCCGAATCAATCGAGAAGAAGATGTCCATAGACGTTGGCAAGCCAGTGGACACAGCGAAATTGGATCAACAAGCGATGATCCTGTCTGGCCAGGGTCGATTCTCGAAGGTCGGTTATTCGATGATCGAGAAAGAAGGAAAGCAAGGACTGCAAATTCAAACGGAACAAAAGCCATACGCGCCGCCGGTGGTACGGCCCATCATTCTCATAGACGGTTCGGACTACAACGATGTGCTTTTCAGCATCGGCGCGAGGATCACATTTATCGATTTCGGCCGCTATCGATCCGAGTTGCGCAACGACTTGATCATAGGTTCGCAATATCTGCTCCACAGTGAGTATTACCACCCATTTACGCCAACCAGCAATTGGTTTGTTGCTCCGCGGGCTGGGGCCAACAGTGTGGCGACCAATATTTACAATGAGAATGATCTGATCGCGAGCTATCGGACACGCCAGGTCCTGGGCGGCCTGGATGTGGGGTATGGATTTGGCAACACGGGGGAGTTGCGATTTGGATACGAAGGCGGCTATGAAAGGCTTTCCCCGGAGATCGGTAATTCCGCAGTTCTACCAACAGTTTCGGGAGGCACAGGCGATGTGAGGCTGCAGTACCAGCTGAACACGTTGGATAACCCCGTCATACCCCGCTCGGGTGAGAGTCTGCAGATATACACAAAAGGGTTTAACGCCAATCCAGCTGCCCCGGGTAAGTTTCCGCTCTCCGAGATCCAATCGCAAAGCTTTCTCCGTTTGAGTGAGCTGTCTTCAGTATTTTTCGGAGCCTCCGGAGGAACCAGTTATGGTTACAAAACAGGAATACCCGCCTTCTCTCTCGGTGGGTCACAGCGCCTGGTAGCCTGGGGCACTAATGAACTGTACACCAACCAATATTTCCTGGGACAACTTGGATATATTCGGGAACTCTTGAAACTGCCTCCGCTATTGGGTAGCAACGTAGAGCTCATCGGGCTATACGAGGCAGGGAAGACATACAAGCTTCCCCTTGGTCCAAAGCCACCGAATTTTCCCGTGGACGGAGCAGCGGGGATCATAGTGAACACGATATTCGGGCCAGTCGAAATCGCAGGTGCCGTGGGCAATTCTGGCCACGCAAGATTCTTCTTCCGGATCGGCCGGATCTTCTAAATTGCAAATGCTCTGTTGAGGTTGGACAGGCTATGAAGATTGTAGCTCTACTCGGTTCCTGTGCACTTCTCCGATCCACGCCTCTCTTTGCACGATTGCAGACAGTATCTGCGATACCGATCATTCAGTAGTTGCAGCGATCTCAAAGCTGTATGTTGACGCGGCTGCTCTCAACAGAAAGAGGGGGCATAATATGCCAGTGGGCGATCGGGCGATTCGCTGGCCGCGTGCGGCGTGAAGGAGGAATATCTCGACGCGGTATTTGACGAGATGCAGAAGAGGTACGGGATGGTCTGTGCATCGATGCCGCAAGCCAGGAAGCCTCGCGACACCTCTACCTCGCGAAGAGATAGCGTGGTGCAACTATTGCGCTGAGGCGAGCAAGTAGATCTTGGTGAACTTCCTCACCACGTTTGCTTCGGGCTTGGGGTCGCTATCCACCTTGAAGCCGCGCCAGACGACGAGGTTACTGATCGTGCTCGGCCGCACGACGTTGTAGCCTGCTGGCGCTTCACCCTTGTAATCAGGGGGCAGCAGCAAGTACTTCGCACCTTCTCCTTTGGCCGCCAGAGCAATGCCGAGATCGACAATCCAGTGATACCACGAATCGTTGATTCGACAGAGCACGTTTGGCGGTACCTCGATGACCAGCGGACCGTTGCGCAGATCAGTCCAAAGCCATGCGTATGGAGTATCGTCGTTGGCGGTAAGCTCGATCGTGCTCAAGTCCACGTTGACAAGGTCTGGCAAGCCATCGAAAAGGCACGGTGTTGCGAGGCCAGTATCTACACCTCCAGGCGATTCGATCCCCGGCGGGCTGGATGTGGTCATCTTATAGTCTGTCATCTTATAGTCTGTTCGTCTTATAGTCATTTGGATTCAGAACGGGATCTGGCGATCGAAGTGATCGAGACTGTGTCCTGGCCAAAAAAAAGCATCCTGATGAGCGTCTCTCCTTCACCAGAACCGCCCGGAGATTGATACGGACTGTAGTGCCAGCGGCGGACGGCGCGCAGTCCTGCTTCCGCCAATTTGGGGTCGCCACTCACCACGGTCACTTCTTTGACTGAGCCATCGGCATCAATTAAGGCCCGCAGGTGCAATTCGCCAACCAGACTAGGATCTGAAACGACAGGTTCAACAAATTGACCCTGTGGAAGCTCCGAAACGAAGAGTCGCTCTGACGCGTCGGAAGAGGCAACCGGAGCCGATTGGAAGGGCCCAGCCGGGCTGCTATCTATTATGGATGCCTTCGAACCAGCAGGCGCGGGTGTGGCCTTTCGGGCAATGAATGTGGTCTCAGGCTTCAGAGGAGTGACCCGTTGCTTTGCCTTTTCGACGCCCGGTAAGGACATGGTTGGCAGTAAAACCTGAGTCGCCGCTTGCCCCCTTAGCCCCGATACCGTTGGCGGTTTCCACATCTGTGTTGTTCTTGCAAGCAGGGAAACGCCGTAAACCCGCGCCAGGATCACCAGGACACAAACTGCAACGAGCATCCCCAAGGCTCCCCATTGCTGGAAACCTTCACGCCCTCGCTCCCTTGCCCCGTACATTGCCGCGACTGCCTCGTGAAAGGAGATCGATCCAGGCCCGTTAGCAGTTACGGGATTTCCAGGTTCGGGCTCTTCGAAGCAGAGGCTTCCATGGTCTGGCAAACCACCGCGGCGGCCTAAACCTGGAATGTCTGGCGTGCCCTGCAATATTGATCGTCCTACTCGTTCAGTTCTCTTCGTGACAGCTCGAAGTCCGGCTTTGTTGGACCTCGTATGAATCTGCTCCACCACTCCAAGGACGCTATCTTTCGGGATCGGCAGAGGTGGTTTCGCCAGCGCCGATCGGGAAAGCTTCTCAATCAGACGCCGATCACGGCGGCTCAAAACCTGTGGAGACAGAATATGGAAGTGACGGAAAATCCAGAAAAGGCGAATGCGTTGCCATCGTGATGGGAAAACGTAGAGAGTTCCCGACTCGGTGCGCAGTTCCAGAAGTTGCGAGCGAGTCGCTTCAATAGCGAGATGCTCGCTGACGGTACGAGGGTAATGCAACGCTCCTGGTGATCGAATTAGGGCCCCATTATTCATCAAGGCCTCCGCCCCGAGCACGCAGTCCCTTGAGCGCTTTGTCGGCAACTAGGCACGCAAGCAGCAGGCGCAACGGTTTCGGCGCGCGGTCGCCTGAGAGCGGGCTGCACATGTCTTCAAATCTGTAGAACTCGCCCTTACGTCGTCGGACTTCGGGTACATCGTCTGTGAAGTCCCCGTCACGCAGCACAAAACCCGATCCACGAGCTCAGCTTCGGTAACAATCCCCAGAGGGGGAACGGTCCCCTACCATATTTGCCACTCGCGAGCTGATCTACCGCTGAGTAGCCGATCGTCCATCGAGCCGAATGAGTGATGGTTCTGAGATCAAGAACCAGACCTGTTGATGCGAGCTTCACAGATGCTAAAAACATAAGCACGGAATCGTTTACGGTCTACTGTCACAAGTGACAGCCAGGTTACTAAGCACGCGCGAGGGTGGCCGATACGTTGAGGGTTAGCCCGATACCAATCGGAAGTCCATTGCCAAACGTTTCCGGAGATTGTTCAAAGGGACGGGATGATCTTGCGGCGTGAAGACGACTGAGCCCGGCACCAGATTCTCCGGGGCCACACCGGAAAGTCCTCCGCTTGGGCGTGCACTCGGCAACCGTCACGTAACCGGTTGCTCTCACAAGCGTTGCGAACTTGTTCATTGGTGACACATTGGTCGTATCCAACCAGAAGCCATCTACATA
>DASYBJ010000331.1:0-3403 GCA_036500845.1 Acidobacteriaceae bacterium
TTCGGCCACAGCGGTTGGTGCGCCACCCTCGAGGACTGGCTCGACCCTGCGCGCCTCGACGACGATTACATCCCCACCGGCTTTAAACCCTACGGCGCGAAGACCTATGCCGTCGAGGGCCACCCCTTCGGCCTTGATCTCTCCCCGCGGGAAAGGAAGGACCTCATCGCATTCCTCAAAACGCTCTAGAAAGAATTGGTTCGCCAACGAATTAGTAACGAGAGACGCGCTTTGAGTCAGAAACGCCATTCCGCTAGAGTCACCGCCGATCCAGAAGTATCCGCAATTTGGGGTATGGGAAGTGTGGGCGACGATCCTACCGCAGTCCGCAAAAGAGCCCTTTGGCTGCGCTATTCAACAAGAAACGCGGATTCCTCAACACTGGATGACTTCCGGGGACCTATTTCCGTGCGCAGCGTTTTGGGCTGGACCCTGACCATCCGGGCCGCTTTATACGTTAAAGTGTCATCGTCTCACCATCGGCTAGGCGCCTGATGGATGGGAACCCAGTCGTGTCCCCGTCCCATGCAGCCCCGTGGATGGGCACTAATTGTTTGGCATTCATCGCGTGGGCGAACGATCGCAAAACAGCGGGAGACGCATGGCCGCTCGTATGAATGTGGTTGGCGCGGCTTCCTCCGTCTTCGAACCACTTGCTGACCAGTGCGCCATCCTTATTGTCCAGATATCCGCGCCACATCGACCAACTCCAAGCGTCGGCGGCATTCGGTTCGACACCGCTCCTTGCATAGTCCCGCATCAGCGACGGGCGCACCATCACCACCCATTTTTCGTGGGTTGCACTCAGCTTCTTCGCCGAAATGCCGAAGGAAACGATGCGCTCCACGAACGCTTCATTGCCCTTCCGACGATACATCCGCGCCATCGCGCTGGTGACGACGACCTTGACGCCTGCCCAATCCGGCCGGGGCAGCTTGCCGAACTCACCCAGCATCTCCAGCACTTCGGCCGTGTAGAGATCGACCACGAGGGTTCGGCCTGCTTTGAGGCAAGCCCGGTAGAGCGTGACGGTGCGGTCAATGTTCTGGGCCGACCATGTCACGAACACGCGGCCTTTGGTTTGGCGAAACAAAGCCTCGAAATCAGTTTCCAGGTCACTCTCTGTGACGCACGACTTATCGCTGCCTAGGTTGGTGCCCTCCATTAGAAGCACATCGATGTCCGAAGGCGGCGCAGCCATGAGGCGGTCCACCAAGGCGGATTTGCGCCCGTGCGTCCGGAAGTCACCAGAGTAGAGGAGGCGTTTTCCCTCCGCCTCGATCAGCAACATATGGGCGTCAAAGGCACTGTGATCGGTCAGGTGCGGCGTAATCCGAAATGGCCCCACCTCGAACGGCGACCCGCTCTTCCAGAGTCTGAAGTCTCTAGTGATCGGTTTGCCAAAAATTCCCGAGGTTAGCTGAATCAACCGCTTGGTTGCATCCCCGCAAAATACCGGCCAGTCGCAGGGTGTTTCCTCCAACAGGCCATAATGATCCTGATGTGGATGCGATATGAGTACGCCGTCCATTGGAGCTTTGAGATCCACCGTTGTAGGCAACAATTCGACGGCATTGTTCGGTGCGTCCAGGGGCCGACCAACATCCAGGAGAATGCGGTGGTCGCCGGTGGCGATTTCGATGCAATTACCCCCGATCTGCTGCGTAGCGCGATGGACGGTAAGGCGGACGTCAGATTTTGGATTGGCCATTGCTGAATTCAAAGTCACCACATTCATCCTGCGGATAACCGCTGATCGTCACCGTCTCGAAATGGATCGGTTTATCCACGTATAGCCCCTCGGTCGCCGCATTTAGTTCTTCGAACAGGCGCGGCTCTGAAATCAGTGGGTGAAAGTCTGGTGCCAGCAACACGGCACAGATCTTGGAACACCGAAGAATCTCCTCAGGCCCAATCGCACAGTTCTTCTCCGCGCTTTTGGAGTCGAGCTTGAAAATAGCGGAGGCGCCGATAGCATCACGCATGACACTGGCATAGAAGAGTAGTTCCGAGACGGCGCCCACTTTTCGATTGCGGGCCTTCTTCAATTCGAATAGGACCAGAGTGTCCCGGCGTATGCCGATCAGATCAATCCCGCTCTTTCCGCCAGTAAATATTCGGTTTCCATTTGCTACTCGTTCATTAAACAATCCGACCGGCCATTGGCGCATAACCTTTTCGAGCTGAAAGTGACTCCGGAAAGCACCCGAAATCTCCAGAGCCAACTCGAGGTTGGATTCCGACGGCTTAGGCAGTGATGCTGCCTTCATCCGCTCCTTGGAAGCAGCCTCCGGCGGCGTTTCGCGCGGGCCCGGTTGGTTCAAGAACCGTCCACTCTGAGAATTCAGCGCCCTCGATGGAGTGTCAGGCCACTTTGCGATCACACGATCTGGAAACAGCTCACTGAAGCGCTTGAGGCGATACAGAAATCTTTCATAGTGTGGCCCTAAGCCACCTGCTCCTGGATCCACACCGATCTTGACATATTTCACACCACAGTGAATCAACAGCGCCATTGCCCACGGCTCAAAGGCCGCGGCATCGGACTGCATGTTTGCGTTCAGCCCCTTTTCTTTCATCGTGATCGTAGCTTGCTCGCGTGTGCCGCCAATCTCGATCTCGCTTCTCGCCGGGAATTGGCAATGCTTCAGGCAACGTATCTGCCGCAGTTCCGCTTCCCATCGCGTGTTATCAAACTCGACAGCCTTGCTGTCTTCTGTATGTTCCACACCGGTGACTGACGGACTGGCAATCAATCCCATGCGGCACCTCCGCAAACAACTTGAACTGGATGCGTAGGGGGAGCGCACGAGGGGCGAAACTGGCTAGAATTTCTCGGTGGTGCATCGGAGGAAACGCAAACTACAGCGTTTTCTGCAACAGCATTGCCACAATTACGGCAGAACATAGATATCCCAATCCCGGAGTGGCCATTAACGGCCATTGCGTGCAAAGCTTTAAGTTGGAGAGTCGAACAAGTATACATAACGTTAGGATCGACTCTTTTCCAGCGCAACATGAGCTTGGGCGGAGAATTTAATTCCAACCCTTAAGGATCTGACCGCCGATTAGGCAGTTGGCCCACCTTTTGACCCACATAAAAGTGAGGGTGCCCCATCCTTTCGCAGCCTTATCACGGAAAGGTGGGGGAGCACACCACCAGACTCCCAAATCAGTCCTCACAAACGCCGGAGTAAGCACGGATTGGAGTTCGTGAGTGGAGTTCGTGAGTTACTTATGAAGTAATAACTAAATGCTAGCCGACTTGGCAGGACTAATCCCGCTGGGGGAAGCCGGATATAAACCAATCTCGCCGGGAGGGGGCACAAATTCCCTATGCAGATGGTTTTGTCATTCCATCCGTTTGCCCTTATGCATGACACTTTTGGCGACAATCGGGCGC
>DASYBJ010000332.1:0-69915 GCA_036500845.1 Acidobacteriaceae bacterium
AAAAGAGGCTTTCCACTCTTTCCACGCAGAACTCATTCGCTACCCAAAGGTAACTTTCCGCGCTTA
The DNA here is from genome assembly GCA_036500845.1 of Acidobacteriaceae bacterium. Taxonomy (GTDB): domain Bacteria; phylum Acidobacteriota; class Terriglobia; order Terriglobales; family Acidobacteriaceae; genus PALSA-350. Next base: position 67 of record DASYBJ010000332.1, read on the forward strand.
CCGCGCTTTTCGCGCACTATTCTCCTCCAACCGGTGCCCGGCTCTGGGCGACGATGACAGGGAAGCACAGCATCGTAACCTGCAGCTGCTCGTGACCTGTCGCAGTGACTTCGTTAAAACACAGCGTCGTAGACCTTTGCGTATCGAGCAAAAGATTCGGCCGCTTCCACAATATATCCTTGCACTCGACACGCAATTACTTATGACGTTCTGTTTAGGGCCTGTTAACAAGATCACGGGCCCGGGCGAAGGAGCTAGTAGGCCTGCAATTGCTCCAGCGGAAGACGGACCTGGAAGCAGGTCTTCCCGGGTTTGGATTGCACAGTGATGTAGCCTCGATGCATCCGAACCACCCGATTCGCCGTATCCAGCCCGAGTCCAAGCCCTGAACCGGGAGCCTTCGTAGTGAAAAACGGCTCGAAGATGCGCGCCTGCAGCTCTTGAGGCACTCCAGGACCACTGTCAGTGATCTCGGTGAGGACCATATCGGCCATTAGGTGAACGGCAAGCTTGATCTGACCAAGATCGTTGATTGCGTCCAGAGCATTCTCAATGAGCGAGGTCCATACCTGGTTCAGTTCACTGCCGTAGGCGCTGATTATGGGCAGGTCTGGCTCATAATCGCGGATGATCTCCACATTGCCCAGCCGCGAGCCGAACATTGCCAGAGTATTCTCCAGACTTTGAGGGATGTTGATTTCCTGGATCGGAGCCTGATCCATGTAGGAATAATCCTTGATCGCGCGAATCAAATCGAAGATGCGGGCTGTTGAGTTCAGCATCGCCTCGGCAATTCGTTCCGCGCGCAGGGAGGAGGCAAACTGAGAGAGCACCACCCCCAGGGCATTCAAATCCAGATGTTCGCTCAATTGGTCAAGCTGACCGGGAGTTACACCTTGCTCTGCCAGCTCCGGAGCGATCTGCCAGCTATTGCGGATGCTCTTGTTGCGCAGCCATTCGGAAACTCGATCTTCCCGGGAAGATTGCTCCGCTTGGTGTGCTCCATCGAGCCGCTGAGCCGTCTCGCGGACGGTGGCTTCCCACGCACTGATTTCGGAGATCTTCTCCGGCGGGAGGCAGAGTTGACCCAGAGCAAACCGTTCTTGACCGAAAGCACGCAACTCCTCGAGCATGCCGGAGGCGGCGCGCTGCGCTGCAGAAGCGGGATTGTTCATCTCGTGCGCCAGATTCCCAGCCAGCTTGCCAAGGGCATTTAATTTTTCCGCCTGCTGCTCGATGCGCGTAATCTCTCTAACCCGGTCCAACAAAACACCTACGGAGCGACCCGTCATGGATGGGATCGCTGCCAGCATTTGAGGAAAAAGCGACTTATCGATTTCAAGCGACCAGGCCGACGTAGCAGCGAAGCCGACTCCTCCATAGGTCTTCATGCGCGAGTAAGGCAAAAGTCCGGTCAGTTGTCCGGAGCGCCCAATGAAGATCGATGCGGGAGCACGTTCCCGGCGTACGTGGATCTCGCCCTTCAACATGATCTGCATCTTGTTGGCCGGATCGCCTTCGCTGAAGATGATGGTTCCCGGATCCGCGAAGACTTCGGTGCCGTGAGTTGCCAACCACTCGTATTCTCTGAGTTCCAATCCTTGGAGCTGAGCAACCTTCTGGAGCGCGGCGACAATCTCGGGCACGCGCTCGGGCTTTTTGGGGGCATACACTGGACCGGAGATTTGGGTTATCATGGCGCCTCGAATCGTCCATTTCACAGCTGGAAAGTGGCAGCGAACACGACCTGATACAGGCTAAGGCGAGTGGATGCTGCTGACGGCGAACAGCAGATACGCCGGCGCGAAACGGGATTATCTCTTCCATGGTAGCCGATATGCGGTTTCCCTCGCACGAGAGCGCGAGCAATTGCCTCGATTGTCTGCAAAAAGTGACAAAGCCGAGTTTTCTTGGGGCGAATACCGTTTAGGCGACGGGAACAGAAGGGGAAACCTGAACCTTGACGCAGGGAAGCCGCAGGACAATCGTCAAGCCGCCGCCTTGCCGGTTCTGCGCCCGAACTTCGCCGTGATGCAGGCGGACCGCTCTCTCGGTGAGTGCGAGCCCGACGCCGAATCCGCCGGTATTCCGTTGGCGCGCGTCATCAACACGGTAAAAAGGCTGGAAGACATTGCGCAGCTCTCCTTCCGGCAGCCCGGGCCCCCGATCGCTCACCTGAAGAACTGCCGTGTATTCACCCGGCTGCCCATCGGAGCTGAGATCCAGTTCAACGACAGATCCGTCCTGCGTGTAGCGAATGGCATTGCGAACAACATTCTCGACCGCACGATAGATGAGCTCGGGATTTCCGCTTACCGTACAGGAGCAGGAGGTATGCAGATCCACTCTGCAAGTTCGCTGCCGTGCCTCAAATTCCGCATCGGCCAGCATTTCTTCGAGGAGCTCGTTGAGAGAAAACTCCGACTGATCGAGCCGGGCATTGGAGGACTCCATCGAAGAGAGGCGAAGCAGGTCGCCAATGAGTTGATTGAGCCGGCCGGTCTCGCGCTCGATCCGTTGGAGCTGATCAGTCATGTGAGCCGGGGCCTCCTCACGGGCCAGTTCCAGAGCGACGCTAAGCCGCGCCAAGGGTGAACGCAATTCATGGGAGACATCGCGCAGCAAGATTTTTTGCGCGGCGACCTGCGATTCAAGCTGTTCCGCCATGTGGTTGAAATCATGGACGAGGCCTTGAATCTCATCTCCCCCCAAGAGCCGCCCTGTCCGTGTTTTGGCCACCCTGGTCTTGAGCTTGCCGCTCGCCAGATCCCGCGCAGCGGCTCGCAGCCGCGCAATCGGCCGGGTGAGCAGGAGAACAAGCACAAACGTCGTCAATCCGAAGACGACGATCGCTACGGGAAGCTGAGGGAAGGCAAAAAAGCGAAGGTTGCCGAGCCATCCGTAGTTGCTCCGGAATGGCCGGCTCAGCAGGAAGAAATATTGACGTCTGCTTGCGGAGTGGATCTGCAGGCTCCACAGATATTCCTGTCCCACGCGAGTCGAAGTCAATCTGGCCTGTTCCATCCTGCTCAAGGCCTCGTTGTATACGGACGAGTCCCCATGTTGGCAGAGAAGATGCGCAGAAGAATCGGCCAGGTAAACGGTCTGATGAAGGCCTGCTGCGAAGCGGGCAAAGCCATCGCAGCCACCGCTCTCGTAGGCATCCGCCGCGGCTCGTGCTTCATTCCCGAAGGTCGTCTTCAAGACGTCCACCAACTGATCGGGCCGCGCGAAGTGATGTTGTTGAAGAATCAGGGTCGTCGAAATGACGAAAGTCAGACTTTGTGCGATCCAGAAGCAAAGGAAGATCTTGGTGAAGAGACCGCGCATCGCTCAGTGTTCTCCCACAACTCTACGGTTCGGTATAGCGAGCTGATATCCCACTCCGCGAATCGTTTTCACCTGCTCACCCAGATTCCCCGACGCGTTCAGTTTATGCCGCAGGCGGCTTACATGCATATCGAGGCTGCGATCGAACGGATGAAATTTGCGACCCAACACGGCTTCGGCGAGTTGCTCCCTGTGGACCACCTCACCTGCGGAGCGCATCAAGGTCTGAAGCAGGGTGAACTCGACGTCCGTAAGGTTGATCTCGGTGCCATTGCAGCGTACGGTCCGAGCTGCCGAATCCAGCTCGAGTCCCAGCATGGGGAGCGACTCTCTGGACCCTTGCGAGCTGCCGGGGGTTCTCCGTAACACGGCACGAATTCTCGCGAGGAGTTCCCGGGGATTGAACGGTTTGGCGAGATAATCGTCGGCTCCGATTTCGAGTCCGACGATGCGGTCGACATCCTCTCCACGGGCCGTCAGTAGCAAAACGCTGATGGATGAGGATGTGCGCAGCCGCCGCAGAACCTCAAAGCCGTCTATTCCCGGCAGCATTACGTCCAGAAGCACGATGGAGTACTTGCCAGTTAGAGCCTGTTCAAGGCCGCGCTCGCCATGATGCGCCGCGGAGAGTGTATAGCCGTGGCGCCCGAGATAATCCTTCAACATCAAGCAAAGCTCTACATCATCGTCGATGAGAAGGATCTTCTCCACGGCTTGCTTTGTCCCTCTTCGAAAGTACCCGATTCCGGGATGCTGAAAGCGGTGTAAGTGTAACGAATTGTCACCCGGCAGTGACAGTTCGTTACAAACCATTACGGATTGTGACCGCAATGGGAGCGGAGTTGAATTCTCCTCTGTGTATGACTGACCGTCCGCGCCTTTGTTCCATTTCCCGCGTTGCACCGCTAGGTGTGATCCTGTTCAGTCTCCTAGGAGTTCCGTGCCTTTTAGGGCAGGCCCCGGTCGGATCGCTTCAGGGGGTGCTTACTGACCCGGCGGGAGCTCGCGTGCCGAAGGCCTCGGTCACCATCACCGGGCTGGATGGCACGGGCGCGACTACACAGTCGGGTGCCGACGGCAGATATGTGTTCTCAAGAGTTGCTCCAGGAACCTACAGCGTCACTGTCACTGCTCAAGGATTCAGCTTGGCCCAACCGGCAACCATCAAGGTTCAGTCAGGAAAGATGGCGCAGCAGGATCTTTCGCTCAGCATCGCAGTGGATCAGCAACAAATCACGGTCAACGAGCAGGCCGCAGGTCTCGATACCAGTCCCGACAACAATGCTAGTGCGGTCGTAATCAAGGGAAAGGACCTGGATGCACTTTCCGACGATCCAGATCAGTTGCAAAACGAGTTGAATGCGCTCGCCGGACCTGCAGCCGGCCCAAACGGCGGACAGATCTACATTGATGGTTTTACGGGCGGGCAATTGCCGCCGAAATCCTCGATCCGCGAGATACGAATCAATCAGAACCCGTTTTCCGCGGAATACGACAAGCTCGGTTACGGCCGAATCGAGATCCTGACGAAACCAGGTACAGATAGACTCCGCGGAATGTTCCTCGTCAGCGGCAACGATTCCGCGTTCAACTCGCTCAACCCGTTCGTGACCACTGAGCCGCCCTATTACTCGACCTTTCTTGTGGGGAACGCCGGAGGCCCAGTTACCAAAAGCTCGTCATGGTTCTTCAACGTCTTCCGGCGCAACAATCAGGCTAACTCGATCATTAATGCTCAGCTGTTAGATTCCAGTGGGCAGAGCTATAACTACACGCAAGCGGTATCGAATCCGCAGACACGGCTCTCTCTCAGCCCCCGTTTCGATTTCCAGCTGACGCCGACGAACACGCTTACTGTTCGCTACGAGTACGAGCGCCAAGCGGATACCAATGATGGTGTGTCGCAATTTGCGCTGCAAACCCAGGGATATGACACGCTGAATCAGGAGAGCACTCTGCAGATTAGCGATACCCAGGTCCTGAGCGCGAGCCTTCTCAATGAGACACGATTCCAGTACATTCGGGCCCGCGACAATCAAACCCCTCTCTATACCAGCCCCACAGTCACGGTGCAGGGTGCTTTTACGGGAGGTGGCAACAATGAAGGCACGAACCGGGATAATCAGGACCACTATGAGCTGCACAACTACACTACGTGGGCGCATGGGACGCACTCCATCCGCTTTGGTGCCCGAGTCCGTGCTGTGCGAGATTCGAACTACGCGACCCCCGGATTCAATGGAAACTACACATACGCATCTTTGGCAGCCTATTCCGCGCATCAGCCGTCGCAATACAACGTGACCGTCGGTACTCCTGCGGCCCGAGTCACGCTGTTCGACGCAGGAGTGTTCTATCAAGATGATTGGCGTGTGCGTCCAACCTTGACTTTGAGCTATGGACTTCGCTATGAAGGCCAGAACCGGATGAGCGATCATGCTGATTTCGGACCGCGGTTCTCCTTCGCTTGGGCTCCGAGAGGCGGAAGCGGTCCCTCAAAAACGGTGATTCGCGGCGGATACGGATGGTTCTTCGATCGCTTCCAATCCACATACGTGTTACAAGCCATCCGGCAGAATGGGATCAACCAAAAAGAATATGTCGTGAAGAATCCAAGCTTCTTTGAAAATGCTCCGCCCCCAGGCTCGCTGACCGGCAATGTGCCCTCGCCAACCACCTATCAGATCTCTCCTCATCTTCGGGCAGCAATCAATATGCAAGCTGCCATCGGGGTCGAACACCAGTTTGGAAAGGTCATGAATGCATCCGTGACTTATATCAATTCGCGTGGAGTCCATCAGTACCTCAGCGACAATATCAACGCGTTCCTGCCCGGAACTTACAATGCAGAAACCGGAACGGGCCTCCGCCCAAACGGGATCAATGAAAACTTGTATCAATATGAGTCGGGCGGTATCTACAACCAGAACCAGATCATCACAAACTTCAGCGTTCGCGGCCGCAAGCTCACACTGTTCGGGTTTTATCTTGTGAACTTTGCCAAGGCCGATACGTCGGGAGCGACTTATTTCCCTTCCAATCAGTTTGATCCCGGAGCAGACTACGGAAGATCAACCTTCGATGTGCGCAATCGTTTCCTGCTCGGAGGCAACTATCTAGCACCCTTCGGTTTTTCTGTAAGCCCGTTTATTGTGTTGAATTCCGGTGCTCCCTTCAACGTAACGATCGGCCAGGACTTGAACGGAGACAATCAGTTCAACGATCGCCCTGCTTTCGCCACAGCCTCCAGCACAGATGTCATCCATACAGCGTACGGGTCTTTCGATCTTGCTCCTGCGCCGAGCGAAGCCCGTATTCCATACAACTACCTGAATGGACCCAGGCAGTTCAGCACCAATCTTCGAGTGAGTAAGGTGATCGGTATCGGTCCGAAGGTGGAGGGAAGAGGTGGTACTGGCGGAGGATTCGATGGGATGCCGGGTGGAGGCGGCGGGGGCCGCGGCGGACCGGGCCGGATGGGCGGAGGACTCGGGCCCGGTGGATTGAGTGGGAACGCGGCACGATCTCCGATGCTCGATCGACCGGCCGCCAGACGGTATGCCCTGACATTTACCGCACAGGGCAGGAATATTTTCAACAACGTCAACCTCTCCCCGCCTGTAGGTGTTCTCTTGTCGCCGCTTTTCGGTAAGTCCAACTCGCTGGCCGGGGGATTCTTCTCCACACCATCGGCGAATCGCAGCATTGATTTGCAAACGATGTTCACGTTCTGATCCCGATCGGTTAGCCGCAATTCGAGGCTGCTGTCCGGAAGCAAAAGACGAGATCGACAGCGTCTGCGCCAGCGCGGTCGCTGGGTTCACCTGGGAATGTGCCCTCGAATCTTCTCAAGCAAAGCAACCTGCCATGCCTGTCGCCGTCGTTGTCCTTGCTCTTGATCCACACGCGTCAATGCATCTTGGGCCAGATCAGTTGACCTTAAAGCGATAGGTGAGCGCGAAGTAGGTCAAGGTCAACGGTACGTTGTGGCCGTTTTGCGTCATCACCTGACCGGGAAAGAGATGTCCGACTCCGGCGTTGATCACGAGGTACTTCGTCAGGACGTATTTGGCTGAGGCGTCGAACTCAGTTCCGATATCCCGGCCAAGAAAACCCGTGGCTGGCGCGCTCACAAGTGGCGTGCCAGAGCTGTTATAGACATTGTCCCGGTTTGTCGCTAGCTGAAGCGCGCCAGCCTGCAAGAATAACGAGAGGTTAGGGAGCGGTGTAAGGTCGAAGTCACCCCGAAATTGCTGGATGTTCTGAAAGCCAAAGAGGTCGACGAGCCCGAAGGCATTGTGGTTGCTGGGGTACAGTTGATCATTTGTGCTGATCCGCATCGGGTTCCGGTGGGCATTGCCAGTCGCGTAATCGTACTCAAATCCCGCTCGTGGCCTCCATGGCAAATGTTCCTCGGTATAACCTGTCTTGATGATTGCCGATCCTGCGTGGATCGAGTCGTTTGAGTAAGTTCCCCGTTGAATCGTTCCGGTCGCAGTGTAGTCGAGGCCCGAGTTCGCTTCGCGCGTCACAATGATGCCAGGCGTGAACTCTGTCTCATTCCCGTAGATGCCTTGTTGGCTTTTTACCCGAGGAAGAGCACGAACCAGAAGGAAGGGCTGGAAGGTCGTCTTCGGCAGGAGGGTGGTGAGCGTTCCCACGGCGCCATGGAATGTCAGTCCCGCACCATGGGTGTCGAAGCTTGTCGGATAAATGTTAACGACCGAAGTGGTAAAAAGATCGAGCTTATTCTTATCTCCAACACGCAGCAAAAAACCATCCCAGGAGCGACTTGTATTCGTCCAGTCGCTGATTCCGACCACGCGCTCATCCCCGTATCTCAACTCCTGGCGCCCAGCGATCAACCGGACCGATTTGGAGTGAAGGTCGAGATACCCCTGCCGTAGATCGAAGGTATCCCGCATATTTGCCGCCGTGTATTTCAGCGGTAGAGCAAGCGCATGGGCGTCCTGGAATTGCACATATGCGGTGAACCAGGAGGAGGCTTGTATTTGCATACCTCCGCGCGCCCTCGTTAGTTCATACAACTCGTTTTGACCGGAAATTAATTTGATTGCCGTCTGATCTTCGGTGCGACCGCGCAGCTCGAAGTCGAGGCTCATCCACGAGGGGAGGATACCCGACTCGAAAGGTTGATACCCTCCTACCTGACGCGGATATTCAGCGTACTGTGCCCAAGCTCGCGGGACACCTGCAAAACAGGATGCGACCGCCAGGGCGATCGACATACCACATAGCTGCAGTCCACGTATTCTATAAAGTGCGGCACCGATCTGCGCCTGACTCCGCCGGCTCTTGCTATTCTTCAGGTTTCCTTTGCGCAAGGTTGTATCCCAATGGGGCAGATTTTCGAGTTATTCTTTCCCGGCCAAGTATGCGAGGGAATCCCTTGCTGGCAGCTTAACGGTCGTATAAAAGAGCGACCGTAGAAGATGCTGCTACTGAATCGCTTGGGCTCTCACGCGTGCGCGACCGAACAGGGCGGGAGGCCGATCGACCTATTTCAGTCTACCAAGGGCACTTCTCTCACGGATCCGTTTGTAGCGCTGGATTACCATCGATGTATGCGGCCACAATCCATTACTGTCGTTGACGCGTTCACCTGTAAGCCTTATGCCGGCAACCAGGCGGCGGTTTGCCTGCTCGAGACGCCCGCTTCGGAGGCCTGGATGCAGGCGGTCGCGACTGAGATGAATCTGGCGGAGACGGCCTTCCTGGTTCCCCGTGAAGATGGCTTCGGTCTGCGTTGGTTCACGCCATTGAGGGAGGTGGACCTTTGTGGTCATGCGACGCTTGCAAGCGCTCATTTCCTTTGGGACTCCGGGCAAGTAGGCCTCGAGCGGGTCGCACACTTCCACACGCTGAGCGGCCTGCTGACTGCCAAGCGTCTTCCGCAAGGCAACAATGGCGTTTGGATCGAGCTCGACTTTCCCGCAGAGGCAGTTCAGGTTGCTGAGGCCCCCGCGAGCCTGGAGCAAGCTCTCGGTGCGCATCCTGTCTTTATCGGCAGGAACCGCATGGACTACCTTGTTGAGCTTTCCAGCGAGAGCGAAGTGCGCGACCTCCGTCCGGACCTCTCAAAGATCGCGGAGATCGAAGCGCGCGGCGTGATTGCAACCGCGCGAGGCAGCGGGGAGGCCGAGATCGTCTCACGCTGCTTCTTTCCAAGGTACGGGATCAACGAAGACCCAGTTACTGGGTCCGCTCACTGCGCCCTCGCTCCCTATTGGAGCGAGCGACTCGGGAAAAACGAACTCATCGCGTATCAGGCGTCAGCACGAGGGGGCTGGCTCCGCCTACGGAACGAGGGAACGCGGGTCAAGTTGTCGGGGCAGGCCGTAACTACGCTTCGGGGCGAGTTACTGCACTTAGATATCGCGGTACAGTCCGCTAAACAGTGACCCGCGCTCCTAGCAGGTCTTCAATTCGCACTGGAAGCTGACGCACTCGTACTCCCGTAGCGTGATAGACCGCGGCGGTGATGGCTGGTGCGATACCCGCCAAACCAATCTCTCCGATGCCTCGGGCGCCATATTCATTTAGCAGCGGATCCGGGATGTCGAGAAAGTGAACGTCTATCTGGGGCGTGTCAGCAATGGTGGGTACGATATAGTCGGCAAAGTTGTCGTTGACGGGGTGGCCATTGCGCGGGTCGTAGACTGTCTCTTCGAACAGCCCCATCCCGACCCCCATAACAATGGCGCCTGCCATCTGGTTGGTCGCGGTGCGCTTATTGATAATGCGGCCGCCGTCGACCACGCTGACCACACGACTAACACGCAGCCGAGCGATGCCGGGATCCCACTCCACTTCCACAAACTGTGCGCCAAAGGAGTGCGTCGAGTAATTGTGGGATTTGGGATCTGCCGCTAAGCCTCCGCTCTTTCCATCACCGTTGGCGCTGGCAAGATTTGCCATGCGAAGTATCTGTTGGTACGGCAGGCCGGTCGCAGCAGGCTCACTTTTCGCATGCACGCAACCGTCGGTCAGGGCCATCGAGCCTGGATCCTTGCCTTGAAATGGCGAGCCTTTGGTGCTGGATGCAACTGTCAGAACCACTTTCACGGCGGCATTCACGGCATCGCTAATTGCCGGTAGGATGGTGGAAGTTGCAGTCGAGCCGCCAGAGGTAGGACCAGGCGGCAACGAGCTGCTGCCAAGAACGACGTCTACCTTGTCGACCGGAATGCCCGTCTTGTCACTGACAACCTGAGCAATCACCGTATATGTGCCGGTGCCAATATCCTGAGTGCCGCAGCTGACATGCGCTTTGCCATCACTGCACAGGTTGACCGATGCCTCACAAACGCCTCGATTGGCGCCCCAGGACGCGGCAGCGACACCCCATCCAAGGATCAGATCACCTTTGCGCATCGACCCAACCTGTGGCGTACGCCGCGACCATCCAAACCTCTCTGCACCCTGCTCCAGACATTCTTTGAGGTGCCGCGACGAGAAAGGTTTGTTCTTCTCTTCATCGATGAGAGTGTCAAGGGAGAGCCGCAGTTCCACAGGATCTTTTTTCAGTTTGATAGCAAGCTCATCCATTGCGGATTCGAGCGCGAAGAGGCCTGGAACAGCGCCGGGACCTCGCATGGGCGTGGGCGTGCCGACATTGCGGCGCACCAACGCGGAGGTCACCTTGAGATTCGACGTGCTATAGAGGAAGGGCGTCGCCTCACCGCAGTTCTCGCGGACGTCGTCTCCGAAGCTCGTGTGGTTTCGATAATCCTGCTGCAAAGAAACCAACTTACCGTCAGGCGTCGCACCCAGGCGTATGCGCTGCTGCGTGCATGGACGATGGCCGGAGTTCGAGAACATCATCTTGCGGCTGAGCGTGAGCTTGACCGGCCGATTGAGTTTCCGCGAGGCAGCTGCCGCAATCGCCGAATGAGGCCATGGGAAGAGCTTGCCGCCGAAGCCCGAGCCGATGAACCGCGATACCACTTCGACGTTTTCCTTGGGTACGCCTAGCACCTGGGCCAGCACATTTTGATGATTCATCACGCCTTGGGAGGACTCGTACAGCGTGTATCCCTTGCCGTCCCACACCGCAACCGTGGCGTGCATCTCCATCGGGTTGTGGGTCTCCGCCGGCGTGATGTAAACCTCGTCGACTTTGACTTGGGCCGAGGCGAATGCCGCGTCGGTATCGCCTCGGTTGCTCATGACACGGGGGCCGCCGGGCTGACCCTCGGGGGGCAAGCTATCTGACAATGAAGGGTCCACGCTGAACTTCGCCGGTTTGTATCCAACCCGCACGGCATCTGCTGCTGCCTGCGCTTGCTGGGGGGTCTCCGCAACAACGGCTGCGACGTATTGGCCCCAGTAGTAGACCGTCGCATCTTCGAATGCAGGACGACTCTCGCTGTTGCGGCCACCGGAGGCGTTCCGATACAGCGGCATGACATTGTCGTGATGCATCACCAGCAACACGCCGGGCATCGCTTCCGCAGCAGTGCAATCGATGTGCTGGATCGTGCCGCTGGCCACGGTTGCACGGACTGGTACTGCATACACCATGCCGGGGAAGTTGTAATCAGAAGCGTATCGTGCGGTACCGGTCGTCTTCAGTGGGCCATCGATACGCGGCACCATCGCGCCGATAATCTCCGACGGTGGCGGTGTATTGGGATCAATGGCCTTTGGTGCGGCACCGTCTTGGCTGCCAATGAACTCAACAAATTCTTCGAACATCATGAGGATTGCCCTCCTGGCGAGATGGGGCGCGAGCCGCCGCCTCTTCTCTATTTGCTCTTCAGCGCTATGCAGACTGGGTGGATGTTACGAGTGCACGCACGATGCACCGCTTCGCGAGTTCTACCTTAAAGCCGTTCTCACTCGCAGGCTGCGCGTCTTTCAATGCGGCTTGCGCCGCCCGATGAAAGGTCGCGGTATTCGCGGTTTGGCCCTGCAATTCACGCTCTGCCTCGCGAGAACGCCACGGAACCGTACCAACCCCGCCCAACGCCACACGCGCGTGTTCGATCTTGCCACCGTTCACCTTAATGACGATTGCCGCAGAGGCGAGCGCGAATTCGTAGGCAGCGCGATCGCGCAGTTTCAAGTAATGCGATCGAGTACCAGCAACGAGAGCCGGCAGCGTGACGCTGACAATCAAATCACCGGGCTCCAGGATATTCTCACGGTTCGGGGTTGAACCGGGCTTGAGGTAAAACTCCTGGATCGGGATGCTGCGTTTACCGGTCGCCCCCTGGATCTGAATCGTCGCCTCCAATGCGGTTAACGCGACATTCTGATCCGATGGATTCGAGGCGATGCAATCCTTGCTGGTGCCCAGGATGGCAAGCATTCGATTGTGACCGCCAATTGCGGAGCAGCCGGTGCCAGGCTCGCGCTTGTTGCAGGCATGGGCCGTATCGCGGAAGTACACACAGCGGGTGCGCTGCAGCAGATTGCCCGCGGTCGTTGCCATGTTGCGCAGCTGCGGCGAGGCACCGGAGAGCAATGCCTCGGAGAGTACTGAATAGTCGCGCTGGACACCCGGATGGTGAGCCACGGTAGAGTTTCGTACCAGTGCCCCGATGACCAGACCGCCGCCGGGCGCAGCTTCGATGCGGTCGAGCGGAAGAGCATTGATGTCAACGAGCTGGTTCGGGCGCTCCACATCGAGCTTCATGAGGTCTACCAGCGTAGTACCGCCTGCAACAAAGCGGACATCCGAATACTGCTGTGCTGTCTTCGATCTAGCTCCGGCATGAACGGCTTGATCAACCGTGGCCGGTCGGCTGTATTGGAAGGTTTGCATTCGCTACTCCGTTGAATTGCGAAGGAGATAAGACGGCTTCTGGTTAGGCGTGGCGACGCGCTGCTTGTACAGCCGCAACGATGTTGGGGTATGCCCCACAACGGCAGATATTTCCATACATCGCACGCTTGACGTCGTCGTCGGAAGGTCCGACGGGTTCGGCTAACAGAGCTACTGCGGACATAATCTGACCCGAGGTGCAATAGCCGCACTGATAGCCATCGTTCTCCACGAATGCGGCCTGCATCGGATGCAAATGGTCCGGCTGTCCGATGCCCTCGATTGTTGTAATCTCGTCTTTCGAGTGCATCACGGCAAATGAGAGGCACGAGTTCACACGCTGGCCGTTCACATGCACCGTGCAGGCTCCGCATTGCCCGTGATCGCAGCCCTTCTTCGTGCCGGGCAGGTTCAGGTTTTCGCGGAGACAATCCAGGAGCGTGGTTCGAGGGTCGAGATGGAGGACGTGACTTTTTCCGTTCACCCGCAAGGTTACTGGCACCGTGCCCGCTGGTGCTAGGGTCTCCGGCGCCTGGTCTACCGCGGGCGCTTCTGGCGTCGCCGTCGCCGCAAGAACGGGCGAGGCCGTTGCTGCGATTCCGGCTGCGCCAAGGTGTGACAGAAAGGAACGACGGGTTACCCGCCCGAAGAGCGACTGTTCCGCGGTACCGTCCTGCTGTTCTTTCTCAAGTTCCTCAGGTACGAGCGTAGGCTTTCGATCATTGGCCAAGGGAGCACCTCTATCGGAGATTCTGTTGAACGCTTCGCCGGTTCGCTTCGTTCGTAACAAGCGGATCGGTGGCCATGGTGGAATTTGCAAGGGGTAGTGACGAAACTATGCCTAAACAATAGTGTACTGTAATGAACAGTACACCTCGGCGACTGCGATTTGCAACTCCTCTGCGCCGAGGAGGGTTCGGTCGTGCGCACGAAGCGCCTACTGTAATCTGGTGGACTCACAACGTTTTCAAAGGTCGAGGACAGGAATGGTTGGAAAGCTAACTCGGGCCGACGTACGGAATGGTAAGCTGCGAAAAGTTGCAGCCGACCTGTTCCTGAAACGCGGCTACGACGGCGTAACGATCGACAGAGTGGTCCAGTTCGCCGGCGGATCGAAGAGCACGGTTTATAGCGAGTTTGGGGGCAAATGCGGTTTATTCATCAGCTCCATCGAGACTCTGTGCCGCGAATTTAGCGAGCCGCTCACGAGAATTGATTACGTGGGGCTGGACCTTGAACAAAGTCTGAAAAAACTAGCCTTCTGCATTTTGAAGCTCATCACAGCGAAACGCTCGGTGGATCTTCATCGGCTCGTTGTCGGAGAGGCAGCGAACTGTCCAGAAGTCGGGGAAGCATGGTACAAGCACGGTCCGGGGAGAACAATTTCTTTCATCAGAGCTGTGTTCGAGAATCATCAGGATGAAATCCGCAATACGTCGATTCCGATCGAGCGGCTGGCAGTCTTCCTGCACGATTGTCTGGTCGGAGATCCTCTCTACTGTCTCCTCGCCGGGGTAAAGAAGCGCGAAAGCGATGCCGATCTTGAGCGCACCGCGAACGCCATCGTTGATGTATTCCTCGCGAATGTTAAATGTGCGAGTTGAGCCACCTATGTGGCAGTGCCAATATTAAGAGCACTCGTCACAGCTTCTTGCGGAAGTGGACACAGCGGTCGACTACCTCGAAATCCATCGCTTTATGTGCTCGTTGTGAGCCGACATTGTCGATCCATGTGTCGGAGGCCATCTCCACGCAGCCATTTCCGCGAGCCCAATCTTCGGCTGCCCGCATCAATGCTCTACCGATTCCCCGATTGCGGCACGCCTCTTCAACGAACCAACCCTCGACGAAGCCAACCGGCTGGACGGGGTCGCAACCATCTGCATGAGATCGCAGGCCTGCCTCAAGAAAGCCAGTCAGCGTTCCACTTTCATCGCAAGACACAAAAATTGCGGCGGGCATGGTTCCCGATCGCTGTTCATCGAGGATCGAGTGGAGGTCCGTGGCATGCTCTTCAGCTGAGCTCTCTGGCCAGAGAATCGCGCACATCTTTGCCAGTTGTTCTCGATCCGTACTCTCTGCCTGCCGGATCCTTACAGCCTTCATACTCGCTCACAGCCGAATGGAGCGTAAGATGGACGTTTCCGTTATCGCCTGCGTTCAGTTTCGGTCGATCGTCAGCTTCCAGATCATCTTTCCAGCCATCTCGATCGGTCTTTTAACGCCATCGGGTTTCGGCTGACTCACCGTACATAAGTGAATGTGCCGCACAGATCACTGGAGTTCGAGATTGCATCCGGCGTAAAGACCGGCATTTTTTGTCCTGAGAAAAATGCAAGATGCAAAGAGCCTCCAGCAACGTAAGTGGCCATCCACTGAGTATCCTCAGCCCCGCACAGACTGTTCCGGTGCAGAAATTTTCTTGAAGCGGGTATGCTGAGCCTATAGAGGCTGCCGGTCCCACGGGCAATGCCGACTGCATCGAAAGCTGCGCCCAGCTCGCCTTGCTCAAGACCACGTATTTGGGCGATGGTAAAGCTGGAAAAGTCGATTGAAAGCTTTTCATCGGAAAGCGCCACGTCGCCGGTGATGGACTGGGCCGCCGAGTTCGCCGCACGCCAGAATCCTGTTTCCTGTGCCGTAGCCGATACGAATGCCAGCACCGATCCCACAAGCGTGCATAGTAATTTTTCTCGCTTCATGTCTCGAGGATGACACTCAAGGTATGTTTTGAGCAAGCTTAGCCGCACTGTCGCACCACGCAATGATCTTAACGGTACAGCTCCCTTGAAACAGCTACTCAAAGCTTCGATCCTCAGCGCCTGCGCCTCACCTGGCGTACAACAGCGTCAATCTTGGCTAGCTCTACCTCCTCATACTCCATCCACTAATGTGACGCGATATGTCGCCCCCTTGAAACGATGCTCGCGCACTTCCCGATAGGGCGAACCGTTATACCATTCCTTACAAGAACGGGGAAAAGCGATATAAGAAGCCGAAACTCACTATAAATGAGCTTATACCTCGTAGTCGACTTCAACCGCGTCTATCAAAGGCACCAACCAGTCGAGCAGTTTCTGATGCACGGGATGAGAGGGGTAGGCGTCAAGCGATGCCTTGTCAGCGAACTTCATTGCTCCCCCAAACTCATATCCTTGCCCGCGTGGAGAAATATTTACGCCTGCATATGTTTCGAGCAAACCCGGTATCTGTCCCTGAAGGCCAAGAATTTCCGTCTGTGCACGCTGCTTTTGGGCGTCGGTTACGGTTGGTTTCCATCGGAAGGCAAAGGTGTGGATATACATAGGAACACTTATGCCTTCAAACCGCGAATGTAATCGGCGTCGATCTTGAGCGAATCCCAGACTGGCATGTCGTACTCTTCCTGTTCCACGAAGATGTGCCGGACATGAGCTCTGCTCATTGAAGCGAAGATCGGCTTATAGTCGATCGTGCCGCGGCCCAGTTCGGTCGCCGCCGGTGGAGCGGAGCTGCCCGGAGTTGTGGGCTTGAAGTCCTTGACGTGGAACATAGAAAAGCGAGCTGGATGATTCTTCAGGTAATCGATCGGATTTGCTCCACCCACAACGACCCAACCCAAGTCCAATTCCATCGTGACCTTGGACGGGTCGGTTAAGCGCAACAGCTCATCGTAGGGCCGCACGCCGTTTTCAGGGTGAAACTCAAAGTCGTGGTTATGGTAGCCGAACTGGAGCCCGGCTTTTTTAAACTTCTCGCCGATTTGGTTGAACTGGTCTGCATTCCAACGCCAGTCATCGAGAGAGAGAACTTTGTGAGCGCCGGAGGGCCGGCTGGAATCCTGTGCGCCCGGTGAGGGGCAAATGATGTACTCCAGGCCAAGCTCGTGGGCGTATTGAACGATGTCGTCCACGCTGGAAGCCAGCTTGGCAAAGGGATAGTGCGCACTTACGCAGCGCAGCCCGTTCTCCTGCATCGATTTCTTTACCTGGGCGGCAGTGTGATCGTAGAAGCCGGCGGCTTCGACTTCCCTGTAGCCCAAAGACGCTATCTTGTGAAGCGTGCCATCGTAGTCTTTCGGTAAGAGGTCCCGAACGGAATAGAGTTGCAGGCCAAGTGGTATAGCGAGGGATGCCGCATAAAGAGGCATAAAGTTTTCGGCGGTAGCTGAAAGAGCGGCAACAGCGATAGTTTCTTTGAGGAAGGTCCGTCGAGAGATCATTGATAGTCGTACCCCGGTGTCAGATGATCATGGAAGATCCGGATGCTCTAGGCAACATCCGGATCTTCGAGATCGCGAACCGAGTGTGACACAATCACTTCCCTTGGAGCAAACGCTGGAGCTTGTTTCATAGATGATTTGTGGCTCCGGAACGCTGCACAAGCCCCACTTCCCACCCAGCAAGCAAAGCTTGCTGTGACCCGCCGCTTTGGTAGCGGCTCTCGCCCGTGGCCCAGAAACGCTCCAAGATTTATGAAACGCACTCTGGGATTTATGAAACACACTCTAGGGATTTATGAAACACACTCTAGGGATTTATGAAACACACTCTAGGCTTTGACCGGTTCGGCAATTCGAGGTTCGCCGGTTTGGCTATCCACGATAACGGTGACTGGATCGAGGAACGGCATTTGCGAGCGCAGCTTGCTTCCTACCTCTTCGATCGGGTCCGAGGCTTCTTTTCTCCGCATCCCCGTAAACTGCTTGCGGCCGGTCTCGTTTTCGCCAATCCAGTTCTTAGCGAAGGTGCCGTCTTGGATTTCGGTCAGCAACTTCTTCATCTCCGCGCGCGTGGCATCGGTAATGAGGCGGGGCCCAGCGGTGTAGTCGCCATACTCAGCAGTGTCGGAGATCGAGTACCGCATATAAGCGAGACCTCCGCGGTAGATAAGGTCGACGATGAGCTTCATTTCGTGGAGCACTTCGAAGTACGCCAACTCCGGCTGGTATCCCGCGTTGACCAGGGTTTCGAATCCCGCTTTGATAAGTGCGCTGACTCCGCCGCACAAAACAGCCTGCTCGCCGAAGAGGTCGGTCTCCGTTTCCTCCTTGAAGGTAGTCTCGAGCACACCGGCGCGTGTGCTCCCGATGCCCTTGGCATACGAGAGAGCTAGGGCATGTGCTTGCCCTGAGGCATCCTGGTGAATTGCTACCAGGGCGGGAACTCCGCCGCCTTCGGTGAAGACTTCGCGTACGCGGTGGCCGGGAGCCTTGGGCGCAACCATGCTGATATCGATTTCCGGAGCGGGAGCGATCGTGCCGTAGCGAATGTTGAAGCCGTGCGCGAACATCACCGTCTTGCCCTTCTTGAGACCAGGTGCGATCTCCTGGTTGTAAATTTTCGCCTGCGATGTATCAGGGGCGAGAATCATGATGACGTCGGCCCATTTCGCGGCATCCGCGACGGGAAGGACCTCAAGGCCAGCGGCCTGAGCCTTCTTGATCGAGCGGCTATTTGTGGGCAGACCGACGCGCACTTCGACGCCTGAATCTTTCAGATTCAAAGCGTGGGCGTGACCCTGAGAGCCGTAGCCGATGATGGCCACCTTCTTGCCTTGGATGAGTGAAAGATCGGCATTTTGGTCGTAGTAAGTCTTGGGCATTTGGATTCCTTTGTCTGGGGTTGGTTGCAGTTCAATTACGGAGTTTTGAGCAGGCTCGAGGATACTCTTTCACCAGCAGGACAGGCGCCTTCAGGGGCCCGATGGTTCCTGAAAAGAATCGGGGATCGGATCGGAGTTTCGGTCGTTTATCGCGTCTGGGGCTCCGAGGGCTTTGAGCACGCTGCTGGTGTGATGGCCGCGTCTCATCACCATCTGGCCGGTGCGCGAAATTTCGAGCACCTGATCCTCGCTTTCATTGAGCACCTGCAGAAGTCCCTCGATTTTGCTCTCTGTTCCGGTGATCTCGATCATGAGCGATTCGGGAGCCAGGTCAACGACGCGGGCGCGAAAAACCTCTACAAGTTCGAAGAGGTGAGAACGGGTCTTCGGCGTAGCTGCGACTTTAATCAGAGCGAGCTCGCGGCTCACCGAGGAGAACCGGCCCACGTCGTCAACCTCGATCACATTCTCAAGCTTATACAGCGAAGCCATAATGCGTGGTCCCGCGGCGGGCGGAGCGTCTGCCACGATTGTCATTCGGGAGAGACCTGCCCGATCGGACCTGCCGACTGTAAGCGAAACGATATTAATATTTAACCGGCGGAAAAGGGAGGCCACGCGGGTGAGCACGCCTGGCTTGTCTTCCACGTAGGCGACGAATCTGTGCTGCATGCTTACCTTTCTTCTGCCACTGCTATTTAAGCATCCGAGGATGTTTCGACCAGTGGGTTTCCCTCGGGCCTCCGGATCATTTCATGCAGGCCGGCTCCAGCCGGGACCATCGGATAAACGGAGTCTTCCTGTTCCACCAGGAAGTTAATAAGGAAAGGGCCCTTGTGTGCGCGGGCTTCTGCGACTGTGGCGAGCACCTCACTGCGAGTGCGGACTGCGGCCGCGCGGATGCCATATGCCTCCGCGAGCTTGACGAAGTCCGGGGACAGGATCGGCGTCGATTGATAGTTCTTCTCGTAAAACGCCTCTTGCCACTGGCGAACCATTCCCAGGTACCCGTTGTTGATAACGGCGATGTTGATGTCGAGCTTCTCCTGCGCGATGGTGGCCAATTCGGCACTAGTCATCTGAAAACCGCCGTCTCCGGCGATGGCCCAGACCTCTTTCCCGGGACATGCGACCTTCGCGCCGATAGCCGCAGGAAGGGCGAAACCCATCGTGCCCAATCCACCGGACGTGATGAGCGAGCGCGGCTCTTCATGCTTGTAGTACTGAGCTTCCCACATCTGATGCTGGCCCACATCGGTGGCGACGAGCGCGTCACCTGAAGTTGCGTGCCACAGGTCCATCATCACGTGCGCGGCATAGAGATGGCCATTGTCGGGCAGGTTCTGGATATCACGCACAGCAACATCGCCCTTTATCGCGCGAATGGTCTTGAGCCATGCTGAGCCGTCCCGCGAAGGAAGCTGCGGAAGGAGCTGATCCAACACCTGAGCGAGATCGCCAATCAATGCGACATCCGCGTGCACATTCTTGTTGATCTCTGAAGGGTCGATGTCGATGTGGATCTTCTTCGCGTTGGGCGCATACGTCGCGAGGGTACCGGTCACGCGATCGTCGAAACGCATGCCGCACGCGATCAGGAGGTCCGCTTGCTGGATCGATTGATTGACCCAGAACTCCCCATGCATCCCCATCATTCCTAAATTGAGCTCGTGCGAGGCAGGAAATCCGCCCAAGCCAAGCAGGGTACAAGCAACGGGAAGCTCAGCGCGTTCGGCCAGGGAACGGACCTGGTCGGTTGCTCTCGAATGGATGAGCCCATGTCCTGCCAAGATGACCGGCCGTTTGGATGCGAGGATCAACTCGATCGCTTGCGTGATCTTTTCCTGAGAGACGGCGAGCATCGGATGAGGGCGCGAAGGCTTTGGAGCAGCCGCGGAAAAGTCGAATTCGGCCGTGCCTTGCTGTGCATCCTTGGTGATATCTACGAGGACCGGGCCAGGGCGCCCGGAGACCGCCACGCGGAAGGCGTCGCGCAATACGGGGGCGACATCCTCCGGGCGAGTGACGAGATAATTATGTTTCGTCACTGGCAGCGTAATGCCAGTGATGTCGACTTCCTGAAAAGCATCGGAACCAAGAACTTTGCTTGAAACTTGTCCCGTGATGCAAACCAGCGGAATCGAGTCCAACATCGCAGTCGCAATGCCGGTGACCATGTTCGTGGCGCCAGGGCCGGAGGTGGCGACAGCAACTCCAGGACGGCCAGAAGCACGCGAGTACCCGTCGGCCATATGGACGGCGCTCTGTTCGTGACGCACCAGGATGTGGCGGATGGGAAATTTTCGCAGAGCGTCATAGGCCGGCAGGATCGCGCCGCCTGGATAGCCGAAGACCTCGCGCACGCCCTCTCCTTCAAGGGTCGCCCAAAGAATTTCCGCACCCGTAAGGCGGGTGGGCCGCTCGACGATCGAAGAATCTCTGTTGGTCATAAAGGCCCCTCAGTAAGTTATCGCTGCCACAAATGGCGAAGGCGCGATGTCAGTTTGTCGGCGAGAAAGATTGCCTGAATAGGGAGTACAGCAGCGAAGCGTCCTCGCGGCGAACTCTTCCTAACGGTGCGCTCCACGTTGAGATGACAGCGCGACGTAGCGAAAATCATTGCAACCCGCCTCCGGCGTTTGCGGTTTCCCCTGGACGGGCCGCGAGCCAGAAGTCCTTGTCGTGCCGCTGTTCGTAATCATCTAGGACAGCCGAATGTCGCATCGAAAGACCGATATCGTCCAGGCCTTCGAGCAGGCACTCGCGGCGAAATGGATCCGTCGTGAAAGAAGCAAAGAAGCCGTGATCGTCGTTGACGGTCTGATCTTCGAGTGAAACGTGCAGCTGATAACCGGGAAGCGAAGCGGCGCGTTTGTGCAGCAGGTCTACATGCTCCTCCTGCAGGGTGATCAACAGGATGCCGTTTTTCCCTGCATTCGAATGGAAGATATCGGCAAAGGTAGGAGCGATCACGCAACGGAAACCGTAATCGGAGAGTGCCCACGCTGCGTGCTCGCGGGAAGAGCCACAGCCGAAGTTTTTACCCGCAAGCAGGATCTCAGCACCCGCGTGGTGCGGGTGATTGAGGACGAATTCGGGATCGGGATCGCCGGCGTTCGGCCCGTCCTGAATGCGTCTCCAATCGAAGAAGAGAAATTCGCCATAACCCGTACGCTCGATCCGCTTGAGGAACTGCTTGGGAATGATCTGGTCAGTATCGACATTGGCGCGATTCAACGGAGCAACGCGAGCCGAAAGTTTGCGGAATGGCTTCATGCTAGTTCTTGGACCCCACTTGAGCTGGTTGAAATTGCTTGAATTCCCATTTGCGGACGTCGGTGAAGTGTCCGGAGATCGCCGCGGCGGCAGCCATCTCGGGGCTTACCAGGTGTGTCCGCCCGCCGCGGCCTTGCCGCCCTTCAAAATTGCGATTACTGGTCGAGGCGCAACGTTCGCCGGGAGAGAGGATGTCGGGATTCATGCCCAGGCACATGGAACAGCCAGGCTGCCGCCATTCGAATCCTGCTGCGCGAAACACTTCGTCGAGGCCTTCTTTCTCGGCTTGCAGCTTAACCTGCTGGGAACCGGGAACAACCATTGCATGGACTTTCGGGTGTACGTGATAGCCGTTGACGACCTGGGCCGCCGCGCGGAGATCTTCAATACGGGAGTTGGTACAGGAGCCGATGAAGACGCGATCGATCGCGACGTCTTGGATCCGCCTGCCGGGCTCCAGGGCCATATACTCGAGAGCTCGCTGCCAGGAGCGCCGCTCCCCTTCTGAACTGCTGGTCGCGGGATCGGGGACGCGCTCAGTAACGGGCACAACCATCGCGGGATTCGTGCCCCAGGTGACGAAGGGCGCCAACTCCTCGGCGTGAAGAACCAGTTCCCGGTCAAAGTTTGCGCCTGGATCGGTAGCGAGCTTGCGCCACTCGGCAACAGCCTGCTCCCACTCTGCGCCGGCAGGACTGAACCTGCGACCCTTGAGGTAAGCGAAAGTGGTGTTATCCGGCGCTATCATGCCCGCGCGGGCGCCTGCTTCGATGCTCATATTGCAAAGGGTCATGCGGCCTTCCATCGAGAGCGAACGGATCGCCGAGCCTGCATACTCGATGACGTGGCCCGTTGCTCCATCCGTGCCGATATGGCCGATGATTCCGAGAGCGATATCCTTCGCCGTCACCGATGGGGGGAGCTGACCATCGACGGTAATGCGGAAGGTCTTGGGGCGGGATTGCTGCAAGCATTGAGTCGCCAGTACATGCTCGACCTCGGAGGTTCCGATGCCGAATGCCAGGGCGCCGAATGCACCGTGCGTGCTGGTGTGACTGTCTCCGCACACGATCGTCATGCCCGGTTTTGTGAACCCGAGCTCCGGGCCGATGACGTGGACGATTCCTTGATTGGGCGATTCGATATCGTAGAGCGGAACACCGAATTCCGCACAGTTGGCACGCAAGGCATCAATCTGCCTGGCGGCGATAGCATCTTCAATGATCAGGCGATTGGCTGTAGTCGGCACATTGTGATCCACCGTTGCGACGCAGCGGTCGGGCCGGCGCACTTTTCGCCCTGCCATGCGGAGACCATCAAAGGCCTGCGGAGATGTCACCTCATGAACGAGGTGAAGATCGATATAAAGCAGCGACGGTTCGCCGGGGTGCGCGGCAACAACGTGGGATTCCCAAACTTTCTCGAATAATGTTTTTGGCTGCGACATCGTGACTTTGCCTTCTACCTTTCCTTTAAGCCGCTCTCGGCGGTTGTGCCGTTCTAAACCGTACCTAGACGGTGTGCAATGTCTGGCGGCGTTCGATGATTTCGTTCAACGCCTGGTGAACAAGTTTGCCCATCTCTTGCGTGGATACTTGCTGACCCGGTCCGCCGGCGCGCGCCAAATCGGCAGTGCGATATCCCTGTTCGAGCACATGAGCGACCGCAGATTCGACAGCAAGCGCGTCCTGTTCGAGATCGGCCGAATGCCGGAGCACCATCGCTGCCGTGAGGATCGCACCGAGCGGATTCGCGATTCCCTTGCCGGCAATATCGGGGGCCGATCCATGGACCGGCTCATAGAGATTCACCGAACCACCAATGGTGGCAGAGGGCAGCATGCCGAGGGACCCGGTGATGACTGCGGCTTCATCGCTGAGAATGTCACCGAAAAGATTTTCGGCGAGCACAACATCGAAGTTGCGGGGAGTGTTCATCAAGTGCATGGAGCAGGCGTCGACATATTGATGTTCGAGGGTGATTCCGGGATATTGCTGTGCGATCTCATCAACGGTCGCCCGCCAAAGCTGTGAGACTTCGAGTACGTTGGCTTTGTCGACCGAGGTCACCTTTCTGCGCCGCTGCCTAGCCAAGCGAAATGCCACATGCGCGATGCGCGTCACCTCATCGCGTGTATAGCGCATCGTGTTCCATGCAGCACCCGTCTCCCGGTTCCAGGAGCGGGGTTCACCGAAATAGAGGCCGCCGAGCAATTCGCGGACGAACAAAATGTCAGCGCCGTTGGTTACCTCGGGCCGCAATGGAGAAGTTGCAGAGAGCGCCGGATAGGCGAAGGCCGGGCGCAGATTGGCGAAACCTCCGAGCGCCCGCCGAAGCTGCAAGAGGCCTGCTTCGGGTCGTTGACTGGGAGGCAGGGAATTGAATTCGTTGCCTCCGACCGCTCCCAACAGGACGGCATCGCTCTCAAGCGCGGCGTTCAGCGTGGGTGTGGGAAGCGGTGTGCCGGCCGCGCGAATCGCCGCGCCGCCAATGGGCTGCTCGACGAAGTGGAAATCGTAGCCCCCAAGTGCTGCGACCGATTTCAGGATGCGCACCGCCTGTTGGGTGACTTCCGGTCCGATTCCGTCTCCAGCGGCGACGAGTACCTTCAACTTCATTGCTCCTCCTGGCATTTGCATTTAGTGGGGGGACCGTTAGGTTCTAGAAGAAGAAACCAAGGCTTCAGAAGCGGCCGGCCGGCGGCGGTGCTGAGGAACCAGTGCAAGAAGATCCTGATCGAAGATCGACTTCTTGCGATCGGCAAGTTCGCTGAACCGGTGATATGCCGCATCGAGGTCGTCGCCTTCGAGCAAGAAGCCCAGTTCTTCCAAGCGATGCGCGAGAGCGTGTCTTCCGGAGTGCTTGCCCAGGACCATGCGGTTGTGAGGAACGCCCACCGATGCGGGCGTCATGATTTCGTAGGTTAGAGGATTGGCCAAGACTCCATGTTGATGGATGCCAGCTTCGTGCGCGAAGGCATTGCTGCCGACCACTGCCTTATTCGGCGCCGGGCCAAAGCTGATCAGTTCCGAGAGCAGCTGACTTGTTGGAAAGAGCCGTTCGTTGACGATCAAGTGTGTGCAAGGGAACTTGTCGCGGCGCACCAGCATGGATGCAGCAAGTTCTTCCAATGCTGCGTTGCCTGCACGTTCCCCGATGCCGTTGATGGTGCACTCGACCTGGCGGGCACCAGCCGCTACAGCAGCCAAGCTATTGGCGACGGCCATGCCGAGATCGTTGTGACAGTGCGAAGAAAGAGTCACGCCGGCAACCTGCGGGACCCTATTCCGCAGCATCTGAAACATCGCCCCATATTCCTCCGGGACGCAGTAGCCAACCGTATCCGGTAAGTTGATGATGGTTGCGCCAGCTTCGATCGCCACGGAAACCATTTGGCAGAGAAAATCGGGATCGGTCCGAGTCGCATCTTCGGGAGAAAACTCGACCTCATCGACCAACCCTCTGGCGAGCCGAACCGATTTGTCTGTATGTTCGAGCGCTTCCGTGCGGGAGATCTTGAGTTTGTACAGGAGATGAATGTCGGAACTTGCCAAGAAGATATGAATGCGAGCGTGACGGGCCGGCTGGAGCGCGCGCGCAGCGGCTTCTATATCTTCTTTGCGGGTGCGGGCGAGAGAAGCAATCCGCGGACCACGAACCTCACGGCTGATTGCGGTAATGGCAGCCGCATCACCCTCAGAGGCAATCGCAAAACCAGCTTCGAGCACGTCCACGCCAAGGGCTTCCAAAGCATGAGCCATCCGCAGCTTTTCCGCCACGGTCATGCTGCAGCCAGGAGATTGTTCGCCGTCACGCAAGGTCGTGTCGAAAAAGAAAACGCGATCCGGTTTCATCGATGCCGCCGCCCTTCGCCAGACTCAGCTCTCCTTTATATTCTCGGACTCCGCTCCATAGCGCAAATTTATTATTCTTTTCGATTTGATAAGATACTCTAATACTATCTAGGAAATCGCTGGTGTTGTGCTGGAAGTTCCTATGGATATCGGTCAGCTAGAGACGTTCCTGGCGGTTGCTGAAGAGAAGGGATTTTCACGGGCAGCGGCGCGCCTGCATCGCACCCAGCCGGCGGTGAGCCAGGTCATCCGTAAGTTGGAGGCCGACTTGGGACAGGTGCTTTTTGAGCGCAGTTCGCGGGATGGGACGCTCACCGCTGCCGGGGAAGTGCTGACCGATTACGCGCGCCGGATGCTTAAGCTCCGGGCAGAGGCGACAAGTGCAATTCAGGAGTTGAAGAGCCTGGAGCGTGGGCGGCTGCAACTGGCGGCAAATGAATATACGTGCCTCTATCTGCTCAGGGTCCTCGACCGCTTTCAGCAGCTTTGCCCTCAGATTGGCGTAACAGTGCATCGTTCGTTCGCGAGCAGAATTCCCGAACATGTGCTCGATCGCACGGTGGAACTGGGCATTTTGTCTTTCCGTCCGGAGGGGGACCAGTTCAAGTCGATCGCTGTCTATACGGATGAGCTTACGTTCGTCGTGAGTCCTCGCCACCCACTGGCACGCGAGAAGAGAGTAGCCATCGCGGACTTGGGTGCGGAGAACTTCATTGCGCATAATGTGCCTTCGCCTCTGCGGAGACAGGTAATCGCCGCGTTTGCAAGCCATAAGACGCCGCTGAATATGGGAGTAGAACTACCTAGTCTGGAAGCGGTCAAGCGATTCGTCGCGATGGGAAATGGAGTTGCTTTCGTTCCGGGACTCACTGTAGAGCATGAGCTCGCGAGCAGGGAACTGGTGAAAATCCCGGTGGAGGGGTTGAGTTTTCCGCGCCACCTGCGGTTGGTGCATCGCAAGCGTGCCACCCTGTCGCATGCCGCTGTTGCTTTTTTGAAGGTGGTGCGCGTGCTCTCCTCGGAATACGGAACGCCGTTCGAATATCAGGCGGAGCGGTCTGACTGACTCAGGGTTCTCGTGTTGCGGTAAGTTCCCCTGGGAATCTCATCTGCCGTCGCAGCCATTGGAATTTCGATTGCAGAAGAGATTCGCGAAACCGGATCGCCGTGCGCTTAGCCTTACCCGAAGGTACAATTGCCGCAGCGGGTCACCTTGACTCCATCTAGGAAAATCGACGGACCCGCCGAAGCGGGAATATCTGCTAGTGCGCTCAGCAGGTAAGAGGTTCAGGAACGAATGAAGAAAATCTTGTTGTTGTTTCTCCTGCTACCGTTTTTGGCAGCAGCGGGTCGTGCTCAAGAAAGCCGTCAAGATGTGAGCCTGAGCGTTTCTGGCGTTTTCCCCCCGTTCATCGTTGGGAACGATGTTCGGCAGACCGGGACGAACGGGCTTGGTGGGCTCGTGAGCTACCGGTTTATGTTGACTCCGCGCAGTGCGCTTGAAGTGAACTATCAATATGCCCAGAACGCGGAGAAATATATCACCAGCTTTCAGAACATTCGCATTCACACTCGCATGCAGGAGTTCTCAGGCGCGTATGTATACAGCCGCAACTTCAAGAACTTCAATCCATTCGTTGAGGGTGGTCCAGCCGCTTTCATATTCTCGCCTTTGAATGACGCTAGTACCACTTCTATTGATGCGAAGCAGAGCACACAGATAGGTGCGGTTTATGGTGCTGGAGTCGCGTACGAGATCAGCCCCAGCTTCGATGTCCGGGTGGAGTATCGGGGGCTTCTCATGAAGACACCCAACTTCGGTCTTGCGCCACAAAAGGTGGGGAGATTCTACAACGTCAACAATCCAGTAGTCGGCTTTGCCTACCACTTCTAGCGCTGGTTTCTCGTAAGCGCCAGCCACTCGAGCACCGGCCTCCGCTCCTGCGTAGCCCTCACAAGCGCTAACCTCAGGTTGTTGCAAGGGACGACCTGGGTCAGCTGGTGTGCGCAAATCTCGGTGAAAACTAGGTGAATCTCACGCTGGGAGGTGCGCGGTAACTTAATTACTAAAGTGGGCCCGCGATTCTCGCGCGAGGCCTCGCCGTCTCATCGCTCATACCAGGGTAGTTTAGAAGATCCGATACGCGATGCCGAATGTGAAACCATTCGGCGTTAAAGAACCTCCCTGGAATCCACTCCAGTGCTGGTATTCATAGTCGATCGCGCGCAGCACAAAATGGTGCTTCAGGGTTATGTCGAGGCCAGCGCCCGGTGCGATTACAAAATAACCCCCGTGCGCAAGGTTGAGTGGAAAATTGAATTGACCGTTTCCTAAAAGAAACTTCGCATAGGGTTGGAAGCGATGGTAGTGCCATCTGTATCTCGGGCCGATCAGGTAATTGTCTTCGTGAACGTTGAATTGTTGGTTGAAGCGAAGAAAACGTGCTTCCCCTTCGGCACTCAGATGCGATCCCACATTTAAATCCGCATAGACGCCGATGCCGGAGAGCCAATTGTTGCCGTAATCGGGACGGAACGCCGAGAACGAACCACCGGCGACCAGATGCGAGCCGCCACGGCCCGCAGGACCAACCTGTCCACGGAGAAGACTGGGAGATGAACACAGGAGGAACGCGAGGGGAAAAGCGAAAAAAAAATGTTTTTTGGACACAGACTTCTCTCGGTTGAATTTTCGCCGAAAAGGAATGGCGGGGTAGATTGAGTCTACCCCGCCATTCGGTTTTCGCTAACCCCTTTTACCCTGCTTTCGGGGACGGATTGCAGTTTAGTTTGGATTCGGAGTGGATGCCGAAGCCTGAGCTGCTCCCTGCTGCGTATCGACTGCTGGTGTGGCTGCTGCTCCTGCGCCACCCGCTGCCTGTTGCTGTGCCTGAGCTGCCTCGTAACGAGTCAACCGGAAGAAGACCGGAGTAACCTCGAATGGCATCTTGTCACGAGCATTCAAGATTGGCGCCGCTGCGAAGTGCATGGAAATAACCTTGTCGCTCCAGGAGTCGATCTTGAGGTGGCTGCCTAAGGGGAGAGCTGCGGTCTGATCCAACTTGTTCATGTCAAGTTTGGGCGCCTTGCCGACGAGTCCATTCAACCAGGGTTCACCGGTAGGACGGAGCAGTGAATCACCCAACCGCGGCGTGTTCAAAGCTTGCAACTCCTTCGCCCGGACTTCCAGCTGCTCGAAGAAGAGCCCCGGCTGCGCGAGTTGAGGACCGTACACAGACTTGTTGAGCAACGTGATCGCTTTGGTTGCGGCCAATTCGTTGTCCGGATCCGTGTGCGACATGTGGATGCGTTCGAAGGTCGCTTCATCCGGGAAGAGGAGGCGGTCATTGAACGCGTAACGCGTGTCGATATGGTGGCCAAGCACGATGTGAGCCAGCTGGAACGAGAGGACTGCTGCCAGATCGGCTTCGGTCGGCAGTACGTCCACTAAGCCCTTGCTGAGGATGATTGTGTTGCCGACGGCCAATGACTCAAGAGGAGCCGTTAACATGACGCGGCAGCGTATTGAGTCAGTCAGCTGAATGCTATTGCCGATCACGATGTTGTTCGCGACCTGCTCCAGGACCTTATCGAAATCGCTCGGCGGAGAGAGAAGACCGGCCTGCACCAGGCGATCGAGAACGTTCTCTTCAGCCTGCGAGATCCACTCGCGCTGCGCCTGTAGCGGGCTCAGATCCTGGCTCTGTTCGCTCTGATCCTGAACATCGTCGATCTTGACCGATTCACTATCAGACTCGTGTGTCGGCAGCTTGAGGCTGTAACCCCAGATGTGGGTTTGCGCCTTGAAGGAAACCGGATGCTCATCGCTCTTCTGCGTCTCTTCGACGTAAACGCCGACCGGCAACCAGAGGCCAGGCTGCAGATTTTCGCGCCAGCTATCGA
The DNA here is from genome assembly GCA_036500845.1 of Acidobacteriaceae bacterium. Classification (GTDB taxonomy): domain Bacteria; phylum Acidobacteriota; class Terriglobia; order Terriglobales; family Acidobacteriaceae; genus PALSA-350. Next base: position 29,803 of record DASYBJ010000332.1, read on the forward strand.
AGTGAAAGTAGTTTGAGCTATCGTCATCGCCGTTTCCACCGGTGTATGTGCCGTTGAAGCGAACGATGTTGCCGGCCTGGTCCTCAATCCATATGCGGCCGCTGAACCGGCCGTTGCCTGTGCCCGGCTTCGGGTGGACGTCGAAGACCAGCGTGCGTACGGAACCGAGGAAATCGCGGCGGACGTAGGCGAAGTCATAGTGCTGCTGATCGAACGAGACCGGGTCTAGGAACATCATCTCCATGAAGCCAGCGGAGATGTATTGCATCTTGAACGCCTTGGTCAGCCCGGAGACGTACTTCATCGAGCCCTTGAACATGCCATGGGACGAGCCACCACCCTCCGCATAAGCCTGATCGGAGATCGACTTTGCGAAGTCTACCCGGCCCAAAAGGTACTGGTCCGACTCAGGCACAGCATAAAGAACCTGGTCAGCCTTCATGTTCTGGATGTACGTCTGAACCAGAGGGGAGTGCTTCTGGATCTCTCGAACGGTGACCTTCTCTCTCGCGATCGCCTTTTGTACCAGCGCGGCTTGCTCCGGTGAGAGAGGCAGGGGCGGCTGATACTTTTGCTTTGCCTGAGCTGCAGACAAACCAAACGTCAGCAGCAAACTAGTGATCCAAAATTTACGCAGGGTCATTTCCTGGCTCCTAAACCTCTCCTGAACTCGATACCGACTGCTGAACCTCTTACCTAAAACTCAATCTCCATTGAGGCACGCGTTATGCCAGCTGGAAGGTTACGTGGATCAGAGTTGTGTGATCCACCGGGTGACCATCCTTCTCGGCAGGTTTGAAGCGAATCTGCTCGGCAACGCGTTTCGCCTGCTCATCCAGACCATGCCCCAAACCGTTCACCACGCGCAATACCTCTACTTGGCCAGTAGCCAAGAACCGTACTTGTAGTGTCACCTCACCCTGAATGCGTAGCTGTGCTGCCTCCGCAGTATAAGTAGGGTGCGGTTCAGAGATGACCACAGGAGGAACGAAAGCAGGCTCGGTCTGCTTGACTGCAACCTGGGTGGGACCGTTGCTCGGCTGATTGCCGAAGCTGGTTTGAGCAACGGTGGCGGTACCCCCGGGCTTGCCGGTCCCGCCAACAACGCCGTTCGCGAAGCCGGCAGAAGCTACCTTGCCATGATCATGTCCGCCGGGTACGCCGTTCACCACACCCGAGCCGAAGCCGGTACCCTGAACTGCTCCTTTGCGGGCCGCTCCGGCCCCCGCAGCCTGACCGGGAGCTGCATCGAAAGAACCGACCGCAACAAGCGGCGATTTGGATGAATTCGGATTTGGCTTAGCGCCCAAAGGATCGCCGAAACCGCCGACCTTCGCAGATGGAGCAACCTTGTTGTTGGCAACTTCAGTCGGCTTGGGACTGGAGAAGAGTCCGACCTTGGGCTGTGGCGGCGGCGCAACTGCCTTGGGCGGCGCTGGCGGCAACTTCGGCTGGTCAGGCGTATCCAACTTGACCGGCTTGGGCGGCTCCGGCACCTTTTCTGGCTTGGGAATCACGATCTTCGGCGGAGCCAGTTTGGCAATTTCGGGTTGAGGCGGCGCAAACACCTTTACCTTCGGCACAACGATCTTCGGTGGGGGTGGGATTTCTGGCGGGGGAAAAATAAGGGTTTCATTATACTTCTGCTTCTGAGCCTCGTGCATCCTGGCTGCAGTAAAGATCAACAGCAGCACCATGATCACCACGTTGGTGATCATGCTTACCCCAAACGAGCCCCAACGACCCTGCTCTTCAGGAAGGAGCCCAAAGTTCGCGCGATTCAGAAGATCATCCGGCATAGTCCAGTCCCTAGTTCTCTCGTAAGAGATTGTTGTGCGAGTATCCGGCTTCCGTGGAGTAGCCACTTTTCCCATACCTAGGTTTCGTCAGTATGGTCAGTGTACCGAGTCCACTCCGAGATTTTGTCCCAGGCGGTCGCCTGAACTCACTGTTGTAACAAGGCGACGCGAGCCTGATCCGCGTCTCATTTCGGCCTCAGTACCAAAGTACTGGCGACAAACCAAACAATAGACGAGATCGGGCACGGATGCAGTAACCCAAAAGTGGACCCGCAGGAAACAGAAGTGTATGGGTTTAAGCGTGTACGGCCCATGGTCGTCACTCGATCGGCCAGAAAGAGCTACGTGGCCCAGGGAAGCCCGTTGGGGAACTTGATGAGCTTTCCTGAATACGATACCGAGATGAGACGTGCAAGAAGACATACAGGTTGCCTTTTCGCGCCGTCCGGACGCCTTTCGTTCATTAGACTACCAAAGGACGGAGGCGAGCATTTTGAAGATTTTGATCACCGGCGGGGCCGGGTACATCGGCGGCACAGTGGCGCAGATCCTTGTGAACAACGGGCACTCGGTTCTGGTATATGACAGTCTGGTTCATTCGCGCTCCTCAATGATTCCCAGTGGAGTCACCTTCATCGAAGGTGAAGTAGCTGATGGTAAACGGCTTGAGCAGGTACTCGAAGACCTCTCCATCGACGGTTTGATGCACTTCGCGGCCTTGATCGAGGCAGGCGAAAGCATGCAAAAGCCAGAACTCTACTTTCAAAACAACACGTGTGCCACCCTCAAGTTGCTCGAAGTTTTAACAAGAAAAAGAGGCTGCCGGCTCGTTTTTTCATCCACAGCTGCAGTCTACGGCGAACCTGAGCGGATTCCAATCGTCGAGGAAGCTGCGCTAAAGCCCACAAATCCGTACGGAGAATCAAAACTTCTAGTGGAGCAGATGTTGTCCTGGATGAACCGCATTCACGGGCTACGTTACGCGACGCTGCGGTATTTCAACGTGGCAGGAGCGATTCCCGGCAGAGGAGAAGCGCACGAACCGGAGTCACATCTGATTCCATTGATCCTTGACGTTGCGCTCGGACGGCGCAGCTCGATCAAGATTTACGGGCAGGATTATCCAACGCCCGACGGCACATGCATCCGCGATTACATTCACGTCGAGGATCTCGCCGAGGCTCACTTGCTGGCCTTCAACGCACTCGAGAAGCACGACCGCTTGATTTACAACCTGGGAAACGGAAAGGGTTTCAGTGTGCGGGAGGTTGTCGAGGCCGCGCGCCGGGTGACAGGCCACGCGATTCCAGTCGAAGAGCTTCCGCGCAGGCCGGGCGACCCTGCGGTGCTGGTGGCAAGCTCTGAGAAAATCAGCCGGGAGCTTGGCTGGAAACCGAGATACTCACAGCTTGATGCGATTGTCGCAAGCGCGTGGGAGTGGCATCAGGTCCGCTATCAGAAGCGGTCATAGTGGAGCTACGTTCGATATCAGTCCTGGAGCGGAATGTTGTAAACAATGGTTCGCGCGCATCGCGGAGATCGCTTTCGCGTGACCTCTGCTTTCCGAGCATTCAAGCAGCGGCTTGCTCTAGCAGGAGCCAACCCGATAGTCTGTTGAGTCGAGAGACAAGCACTGGCCTTGTCTGAAGAGGAACAAGTTGTCGATGAAAACCACCCCCTTGGATCCAAACCTGAGCTCCATTCTGCGGGAGCACAGGGTATTTCCACCGCCGGCCGATTTCGCGGCCAAGGCGCATATTAAAAGCCTGAAAGAGTACGAAACTCTCTATCGTCGCTCCGTCGATGATCCCGAAGGTTTTTGGGGGGAGATCGCCCGGGAACTTCACTGGTTCGCTCCGTGGACCAAGGTTTTGGATTGGAAGCTGCCGCACGCCCGATGGTTCGTGAACGGGAAGATCAACATTTCCTACAACTGTGTCGATCGTCACGCACTGGGTGGGAAGCGAGATAAGATTGCGATTCTCTGGGAGAGCGAACCGGGCGAAGTCCGGCGGCTGACGTTTGGCGAACTTCACGTCGAAGTGCAGAAATTTGCGAATGTCCTCAAGGGACTTGGCCTCAAGAAGGGCGATCGCGTTGCCATTTATATGGGCATGACGCCGGAGTTGGCAATCGCATTGCTGGCCTGCGCGCGACTCGGGATCATTCACTCGATGATCTTCGGAGGTTTCGCCTCGAACGCTCTGGTGGATCGGATTAACGATGCGGCATGCGTTGCGCTGATTACCCAGGACGGGAGCTATCGCCGCGGACAGGAAGTCCAGTTGAAGGCGGTCGTCGACCAGGCACTCCCGGCTTGCCCCACGGTCAAGAACGTTGTGGTGTACCGCCGCACAGGTTCGCCGGTGAGGATGCAGGCGGACCGCGATCGGTGGTGGCACGAACTGATCGCAGATGCGCCCGATGAGTGTGCCGCAGAAGAGCTCGATGCAGAAGATCCGCTCTACATCCTGTACACGTCCGGCACAACCGGCAAACCGAAAGGCCTGGTGCACACTTCGGGCGGCTACTCGGTGCAAACCTATCTGACAAGTAAGCTGATCTTCGATCTCAAGGATGACGATGTCTACTGGTGCACGGCGGATATCGGGTGGGTGACGGGTCATTCCTATGTTGTCTATGGCATTTTGCAGAACGGCGTTACGACGGTGATGTATGAGGGCGCGCCGAATTATCCGGAACCGGACCGGATGTGGAAGATCATCGATGACCACAAGGTCACGGTTTTCTACACGGCGCCTACCGCGATCCGCGCCTGCATCAAGTGGGGTGACCAATACCCCCGAAGGCATAAGCTGGAAACGCTGCGCCTGCTGGGTTCGGTCGGCGAGCCCATCAATCCCGAGGCATGGATGTGGTATCGGGAGGTGATCGGCAAGGGCCGTTGCCCGATAGTCGATACCTGGTGGCAGACGGAAACCGGCGCGATCCTGATCGCTCCTATCCCTGGAGCAATCCCGACGAAACCGGGCTCCGCCACTCGGCCGTTTTTCGGCATCGCCCCGGAGGTCGTTACCCGGGAAGGAGAAGCGGTTCCTCCAGGCAGCGGGGGGTTGCTGGTGATACGCAAACCATGGCCTGCGATGGCGCGCACCATCTTCAACGATCCGGAACGCTATCGGAGCCAATACTGGTCCGAGATTCCCGGCAGCTACTTCAGCGGCGACGGCGCGCGCGTGGACCAGGACGGCGATTATTGGCTGATGGGACGCGTCGATGATGTGATCAACGTGAGTGGACACCGGCTGGGAACGATGGAAATCGAGTCCGCGCTGGTGGCGCACTCCAAGGTTGCAGAGGCGGCTGTTGTCGGGCGGCCGGACGAACTGAAGGGCCAGGCGATCGCGGCCTTTGTATCTCTCGAAGGCAGCCACCAACCTTCGCCGGGATTGAAGGAGGAACTGCGCGCATGGGTCGCCAAAGAGATCGGCGCACTGGCCCGGCCAGACGACATCCGCTTTACTCCCGCTCTGCCGAAGACGCGCAGCGGAAAGATCATGCGCCGGCTGTTAAGGGAATTGGCGACCAGCGGCGAGATCAAGGGCGATACGACTACGCTTGAAGATTTCAGTGTGATTGCCCGGCTTCGCGAAACAGATGAGTAACACGGGGCATTGATAGACAAGAGCAGCTGTCAACCGGAGGTTGTCGGCTCGGAGCTTTGCGTATGGCTACTGCGAAGGAAATGGGCCGCAGTCTCCGGTCTCAGGACGGTAAGTTTTCGGATGCCTGCACCGACGATTCGCCAGGCGTGGATCGCGGCGCGGTGAAGTAGAAGGTGCTCCCCTCACCGACGACGCTTCGTGCCCAAATGCGGCCGCCGTGCTGCTCGATAATGCTGCGGCAGATCGCGAGGCCGAGACCTGCGCCGCCGATCGAGCGGGAATCCGACGAGTCCGCTTGGCGGAAAGGTTCGAAGATGATGTCCAGATTCTCCGCCCGGATCCCGCAGCCGTGGTCTTGAACCTCGAACGTCACTTCCGTCTGAGTCGTGATCGAAGCTCCGAGCCGGATCTCTCCGCCTCGTTCGGAAAATTTGATGGCGTTCTGGATGAGATGTTCGAGCGTCTGCAGGATGCGCTCTCCATCCGCCCAGATATGCGCAGGTTGCGCGTCGAGGCGGAAAGTGAGACCAGCGCGAGCAGCGTTCGATCCCTGCTTTTCCATCGCACGTTTTAGCAGGTCGATCGTATTCCAATTGGCTCTGCTGAGCGGCAAAGTACGCGTACCGACGCGCTCGAAATCCACGATGTCATTGACTAGGCGAACGAGGCGGTCCGCGTTGCTGACCGCGATGTCGAGCATCTGCGGAACCTTCTCGGGACGTTTCTCGAGCGCACCTCCGGCAATGAGGCCCAACGCCGCGCGCAACGAGGTAAGCGGAGTGCGCAGTTCGTGGCTGACGGTCGATATGAACTCGTCCTTCATCCGCTCCAGGCGGCGGCGCTCGGTCACATCCTGGAAAGCCACCACAGTTCCTTTAACCTTTCCTTCGAGCACCAGGGGACAGGCGGCGTATTCCACTGGGAAGGACGTTCCATCACTACGCCAAAAAACCTCATCATCGACGTGGACTTGGGCCTCGCCCATAAGACTCCCGGAGATTGGACACTGTTCGACTGGGTAAGGAGATCCATCGCGGTAGGAGTGGTGGATCAACTGATGCACGTTCTTTCCCCGCATTTCCTCGGGAGAGTAGCCGAACATGTTGGCGGCGCTCCGGTTGACAAAGGTCAGCCGCCCGTCTTTGTCCATGCCCCAGATGCCATCGCCCACTGACTCAAGAATCGACTCTTGCTGCAGCATGAGTGCTCGCAGTTCCTCTTGGGCCTGAGTCTGTTCCGTGATGTCGATTCCATGGCTGAGTACGAATGGCGAGCCGCCTGACAACTGCAAAAGCTTGTTTCGATACGCGACGATAGTGATGCCGCCGTTCTTTCGTTTGAGGTAGAAGAGACCTTGATCTTGCTGGAGTTGTTCGATTTGCTTGAGGTATTCGTCGTATTCGGCTAAATGCGCCTCTTGAATGTAATTACGCAATGGGGAGCCGACCATCTCCTCGGGCAGGTACCCGAGGCTGCCGGCCGCGTAGGGATTGATCGAAAGCAGAGTGCCGTCGAGGTCGTGAGTGCAGACCATGCCGAGGCTGCTGTCAACGAGTTGGCGGTAGCGGGTCTCGCTCGTACGCAAAGCATCCTCTGCTTCCCGCTGTCCCGTCACATCCACACCGGTGAGGATGATGAAGCTCACATCACCCCGCTCGGTGGTGAGCGACGTCGTGGTCCATGAGATCGACTTCGGGCGCCCATCTTTGGAGCGCCAGCCGATCTCCCGGTTTTCGCCCAGTTTGCCTGACCGTGCTCTTTCGAACATGAGTATCGCGCGCTCGCGCTCCTCCGGCGGAAAGAGTTCCTCAGGGAAAACGCGCCCTATAAAATCCGCGGAGCTATAACCAGAGATCGTCTCGCTCGCGCGGTTGAAGCGAACGATACGCCCCGCTGTGTCAAGTACAAGTACGAGGGCACTGATCGTGTCCAGGACAGCCGAGACGAAGTTGCGCTCGATAGTTAACGCTCGTTCGACGCGCTGGCGCGAGCGGAGAACGCGCTCCTGATCGCTGTTCTTTGCATAGAGTTCCAGGCGCGTCATCACTTGGCGTGCCAACACCTGCAAGGTCTCGAGGCAGCCGCGGCCGAAGGCGTGCGGTTCCGCGGACCCAATGGCCAGCGTCCCGATGACCGCACCTGAGGGAGCAATCAGTGGAGCTGCCGCGTAGGATCGCCAGAGAACATCCTCTGTCAGTGCGAAGCCTCGAGCGGGAAAGCGGTGGTCCTGCGACGCGTCCGCAATGAGCATGGGCCGGGCATCGAGGACCACAAACTGGCACGCTGAAGCCGAACGGGCTATCTGTCGCGCTGAGAATCCGATGCGGGACTTGAACCATACTCGTGACCAGTCGACAAAGCCAATGAAGGCTTGGGGAGCGATGCAAATCGAAGCCGCGAGTCGCGCGACCTCGTCGAATGCAGGATCGGGAAGAGTGTCAAGGATTTCGTACTGCAGCAGAGCTTTGACCCGCTCTGCTTCCTCCTGGTGCATCACTGTAGTGCGACTGGGCATTCGCCTTTCCTTGCACTCCGGGTTCAGACAGACAGATGTAACAGACTGAAGATAGATCTTCAGAATCAACTTGCAACTGAGGAGAGATCGCCACGCCACCCGTGGGAGAGGAGAACGGTGGATTCATCCTAACCTGAGACCAAATGCAATTTGGACAAGGAAGACGATAGGAGCCACTCGAATTTGCAACTACCGTGTTACTTGTGTCTCATTCGAATTCCCCTCAGCTTATTTCCTCACCATAAGGTAATCCGTCCCGTTACGATCGTGTAGCGTGCTGGCCGACGGAGCGCGGATCCTGTTGCCTAGGGCCTGAACAGGCCCTAATTGGCTCCCTTGTAAGTTAGCCGTCCTCCCAATGAGGAGAGACGAAACGAAGTCTCGGAACCTTCTGGCAGACACTTCTGTTGGAATCAAGGCAGATACTTCTTTTTGAAAATAATCCGAGAGTCGGTCAAAGCGAACCGTCGCGCGAATGCAGATTGCTTGCTCGGGCTTGATTCCGTTCGCAACCTTTCTGCTTTGGTTCGAGATCTTATCCCTAATTGATGGTTGACTGACTCGATGGTTGACAGTTCTACATTGTGCAACCCGGCCGATCCTCTGCTGCAGGCAGTCTTGCTATACTAAGAAATTAGGGCGACAGCTCGAACTCATGACAGGCCCCGCACGGGGTCTTTTTTTGATGGAGCGGCGGGACTAATTTGATGGAACGGCGGGACCAACTTCATTGCTCACGAGTTGTTCGAGGAGCATAAAACCGGACTGATATGGGGAAACTACTAGACACAATTGACTCGCCGGCGGATATCAAGAGCCTGACTGTGCGGCAGTTGGAAACTCTGGCCCAAGAGATTCGTGATCATCTGATTGTTGGACTAGCAAAGACAGGCGGCCACCTGGGACCAAATCTGGGCGTAGTGGAACTCACGCTCGCCATGCACTACGTCTTCGATACTCCAACCGATAAGTTCGTCTTCGACGTGAGTCATCAGACCTATGTTCACAAGCTTCTGACCGGCCGTCGAAGCCGCATGGGCACGATCCGGCAGCCGGGTGGACTGAACGGCTTTATGCTGCGCAGCGAGAGCGACCATGACTGTTATGGGGCCGGCCATGCGGGTACAGCGCTTTCGGCAGCCCTCGGAATGGCAGTCGCACGGGACCTTGCCGGAGCTAAGAACCACGTGGTGGCCTTCGCGGGTGATGCGGCTTTTACGAATGGCATCAGCTTTGAAGCGCTGAACAACATCGCAGAGCAGACCAAACGTCTGATCGTCGTTCTGAATGACAACGAGTGGTCGATCGACCGGAACGTGGGCGCCATCGCGAATTATCTGCATAAGATCGTCACGAACGAGCACTACACGAACCTCCACGACAGTGCCGCTCGCCTCCTCGAGAAGGTGGGTGGCAAAACGGCAAGACAAGTGGTTCGAAAGGCCGAGGAGGCCGCCAAAGGCCTGCTGTGGCCCTCCATGCTGTTTGAGGAGTTCGGGCTTACATACTATGGGCCGCTCGATGGCCACAATATCGGTTCGTTGATCGAAACTTTTCAGTTCCTCAAAATGCAGGAAAAACCGGTGTTACTGCATGCCATTACGCAGAAGGGCCGCGGGTTTCAGCCTGCAATTGAAAAGCAGAAGAAGTTTCACGGCCTCGGGCCTTACGATCCGGAAACCGGCGAAACCAAATCTGCCGGTCAACGCACGTACTCGGAGATCTTTGCAGATACGCTGGTCAAACTGGCGGATGCGAACGAAAAGCTTGTGGCCATTACAGCCGCAATGCCGAACGGGACTGCTCTCGATCTCTTCCGCCCCCATCATCCCGGCAGGTACTTCGACGTCGGGATCGCCGAGGAGCACGCTGTGATCTTTGCCGGCGGCCTTGCAACGATGGGCTTCAAGCCCTTCTGCGCGATTTACTCCACTTTTCTGCAGCGCGCCTTCGATCCGATCGTCCACGATATCTGCTTGCAGAACCTGCCGGTGGTCTTCTGCATGGACCGTGGCGGACTCTCAGGTGACGACGGTCCAACCCATCACGGACTATTCGACATCAGCTACCTGCGCGGTATTCCCAATATCATCCACATGGTTCCTAAGGATGAGGACGAACTGGCGGACATGCTTTATACGGCCATGCTTCATGACGGACCGAGCGCTGTACGCTATCCGCGCGGAGTTGGGCCCGGCGCCGAGGTGAAACCCGCACCGGTGGCGTTGCCCATCGGCAAAGCCGAAGTGATCTTCGACGGGGACGATATTGCGGTCTTTGGCCTGGGAGCTTTGCTTCCCATGGCCCAGGAGTTGGCGGAAAATCTCAGTCATCAAGGCTTCTCGGCCGCGGTGATTAACCCCCGTTTCGTCAAGCCACTCGATCGCGAGCTGCTGGCCGAATATGCGCGCCGTGCGGGCGTGATTGTCACATTTGAGGACCATGTCCTGATGGGTGGCTTCGGAACCGCCGTACTCGAAGCTCTGAGCGACATGCAAATCGATGTTCCGGTCGTGCGAATCGGCTGGCCCGACCGTTTTATCGAGCATGGGAAACCGGATCAGTTACGCGCCAAATACGGGATCAGCGTTGAATCGGCGCTCGAAAAGTTAGCTCCGTATCTGCGTCAGGGATCGCGCCGCCGACGGCTTATAGCGCGTTAACTCTCCCTCACGCACGCAAGAAAGGCGGACGCGGAATGCCAGAGACCCTTTCGGCGATCGGCAATGCTCACCTTCGGTACCACCGGTGGGCGCTCCTCGAGTTCTTTCCCGTTGTTGAACAACTGCCTGAGGAAAAATTGCTTGCCCTTCGCGGCACATCGTTTGGGAGCCTGTACGCAACCCTCGTCCACATTTACCGGGCCGATGCGACGTGGCTTGCCCGGTTGCGCGGGGACGCGGATGCACGGCTCGCCCAGTTCAATTCACCCGAGGCGTTCGGTGAACTCAAGAGCGAGTGGATCAAGCTACTGGATCAATGGACAGCGTGGGGGACGGGGCTGACCGAAGACGATTGGGCCAGCTTGATTGATGTCGTGAACTCCAAGGGAGTCGCTTCGAGCGTGCCGGTCTGGCAGGTGGTTTTTCAGGTCGTCAATCATGGAACCGGGCACCTTGGTCAAGCAAACGGTATCCTCCGTCAGATTGGAATTGCCCCGCCAAACACGGATCTGATCCGCTTCTACCGTCTGGAAGCAAGTTAAGACTCATCCTTGTGCCGCAATAATTCAGCAATCGTTACAGTTTTCTTTTCGACCCTTCTCGTCGGTGAGAACGATTTTGTCGCCGTGAGCGCTCGCTGTCAGAGTGCCGCCCTCGATGTTGTAAGCGTGGTCGGATACATGGCAGCGCCTCCGACCATCGGGTCCTTCTGTGCCTGAGCCTGAAGACCGGCGAGCCCGAAGACGAGAGCCGTAAGAGAGAGAAGCGTGGTTTGTTTTTGCATTCATGTTCCTTTCACGTTGAATGCATCGACTCTTCCATCGTGAACGAATCATAAGGGCTTCTCCCGTACGGGCTGGTTGAAGACGAGGGGTGCGCTGCCTCTGAATTTCCCTCAGCCGCTTCCATGCTGAGGCCGGAGTGAAACGTCGTGGGGCATAAGAACCGGAAGCGCAGTCGATGTGTGCGGAGTGGTCGTCGGGCTGGGCGGCGTATGAGAGCATTGCGGAGACTAAACCCCAATCCGGAGATGGCCGATTTTCATTCGACCGCTTGCCGGCTCTACACTAGAACTGTCCGCCTGATTACGCCCAATCCGTTTCGTGGCGACTCGGCGCTCCGGCTACGCAGCAGGGCAAACCCATGCCTCGTGGTATACATCTACCGTAAGCAACCAGGAGCGTGCACTCGGTGCGCGATGCTCTATCGATAGCCTCTTGACAAAGCCTGCCCATTCAAATCGCAACCAGTGGCTCATTGCGATCGCCGTCCTCAAGTTGGTGAAGGCGGTGCTGTTTATTTCAATGGGGTTTGGTGTCATCAGGCTTTTGCACAAGGACCTCGCTGACACCCTCCTGCACATCACCACAGCGCTAGGTTTCGATCCGGAAAATCGTGCTGTGAACGTGTTGCTCGATAAACTGTCGTCCCTGGATCCTTACCACTTAAAGGTGATTAGTTTTGCACTTTTTATGTATGCGGGATTGGATGTCATCGAAGGGTACGGGCTGATCCTGGGGAAGATTTGGGCGGAATACTTTACTTTGATCTTGACCGCCTCATTTCTCCCATGGGAGCTCTATGAAATCATTCGTCATGTCACCATACTGAAGGTTGTCCTTACTCTGCTCAATGTCTTCGTTGTGATTTACCTCGCGATTGTTGTGAAAGAGCGTGTGCGCGAGCGGCAGGAGCTCGTGACAGCGGCGACGGACCTGCAAAAAAAGACGTCCTGAAGATCGCCCAATACTTGATACTCCCCTCCGCTCTAACACGGAAGTATTATTTGGCCTACCCCGAGTTCGTCATGCTGACAAGTAGCTAGTCATAGGCCGGAATCTACTGCGCTAACACGATGACTTGTGGATCCGAGGCGGGGAACCACTATTCATTGCGTTTTCTTGGATCCTGAGCCGAAACTCCTTCTATTTCCACAATTTGGCCTTTGACAGCTTCAATCAGTCGGCTAAGATTGTGGAGAATTCTGGTCAAAAGTGGTCTAGAAACTCGAATCTGAGCCGATAACCACAGAGAAGTGGACCAAGAAAGGGGAAAGCAGATGAGAGCCAGATTCGAATGCGCCGTCATTTCACTGGTGTATGGAGCGGGCATGCTGACTTTGCTCCGTTGCCTCTTTCACTAGACAGGCGAACTGACTCATAGGGCTAGCTTTACCCCGAACCCCGGATCGAAAAGCAATCGCAGTAGAAGGCGAACGAGAGTGAACGATGTTCCGCGGCAACCACCCAACTCGCGTAGACGATAAGGGACGGCTCAAGATCCCCGCGGACTTCAAGCGCCTGATTGATGAGAAGTACGGAACTCAGTTTTACGTGACGAGCATGGATGGGCACGGAGCGGATGTCTACCCGCTGCAGGAATGGGAAAAGTTTGAGGAGAAATTGGCCTTGATACCGAACTTCAATCCCGTCAAGAAGAAGCTGCTGGGGATTGTGAGCTATTACGGGCAGATGTCGGAGATGGATGGGCAGGGCCGGATCTTGATTCCGCAAATCCTGCGTGAGAAGGCGAACGTGGTTGGCGACATGGTGGTGCTCGGGATGCAGAACCATCTGCGGGTGGTCAATCGCGAGGCTTATGAACGGGAGTTGGAAGACCTGACTCCCACGGACGAGAAGGAATTGGCTGGGCTCGGTTTATAAGGCCCAATCGATGCCCCCAAGGGGGAGCACATGAAGCATGGAGTTGAGCGGCATGTGCCGGTTCTTTTACAAGTCGCGATCCGATATTTGAATGTGCGCGCGGGCGGAACCTACGTCGACGCCACTCTGGGAATGGCAGGTCACGCCTCGGCAATCGTCAGAAAGCTGGGCAAAGATGGCCAGCTGATCGCTTTCGACCGGGATCCTGAAGCGCTGGAGATAGCGCGGTCGCGGTTGGATTCCCTCGCCGAGGAACTCGGCGACGCGATGCCTGGAATCGTGCTTCACGGCGAAGAATTTTCCGCGTTGAGCCGCAGAGTTGGCCCAGCCAGCTTGGACGGGTTGCTGGCGGACTTTGGCCTCAGCTCGATGCAGCTTGATGAAGCGCACAGGGGATTCAGTTTTCAGGCAGATGGACCTCTCGACATGCGGGCTGACCCGCGGCGAGGGATCACTGCCGAACAAGTGGTAAACCAAGCCAGCGAAAAAGACCTCGCTGATTTGATTTACGAATTCGGAGAGGAAAGGAGGTCGCGGAGATTTGCCAGAGCCATTGTCAGGGCGAGGCCGATCATGACGACGGCGCACCTAGCCAAAGTCATTTCGGCCGTCGCCCCGGCGATGAAATCAGAACGAGGGCGGCAACATCTTCATCCGGCGACCCGGGTCTTCCAGGCGCTCCGAATTTACGTAAATGCCGAATTGAGCGAAATACGGGCTCTGCTGAGTGCGGCGCCAAAGCTACTCAAGCCTGGAGGAAGGCTGGTGGTGATCAGCTTCCACTCGCTCGAGGATCGACTGGCCAAAGATGCATTTCGCGAAGCAGCGCGGGAAGGAATCTTTGAAGTACTTACTCGGAAGCCGGTGACGGCGGACGAAGAGGAGACGGATCGCAATCCCCGTTCGCGCAGCGCGAAGCTGCGGGCAGCGGAGAGAACCGAGAAGCAGATTTGAAAGTGCCGCAGGATCTGAGCGGGAAGGACCGGCAGGAGCTGTTCCACCGCGAAGCATGGAATCGGAAACGGGAAGACAGACCTTCAGAAGGTGGAAACAATGGCGACACAGGCATTCGCAGCGCAAACAGTCGGTCTAGGATTTGACAGGACCGCCGAACAGATCTTGGATCGAAACCTCTCCTTGCTGGCGGACCAGCAGCGCGCACGCCGCGGCCCGACCCCCGAAGTACTCTTCGTGAAGCATCTGGATAACACACGGCTGGTCAAGGCCGACGATCCCGTCCGAGTTCGCGAGATGCGTATCTTTACTGCAGCGATGACGGTGCTGTTTCTGTTCTTGATGGTTTACGGGTGGCAGCACTTCAGCGCCATCGAGTACGGGTACCACGTCGAAGCCGAGAAGCAGCAGAAAGAAGTTCTCATCGAGAAGAACCGGGTTCTGAAGTTGACCGAGGCCCAACTCTGCGATCCTGGACGCATCGATCGAATGGCGCGCAAACTTGGGTTGAATTCTCCTCAGCCCGGCCAAGTGGTCCGCCCAGAGGCTGGTTTCGATCGAAATGGCCCAGCACTCGCGCAGGCTTCGCCGATTTTGCCAAGCATGAAATAGCGTTCTTGATATCGCGGTGTCCGCTTGCAGGACCAAACGAAGAGAACCAGAAATTAAGAGCTGAACGCGGCTGATCACCAGGAATCAGCTGCAGTGATTCAATTTCACCACTCGCAGGAACAGTGACAACGGTCTAAGGGCAGGCACTGAGTGAAGCAGCTGTCGTTTTCTCCCAGGTTGATGCGCGGCAATCCAGTTCTGGCCGGTCGCCAGCCGTCCCCTGTGGAACGCAAAGCTGCGGGGGTCGCGCCCCGGCGCCTGAGCTTTCTACATGTCACATGCTTCTTTGCGTTCTGGGCAGTTCTCATCTGTGTGCGCCTCTTCTGGCTGCAGGTCGTGCACCATGAGGACTATGTGGAGCGCGCTGCGAAGCAACAGCAACGTACATTCGAGGTAGCGCCGCGGCGCGGCATTCTTTACGATCGCGATCTTCATGAATTGGCGGTAACGGTACAGGCGGATTCCATTTATGCCGTGCCCTCCGAGATTGCGGATAAGCAAGACGCCAATGCCGCGGCCAAGTACCAGGCAATTGCGGTCGCTCTCGCTCGCGTAGTGCACACCGACCCATCCGACAGGTTCACGTCTGCACAACAGATTGCCGCGCGGCTCAATGCTTCAAGAAATTTCGCCTGGGTTGCGCGGAAGCTTGATCCGAAAGAAGTCGCACGTGTGAAGGCACTCAACCTGAAGGGCGTTTATTTTCAACCGGAGTTCAAGCGCTTCTATCCGAATAGCCAGCTGGCGGCCCAGGTGCTTGGCTATGTGGGGATTGACGACAACGGACTGGGCGGGATGGAGCGGGGCTTCAATCGCGACTTGCACGGAGTTCCCGGCCGTATGCTGACAGCGCTCGATGCCCGCCGCCATGTGCTTGGCAGCCAGGAGAGGGATCCGCAGGCAGGAGAGAATCTGGTTCTCACGGTTGATGAGAACATTCAGTTTATTGCGGAGCGCGCTCTTGATGCTGCTCTTGCGCGCACTCATGCTCTTAACGGTACGGTGGTCGTTCAGGACCCGAATACCGGCCAGATTCTAGCTTTGGCAATTCGTCCGACTTTCGATCCGAATGACTTTCGTCATGCGACCACAGGCCTACTTAGGAATCATGCGGTCAGCGATGTGTATGAGCCAGGTTCGACCTTCAAACTGGTCACGTATTCGGCGGCGCTGGATCAGAAGCTGACAAATCCGAACGAAGTGATCGATTGCGAGGGCGGCAAGATCGAACTCGCCGGGAGAATCATTCACGACGATCACTGGAACGGCCGGCTGACGTTGGCGCAGGCTCTGCAGGAATCAAGCGACGTAGCCGCGGTGAAACTCGCGCTGCGAATGGGTTCCGATACGTTTTACAGATATATCCGCGCTTATGCTTTCGGATCGCGCAGCGGCATCGAACTGCCGTCGGAAACACGTGGCCTGCTCCGCCCGCCTCGCCGCTGGTCCGGCTCGAGCATCGGCTCGATCGCAATCGGCCAGGAAATAGCGGTGACCCCCGTCCAATTGGCCACGATGGCTTCCACTCTGGCGAACGGCGGCATCTATCTTCCTCCGCATATCGTCTTGGAGCGCACTCAGGAGATGGCTGGCGGTGGGAGACTAAGGGGATCGCGATTTCACCCTCGCGGCGAAGTGCCTGACCCGCTCCCACCTGGAGCTCATCGCGTCGTCTCAACCATGGCTGCCGCTCAGATGCGCAGCTTGATGGAAGGCGTAGTGCTTCACGGCACTGGGACAACTGCTCAACTAAACGGTTACTCTGCCGGCGGCAAGACGGGGACTGCGCAGAAGGTGGATGTGGCGACGCATCGTTATTCAAAAACCAACTACGTCGCATCGTTTGTGGGGTTCGCGCCCGTCAACAATCCCGCCATTACGGTCGCCGTTGTGATCGATTCCCCTAAAGGGAATCACTACGGCCACACCGTCTCAGCACCCGTGTTTCAGGATGTTGCTCAACAGGTACTCGAGTACCTGGGAGTTCCTCATGACCGGCCACTGAACTCTGAAACCGAGTTGGCCCAGACGCACGAGGAAAAGGAACTTCCCCCTGCAGAGCCTGCCAGCGACATGGAAGCGCTGTTCGCCGCGGTGAATGATTTGCCTGCGGATGATCCTCTGCGCAGCCAGGTGAATAACCAACAGATGGCGCCAGTGTCGGCTACTGACTCAACGAACCCAGCGGTGGCTGAAGATGAAGAGCCGGCGCCCTCTCAACAGCTTTCTGCGGATATCAAACCCGCGGCCGGGGTTCCCCCGGATCGGGGTCGAACTCCTTCGAACTCAGGGATTCCGGCATCCCCCCCAGCGACCCTCCAGGTAACCCCTGCTACCACTCCGGCCGTGCAGATGAGTTTGTCGAAGAATGGGAACCCAAATACATCTGCGGGAAAGACAACATCAGGGACTCCAGCCCCGCCGAACGCGATCCCGGCAACATCGCCCCAAGGCGTTCCTTCTCAAGCCTCTTCCCACAACGGTCTAATTGTGGTTGATGCCCAGCACCGCATTGCTGTCCCTTCATTCCTAGGACAACCGGTCCGCGAGGCGGTAGAATCTGCCGGGACACTGGGTTTGAGTCTGGAAATCCTGGGGAGCGGTATCGCACGGGAGCAGGTACCAGCGCCTGGAACAATGGTGCCGATGGGAACTGGGATCGTGGTTCGCTTCAGCCGCTGAGAGTATTTTTCACCCGTCATAGGGCGCAGCGCGCACCTGGAAGCAGAAAAACCCTCCAACCCAATTGCTTGCGGTCGACTTCGTCGTGGACGCAGCGGAGGAGCAGGTGGATTTAGAGCTGCTTTTGCAGGGAGTCGACGCCGTTCGCAGAGCCGGTCCAAGTCACGCCGTGACCGGTCTGGAGTACGATTCCAGGCGCACCGGGCCCGGCTCGCTGTTTGTCGCCATGCAGGGCGGCACGACCGACGGCAACCGTTTCATCAGCCAGGCGACAGCCCAAGGTGCAAACGTGATTGTTACGGACTCCGCAGCGGCGTTCGATTCAACTCGGACGGAGTCTCCGGGCATCGCCGTTGTTCAAGTGCGTGAGGGTATTCCGCATGGGCGGCGTGCTCTTGCTACGCTCTCAGCAAACTTCTTTGGTCATCCTGAAGAGCAGCTCAAACTCAGCGCTGTTACGGGAACAAACGGAAAGACGACGACGGCCTTCCTGCTCGAAGCGATGCTTAGCCATCAAGGGCGTACGACGATCCTGGTAGGCACCATCGAGTATCACGTTGCGGGCAAGGTCAAGCCGTCGCCGCATACGACACCAGAATCGCGCGACCTGTTCGAGCTTTTTCGGGAAGGCTTGGATGCTGGGGCTTCCGAGGCAGTGATGGAAGTTTCCTCGCATGCTCTGGACCAGGGCCGCGTTTTTGGACTGACGTTTGATGTCGCGATCTTCACGAATCTCACTCGCGATCATCTCGATTATCACGGCTCCATGGAGAACTACTTCGCCGCCAAACGTAAGCTTTTTGACGGTTCCGAAGGACGCCCCGCACGCGCATCCGTCCTCAACTCCGATGACGAATACGGCCGCGAATTGAACGGGATCGCTGCCAGGGCAGGGTCTGATGCCATATACACCTACGGCATGCGCAGTGGGGATTTTCGGGCTTCCGGCGTGGAGATGAGTCCATCAGGGATGCGCTTCGACATGTCTACTCCATGGGGAACAGCGAAGATTGAGACGCGCTTGACGGGACGAGTGAACGTTTATAACCTGCTCGCTGCAAGTGCCGCTGCAATCGCTCGCGGACTCACTTTGGATCAGATCGCAGCAGGCGTTGCCTCGCTGACCCATATTCCGGGACGATTTGAGAGCGTCGTCTGCGGGCAGAACTTTGCTGTGATCGTGGATTACGCTCACACCGATGACGCGCTCAAGAACGTGCTTGGGGCGTCCCGCGATTTTGTAAAACAGACAAACGGCCGAGTGATCACGCTTTTCGGGTGCGGTGGGGATCGCGACCGGACCAAGCGGCCACTTATGGGCCGTGCAGCCGGATTGGCAAGCGATGTTGTCGTGCTGACCTCCGACAATCCGAGGAGTGAAGAACCGCAGGCCATTCTCAAAGACGTGCTTCCTGGGCTGGAAGGAGCCCGGGCTAGGGTGATCGTTGAGCCAGATCGCGAAAAAGCGATCCAAATGGCAATTCATGAGGCTCGGCAGGGGGACCTGGTCCTCCTGGCCGGTAAGGGTCACGAGAAAACCCAAACTCTACGAGACAGAGTGATACCTTTTGATGACGCGGCGGTTGCGCGTGGATTCCTGGAAGCTTTGGTGAAGGAAGAATGAAACTTGCCTTGCATGACATAGCGCATTGGATTGGAGCGGACCTGCGCGCCTGGCAAGGCGATCGGTTGGAAGTGCCTGCGGACGGCTACTCGATCGACACGCGAACACTTGAACCCGGGGACCTCTTCTTCGCAATCCGGGGTGAACGTTATGACGCCCACGATTTCGTAGTCACTGCTTTTGAGCGTGACGCCCGAGCGGCGGTGATCTCACGCAGTAAAGCCGCGCAGTACCTCGAAATTGCTCGAACTCATACCTTGCTGCTGGTGGACGATCCGCTGGAGGCGCTGCAGACACTGGCTACTGCAGTCCGCCGCCACTGGAACAAGCGCGTGATCGGTATAACAGGAAGCGCCGGCAAGACAACAACCAAAGAGGCTGTGGCCGAGGTTCTCGCGGTGCGTTTCAACGTGCTGAGATCGAGGGGAAACCTGAACAACTCTTTCGGCTTGCCGCTCCAACTGCTGAAGCTCCAGCCAGCGCACGACGTGGCGGTGATTGAAATGGGTATGTCGCATGCCGGCGAGATTGCTGCGCTGGCCAGAATCGCCAATCCGGATTGGGGCGTGATCACAAATGTGGGCAGCGCACATGCGCAGAATTTCCCTCAGGGGATTGCGGGCATCGCGCATGCCAAATATGAGTTAGTGCAATCCTTGCCCGCGCAGGGGATCGCTTTTCTCAATTGCGATGATCCTTACGTCGGTCAGTTTGGGCGGGATTTCCGGGGGCGAGCGGTGTACTTTGGCAGCGGACCATGTGCCGATCCGCGGGCCGGCGCGATTGAGGAACTGGGTCCGCAAGGTGTGCGTTTTGAAGTCACCGCTGGCACCGGGCATGCAGTGGTGTCGCTGAACCTGCTCGGCCGGCACAACATCTCGAATGCAATGGCCGCGATCGCCGTCGGACTCGAGTCTGGTATCGCCTTGGAAGAGTGTGCGGCTGCAGTCGGCCGGTTACACCCGCCAGAAAAGCGCGGAGAAGTCCTGCACCTCCACGGAGCCACCATTATTAATGACTGCTACAACTCCAATCCCGAAGCGTTGAAGTCAATGATTGCAACCCTGGCAACGATGCCGGCTAAGCGGCGGATATTGATTGCCGGAGAGATGCTGGAACTGGGTAGAGAGGCCGCCCGGCTCCATCGAGAATGCGGTCAGGCCGCCGGGCAGCATGGCATCGATCTCGTCATCGGTGTACGGGGCAACGCCCAGCATATTGTCGAAGGCGCAAGGCAGGATGGGTCACTGGCGCTTTTCCTGCAGTCTCCCCAAGAAGCTGGCAAATGGCTTCAGGCTGAGATCCGTGAGGGCGATGCCGTCCTGCTAAAAGCCTCTCGAGGCGTTGGGCTGGAAAAAGCACTGAGTTGGGCGACAGAGCAGGATTAACCCAGCTTAGTAGGGACAAAAACAAGAGCAGAAGCAAACGACGGGCGTAATGGACCACCCGTGCGGGCTCGGATGCCGCATGGCGGACCTGCGCACAGCGCCCCGTTGCCGTGGTGGTTCACAGAGCAAAGCGGAAGGGGAAGACGCTATTTGTTGCTTGTAAGATAACCACACAGCCGAAGCGAAAAACCCGTCCCGCCGGAGGAAGTTTGCTCTACTGGCTCCTGTATCAGAAGCTTTTCCCTTACTTCAGACCCTTCCGCATCTTTCGGTATCTGACGTTTCGCACCGCATTTGCCAGTCTTACGGCAATGCTGATCGCTATGCTCATCGGGCCATATGTGATTGAGAAGCTTCGTGAGTTCCAGATAGGGCAGTACATCCGTGAAGAGGGTCCGGCCGCGCACCAAAAGAAGGCGGGAACGCCAACCATGGGGGGCGTGCTCATCATTATTGCCATCCTGCTCCCGACCCTGTTATGGAGTGACCTAAGCGATCCCTTTGTCTGGCTTGCCCTGGGCTCGATCCTTTGTTTTGGCGCGATAGGCTTCGCCGATGACTACATGAAGGTGACCCATCGACGAAATCTTGGCCTGACCGGATGGCAAAAACTGGGGCTGCAGAGCATCACCAGTGTGGCCATCGCAGTCGTGCTGGTTGCGATGCATGACCAAGGAATTTTTTCGACTCGCCTGATGGTGCCATTTCTCAAGCGCGTGCGTCCGGACCTCTCTCTGCATGCGCTAGGAACGATCCCACACCTGGAAGCTCTCGCCTTCGTTCCGTTTATTGTGTTTGTCACGTTAGTGATTGTTTTCTCGAGCAACGCCGTTAACCTCACCGACGGGTTGGATGGCCTTGCGATCGGATGTACCATCATCGCCGCGGCCGCGCTCACCGTCCTCACTTATGTGAGCGGTCACGCCGTTTTCGCCGATTACCTGGAGCTGGAGCGCATGCCCTTGGTCGGAGAGCTCACCGTCTTTTGCGGAAGTATGGCCGGAGCAAGCATCGGATTCCTTTGGTACAACGCGCATCCTGCCGAGGTTTTCATGGGGGACGTGGGCTCGCTGGCACTGGGCGGGGCTCTAGGCACGGTCGCGGTTCTTATCAAGCAGGAATTGTTGTTGCCCTTTATCGGCGGAATCTTCGTGTTGGAAGCTGTGAGCGTCATACTGCAGGTAGGGAGTTATAAACTGCGCAAGAAGCGGATTTTTAAGATGGCTCCTCTCCATCACCACTTCGAGCTGATGGGTTGGTCGGAGTCAAAAGTGATTGTGCGTTTTTGGATTGGCGCACTGGTGTTTGCATTATTTGCACTCACGACTTTGAAGCTGCGTTGATAGCCAGCGCCGTGGGAGAATGACCTGTTTGGAACTGAGGAATAAAAAGACGCTGGTGGTTGGTCTGGGCAAGTCGGGTCTTGCCGCCGCCCTTTTCCTGCGACGGAAGGGCGCGCAGGTGACTGTATCCGACCAACGGAGCGCTGTGGCCCTGGCAAAGGAGATCCCATCGCTGCTCGAAGAGGGAATCGCTGTTGAAACCGGAGGGCATGGGCTGCTCACCTTTCGGCGACAGGATCTGATCGTAGTCAGCCCGGGCGTGCCCTTCGATACTCCGGAGCTCACCCAAGTTCGAAATTTCGGCCTTCCGGTGATTGGGGAATTGGAGTTGGCGTCGCGCTTTCTTCAAGGGAAGATTCTGGCGATCACGGGTTCGAACGGCAAGACAACGACGACCACACTTTGCGGTGCCATCTTCAAAGCTCACGGTTTGAAAACTTTGGTAGGTGGGAACATCGGTGTGCCCGTGATTTCCCTGGTCGAGCAGAGCGAGCCCAATAGCTGGTCCGTGCTCGAAGTATCGAGCTTTCAATTGGAAACGACCGAGACATTCCATCCGCAGATTGCAGTCATCCTTAACACAACGCCCGATCACCTCGACCGGCACGGCACATTTGAGAACTATGTCGCGATGAAGGAGAGGATCTTCGCCAGGCAGACCGCCGAGGATGCACTCGTGCTGAATGGCGATGATCCTGTCGTCCAACAGGCGGCCAGCCGGGCCGGCTCGCGTATTTTTTGGTTCAGCCGGAGCAAGATCGTCAGAATGGGCGCGTTCGTTCACAACGGAATGATCGTCTTTCGTGCTTCGGAGCAAGCTTCGCCCCAAGCGGTGTTGCCGGTAAGCGCTATTCCGCTCAAAGGGGAACACAACGTCGAGAACGTCCTCGCGGCGGTATGTGCGGCCGCTGTGGCGGGTATTCCTGTTGAGACCATCGCAACGACGATCGAGTCCTTCAACGCCGTCGAGCACAGGCTCGAGTTTGTGGCCAACATTCAAGGTGTCGACTATTACAACGACTCGAAGGCCACCAATGTGGATGCCGCTGCGAAGGCGATCGCCTCGTTCCCGGGAAGGATCCATCTGATTCTTGGCGGAAAGGACAAGAATTCCGATTACACGCAGTTGCGGAGCCTGCTCAAGGAGCGGGTTAAGACCGTCTACACCATCGGTTCGGCGGCAGAAAAGATTGAAGGGCAGATCGGCAAGTCGGCCACTGTGGTTCGCGCAGGTACTCTTGACGTTGCCGTGAACCGCGCGGCCGAGTCCGCGAAGCCTGGCGATGTCGTGCTCCTGGCACCCGCTTGCTCAAGTTTCGATCAGTTCGAGAACTACGAACATCGCGGCCGCGTTTTTAAGGAATTGGTCATGGCGCGACGAGGAGCCGGAATATGGCAAAGCGCGTAGGAGTCGACAAGTGGCTGTTCGGAGTTACGTTGCTTCTGGTCTTCATCGGGCTGCTGATGGTTTTCAGTGCATCGGCTGTGATGGCAAAGGAGAGGTACGGATCGCCGTACGTTTTCGTCAGCAGGCAGGCGATTTGGGCGGTTCTCGGCCTGATCACGATGACAGGGCTGATGCAGGTCGACTACCGCAAATACAACAGGCCGGCGGTGGTCTTCCCGGCTGTGGCGCTCACGACCTTGCTGCTGATGAGCGTATTCCTCCTGAAGGATTCGCACCACACATACCGCTGGTTTCACTTTGGCGTATTTTCCTTTCAACCTTCTGAGATCGCAAAACCTGTGCTCGTCCTTTTTCTCGCATGGTTTTTGCAGGACAAGTTGTCTACGATCGATGATTGGCGCAACACGCTTGTGCCGGCTGTTTTGCCCTGCGTGCTTTTCGTTCTGCTGATTGTCCGCGAGCCCGATCTGGGCACAGCGCTCGTCTGCGCCGCGGTTACCGGGTTGATGCTTTACCTGGCGGGAGCCGAGGTGAAGTACTTTGCCTATTCTGCACTGGCGGCTGCGCCTGTTCTTTATTTGCTGCTCTTCCGCGTAGCCTGGCGCCGGGCCCGAATGATGGCGTTCATTCATCCCGACGCGGATCCGCAGGGGGCGGGATTCCACACGATTCAGTCATTAATCGCTGTCGGGACGGGCGGGCTCTTCGGCCGAGGCTACATGGAAGGCCTGCAGAAGCTCTTTTATCTGCCTGAGCCTCATACGGATTTCATTTTCGCGAATGCTGCGGAGGAGCTCGGCATGGCGGGCGCGCTGGCGATCCTTGCCCTGTTCGTCGTGCTCGGCTATCGCGGCTTACGTGCGGCCAGCCTTTCCAAGGACACCTTCGCGCGTTTCCTGGCCTTCGGAATTACTGCAACGATTCTGATTCAGGCGTTCTTCAATATCAGTGTCGTCCTCGCTCTTGTCCCAACCAAGGGCATTACGCTGCCATTTATTTCTGCCGGTGGAACGTCGCTCTTCATCATGCTGGCCAGCATTGGCGTCCTGTTGAACCTGACTCGGGAGATCGACTGAGACGTATGAGGGCTCTCATCGCCGGAGGAGGCACCGGCGGTCATGTAATTCCAGCTCTAGCGATCGCGGACGAACTCCGAACTCTTTATGAAGCTGAAGTGCGTTTCGTCGGGACGGCACGCGGCCTTGAAACGCGACTCGTTCCTCAAGCGGGATATTCTCTTGAATTGATCACCGTGGGCCAGCTCAATCAAGTGAGCCTGGCTACGCGTCTGAAGACGCTCTTCACTTTGCCCCGAGGGATTTTGGATTGCCTGCGTCTGATCAAGGACTGGAAACCACAGGTGGTCATCGGGGTCGGGGGCTACGCCTCGGGTCCGGCCATGCTGGCGGCCGTTCTCACGCGTGTTCCCACCCTGGCATTTGAGCCGAACGCGGTGCCCGGAATGGCGAATCGTCTCGTGGGCAAACGTGTGAGCGGGGCGGCGGTGAACTTCGCTTCTACGCTCAAGTACTTTCGCAATGCTGAGGTGACCGGAATCCCCGTACGGGCTGAGTTCTTCGCTCTACCAGCAAGACCCCGTGCGAGTGCTCCGAAGTTGCTGGTATTCGGCGGAAGCCAGGGAGCCCGCGCTTTGAACAACAAAATGCCTGAAATCGCGGGCGAGTTACTCGCCGCGGTTCCCTCTCTTTCAATCCTCCACCAGTCGGGAGCCCGTCACGAAGAGGCAACGCGCGCCGCCTACGCCGCCAGCGGAGCGCCCCCGGAACGGTGGCGGGTTCAGGCCTTCCTTGATGACATGCCGCAACAGTTGGCGGCGTCGGACCTCATTCTCTCACGTAGCGGAGCGAGCACGGTCGCCGAGCTTGCAGCCGCAGCAAAGCCGTCCCTTCTTGTCCCATTCCCTCAGGCAGCGGACGATCATCAACGCAAGAACGCTGAGGTACTGGCGGAAGCGGGAGCGGCGGAGATGATCCTTGAGCACTCCCTGACCAAAAGAGTGCTGCTCGAGACGCTGAAGGCTCTTCTCGGAGATGCCGATCGCTTGCGCCAGATGGCTGAGCGGGCAAGATCGCTCGCTCAGCCTGATGCTGCAAAGAGAATCGCGCAGATTGCGGCTGAATTGGCGGCGCAACGCTAAGCCGCCGGACGGAGCAGATTCGTCCTCAGGGTTGCGTCTACTGCGAATGAAAGCTGGCGGGCTCCCAAAGATTTGTGGCACGAACGAGAAAGAGGGCTGGCATTTCGCCAGCCCTCTTTTCACAGTGCTTTACCGGAATTTACCGGTGACCGCCGCCACCGTGACCGCCGCCACCAAAACCATGGCCCCCGCCGCCACCGAAGCTGTGTCCTCCGCCGAAGCCGCCACCACCACCGAAGCTGTGTCCTCCGCCGAAGCCGCCACCACCGCCGACGCTGTGTCCGCCGCCAAAGCCGCCACCACCGTTGAAGGCATGTCCACCGTTGAAACCACCACCAGCGAAAGCATGTCCACCGCCGGAATAGCCGTTAAATCCATGTGTTGCGCCGACGAAGCTGTGGCCGTAGCCTTCTCCACCGTGAGCATAGCCTACTCCGCCGCGGTAGCCACCTCCGTATCCTCCCCGGCCATATCCACCCCGGAAACCATCCCGGCCATATCCACCCCGGAAACCATCCCGGCCATAACCGCCGCGGAAGCCCTCGCGGAAGCCGTACCCGCCCCGGTAAAAGCCCCGATCCCCGTAAAAGCCGCGTCCCCAGTAGCCGTTATACCAGGGGCCGGCACCGATGAAGAGGCCGCCAAGAAACCAGCTAGGTCCATAAAATCCGTAAGGTGCGCAAGCGTAAGGATAATAGGAATAATATCCCCAGCTGCAGACTGGAGCCGGCCCATAGTAGTCGTAGTCATATCCCGGATCGACTCCAACACCGATGCCAACCGAAACCTGAGAATGTGCGTACGAGACCGGAATAAGCATGGCAACCAGCAAAAGCACGAGATAACGTATATACCGCATGTGTGACCCTCCCCGCCGGAAGCCAAAACCGTACGCCACCTTCGGCCTCGGCGCAGTTTGCTAGCGACTCACGGTTAGCGTTGAATCGCCACCTATTAGAACATTTTTCTTATCCAAAAGTTGCGCGATTTCGTCCCTGTGGCAAGCGAAATGCTTTCGTCGCGCCGGAAAGCGAGAAAGCCGCTTCGTCCCTGGAGGCGCCGGAACCGGATCTGCCGCGGTTAAGTTGTATCCAGCATCCACTGTTAAAGTAAAAGCGGTCTTCTCCAGCCACATTTGCGTGCCTCTATGTTTGCCAAAGCACAACGCGTTCATTTCATTGGGATTGGTGGTATTGGGATGAGCGGGATTGCGGAGATCCTGCTCACCCTGGGCTACGCCGTCTCAGGTTCAGATTTGCGTCGATCAACCACGACCGATCGGCTCTCCTCTTTGGGAGCAACGATTTTCGTCGGTCATGCAGCGGCAAATGTCGTCGGGTCCGGTGTCATTGTGACCAGCTCGGCAATCCAGGAGAGCAACCCGGAGGTATTAGAGGCGAAGCAACGGAAGATCCCGGTGATTCAACGAGCCGAGATGCTCGCTGAGCTCATGCGCATCAAGTATGGAATCGCAATCGCCGGGATGCACGGCAAGACCTCGACCACCTCGATGATTGCGACGGTGCTGGCGGCTGGCGGGCTCGATCCGACGGTCGTTGTAGGTGGCCGCGTCGATGCGATGGGTTCGAACGCCCGCCTTGGCAAGTCGCAATACCTGGTGGCTGAAGCCGACGAGAGCGACCGCTCGTTCCTCCGGCTCTCGCCGATTCTTTCCGTAGTGACGAATCTGGACCGTGAACACATGGATTGTTACCGCGATCTCGCGGATGTGGAGGCGGCCTTCATTGAATTCATGGACCGCGTGCCTTTTTATGGAGCGTCCACAGCTTGCTTGGACAACCCGCATTTGGCCGCAATCCTCCCCCGTGTCAAACGCCGGGTCTTTACCTATGGCATGTCGCCGCAGGCCGACTATGTGGCCCGGCTGCTTCCTTCGGGGGACGGTGTGCGCTCTTGTTTTGAGGTCGTAGCCCACGGCAGAGTGCTTGGCCCGTTCGACCTTCATGTTCCCGGCAAACACAATGTGCTGAATGCAACGGCGGCGGTAGCAATCGGTGTGCAGTTGGAGATCGAAGGCGCAGAGATCGCGCAGGGCTTGAAGAACTATCGAGGAGTCGACCGACGGTTCCAGTTTAAGGGTGAGGGACGAGGCGTGAGCGTGGTGGACGACTACGGGCATCATCCCACCGAGATCCGCGCCACACTGAGCGCGGCCAAAGAATGCGGCTATGCGCATGTACACGTCATTTTTCAGCCGCATCGCTATACGCGCACCCGCGACTTGATGCAGGATTTTGCCACGGCCTTTGATGAGGCCGATACAGTTCAGATTCTGGACATTTACGCCGCCAGCGAAGAGCCGATCGCGGGCATCGACGCACCCGCTCTGGTGCGCGCTAGCGGCCGCAAGGGCATCGCCTATGCGAGCGGATTCGAAGAAGCGGCGAAGCGGGCCGCGTCCCAAGCAAACGACGGAGATGTGATCCTTACGTTGGGCGCAGGCAACGTTTCGCAGGTCGCCAGTATGGTTCTGGAATCACTCCGGAATTCGCCCGACCACAATTGAAGACAGGATTCCTTCGATGACGGAACTGACTTTGCGCAGGCCCGTTTGTGGTTGCGAGGAAATTAGGCTTACCGAAATCAGGATGACTTATTGCGTTTTCACAATTACTGTGATCTGGCCAGAGTTGGTTATGTGCAGCTTTTCTTGATGAAAAGCCGCGTTCGGACTCCAATTCCTGGACTACACCGATTGTGAAAACGACTTGGAACGGAGAGTCACGTGAACCGCAGATCCGCAAACGCCATAGGACACCGGATGACCTCGTTCTCGAATCGATCTATCTTTGCTCTCTGCGTACTCTTGGCGGGTATCGCCGGCATCGCGGCGATTGGGGGGGCGCAACAGGAATTCTCTCCGACAGCTTTCAACGATGCCGAGTTGAAGGAATTCTCCTCCGTTGCGCCGATTGATGTTCATACGCATCTTCTGAAGAGCGATCCTGCATTCAACGCGATGCTTGAACGCCTGCACGTGCATGTGCTGAACATCTTTGTCGGCGATCCCACCAGCGGAGCCACCCCGGAGTCGTTCACAGCACTGAGGCAGGACGCCTGGCAGGCGGTCGAGTCGAGCGCCGGCCGCGCGCAATTGTCGACAACTTTCGATCCGTTTGATTGGAACCAAGCAGATTTTCCCCGAATCCCGATCGAATCGGTTAACAAGGATTTTGCGCGCGGAGCAGCAGGCATGACGATCTGGTCGAACGGATTGACTCACCTAAAAGACTCATCCGGTAAATTCGTTTCCGCCGATGATCCCCGCCTCGAACCTATATATAAGGATCTCCTCGCGCTGCACAAAACCTTCATCGCTCATTTGGGTGGGCCGGAGGAGGCGTGGGCTCCCGAATCCCCATCAACAGCAGACGGTTCAGTTCCCGCGGTCCTAGTTGCGCGCGACCGAGTGATTGCTCAAAACCCGCATCTGCGCGTCGTTGGCGCCCATCTTGGCAGCATGAAGGAAGATTTGGACCAGCTAGCGCAAAGATTGGACCGCTTTCCAAACTTGGCGGTGGATACCTCGGGTCGCGTGCCTTACCTGATGGGGCTTTCGCGGGAAAGGGCCATCGCGTTCCTGACGAAGTACCAGGATCGGATTCTTTACGGGTCAGACCTGGGATTTCGCAGTACCGAGCATATGGAGGATCTGCGAAAGACTTGGGAGGAGCGGTATGCCTCAGAGTGGCGTTACTTCGCGACAGACGCCACGTTCACCTATCAAGGGCATCAGGTCCAAGGATTGAATTTGACAAAGTCGATCCTACGGAAGCTATACCACGACAACGCGGAGCACTGGATTCCCGGCGTCGTCCGCTGAGGAGGTAGGAGAGCTAATCCGTCCGAAGAGCCTGCATGGGGTCAAGTGTAGACGCCCGGTACGCCGGGATCCACACCGCCGCGAGCGCGACTCCGGCTAAAAGTACGGGAACGATTACGAATACAATCGGGTCCAGGCTCTTGACGCCGAAAAGAAGCTTGGTGATAAGGCGGGTCAGGGCGAAAGACGCGATGAGTCCCAGGAGCATTCCGATCAGAGTCAACCTCATGCCTTGCCACACGACCATGTTGCGGATACGGAAGCGGTCCGCACCGAGTGCCATACGGATACCGATCTCCTGGATCCGTTGTTGGACAGAATAAGCCATCAGCCCATAGATGCCGATGGTTGCTAATACTAGCGCCGATCCGGCAAGGATGGTAAGCAGCAGCATATTGAAGTCCTCGCGCGCTGTGGATCGAGCCACCACCTCGTCCATGGCGCGAATTCTCGCCACAGGTAATCCCCCGCTCACCTGCTGCAACTGATTCGCTGTTGCCGCTGCCACTTGGAGTGGATCGCCGCGCGTTCGCAAAACCCAACTCACTGGGCCGATGCGAGCGTTTAGCGCTGTTACGCCATCAGGTACCTGTGCCTGGGGAATGATCATTGTCGGGCGCGGATCGCGATTGAGGCCAGCATCGCGGAGATTTCCCGCGATGCCAACGATCTGACGGGCCGGCTCCTCAAACTCCGGACCTACACCTTTGCCAATGATGATTTGTTGACCGATGGGGTCCTGCTTCGGCCAGAACGACTTCGCCATCGCCTCGTTGATGATCACGACTCCTGGTGCTCCCTGATCATCCCGTTCGGTGAAGGCTCGTCCCCGTAAGATGGGAATCTTGAAAACATCAAAGTAGCCCGGCGAAACATTCATCCATCCGGCGCCTCCGGTGGCAGGTCCGTTCCCTAAAGGCCGTCCAAGTACGATGAAAGGAAGACCGAAGCCTCCTTCAAGCGGCAGACAACATGTCGAAGCGGAGGCGGTCACTCCTGGCAGTGTGTTGATGCGCTCGCGTGCGTTCCGGACGAATTGATCCACCGCGGATGTGTTCTTGAAGCGATCGCCACTGAGCGACATTTGCATCGTAAGGACGTTGTGCGAATCGAATCCGGGGTCGACAGATCGCAGCGCAAGAAATGTGCGAATCAGCAAAGAGGCCCCAACCAGTAGAACAAGCGCCAAAGAGATTTCACTGACAACCAGCAAAGCTCTGGCGCGGCTTTGCCGGAATCCTGAGCCCGAGCGGCTTCCACTCTCGTTCATCGCCGCGCTCAAGTCCGGCCGTGACGCTCCTAAGGCAGGAACCAGCCCAAACAGAACCCCCGTCACAACTGATAGAAGAAGGGTGAATGCGAGCGCGCGCCAATCGAGGCCGACTGCCGAGCCGTTTTCACCGACGCGCGGAATGTCACCTGGGCGGACAGAAAGCAGGAAGCGTACACCGCCCAATCCCAACGCCATTCCCAGAACTCCGCCGGCGAGAGACAAGAAGACACTCTCAGTCAAAAGTTGCCGCACGATTCGTGCTTGACTCGCGCCGAGGGAAGCGCGAATAGCGAACTCGCGCTTACGTCCCATGGCCCGGACCAAAAGCAGATTCGCGACATTCGCGCAAGCGATCAGCAGCACGAAACTCACCGCTCCGGCCAAAATCAGCAACGAAGCTCGTGCATCGCCCACGATCGAGTCACGAAGCGGCTCCGCACGGAATCCCTGCCGCGGATTTGCGAGCGGATATTTGCGCAAGAATTCCTGTGCGGCCAACTTGAGCTGAGCATTCGCCCGTTCTAAAGAAACACCCGGCTTCAGGCGGCCCACTGCGAAGAAATAATGTCCCTGATCCGTACTGTTCGGATCGAACTGGAAAGGAAGCCACGCGTCGGCGATAGGATCGGTATCGAAGCCCTGCCCCACTACGCCAACGACTGTGTAGGGCTCGTTACCCAGGGAGATCGACTTGCCTACGATCGCGGGATCTCCACCGTATTTGCGCTTCCAGAGCCCATAGCTCAAGACGATCGTTCGCCCCGCATTCGGCCTGTCTTCCTCGGCCGTGAAGGTGCGGCCCAAAGCGATGGGAGCTCCGAAGAGTCGGAAGTAGTCCGCAGTCACATGGACACCGTGGATCTGCTCCGGTACTACGCCCGTCAGGTTCAGACCGATGCCGGTGAGGTCGTAAGCGGTGACGTTCTGAAAGACATTCGTATACTCCTGCCACAGGTGAAATTTTGTAACAGATGCGACTGAGCTAGAGCCTTCCGGGAACGTCGACTCGAACCGCACGATTCGCTCCGAGTCCGGATAGGAAAGGGGTTTCAAGAGGACAGTGTCGACGACGGAAAAGATTGCGGTGTTCGCGCCGATACCGAGCGTCAAGGCGGCAATTGCGGAAAGAGTGAAGCCAGGATTCTCCAGAAACATGTGGAGCGAGTGCTTGAGGTCGCTAAAGAAGCTGGTCACGGATCACTCCGCAGAGGAATCGGCTTTCCGCCTGGCCTTGAAGTATCGCACCGAACGGATCGCCATTGCATGAACCCTTGTTACAAAAATGTAGGAGCTGGAAGTTGAGCCCACAGCTTTTCTTTCAGAAGCTGGATCGCGCAGCCTATTTTCAAGCGGGATACCTCACTTGATTCCCCGTATTTGCACGGAGAATTCACAGGGAAAGCACGATATAGTTTGCTTGGCGAATCTCACGGCCTGGCTCAGGCGTGGCAAAAAGCGACTCACATTCCAGCCGATTAGCGGCGATCGATGAGGATGAGGTGGCGGACGAGTTTTATCGGCCTGTTGCCTCGGCGAAAGCGCGCGCTCCACGGCTCCACGAACCCGAGCCACCCAGCAATCAGACCGGCGCTTTTCCAGACGGTGACAAAGATAACCAAACCCGCGAAGAAGGAGATGGTTTTCTTCGTGCGAGGCGCCGAGTTCCCATCCGGCGCGGTGTGGTGCCGAGGAGCCGAACCGGCCGCATTGTCTTCGCAATATGCACGCTCCTCGGGTTGGCAGTGTTGGTTGTCCTGGGCATGGCGGTTCGGCACTTTCTGCGAGACGATCCGCGGTTCCGCGTCGACAGTGGATCGAACATTCAAATCCTGGGGATTAGCCAGTTGAGCAGGCGGGACCTTCTCTCCGTTTTTGGTTCTGATATCGGTCGAAATGTCTTTTTTGTTCCGCTGAGCGAGCGGCGCGCGGATCTCGAGAGACTGCCATGGGTAGGCCATGCCACGGTGATGCGTCTGCTGCCGAACCAATTGCGCGTCTCTATCGTGGAGCGTCTGCCGATTGCATTTTTGCGCAGCGGCGCCACCATTGGACTGGTGGATGCGGAGGGAGTGCTGTTGAGTATGTCTCCCGCGATGATGGCAGCAAAACACTACTCATTCCCGGTCGTCACGGGGATCACCGCGCAGGATCCGCTCCCGATTCGAGCGGCCCGGATGCACTTCTACCAGCAGTTCATCAACGATCTCGATTCCGGTGGCACGAAGGTTTCCCAGCAACTCAGCGAAGTTGACATCTCAGATCCTGAGGACATTCGTGCGGTGATTCCTGCACAGGGCGGAGACATCCTGGTGCACTTCGGAGACAGCCAATTCCTCCACCGTTACAACCTGTACCAGCAGCATCTTGCGGAGTGGCGGCGGCAGTACCCGCACCTCGCTTCAGTGGATATGCGGTTTGACAATCAGGTCGTGCTCGAAATGGCCAAGGAGCCGGGACGGTCGAGCGACTCGGAACAAACGGCTAGGGATTCGAAGCCAGAGGCAAAGAGATCAGTCGCGGCTACACATTTTTCTGTCGCGGCGCAAAGGCAGCCCAAACCTTCGGTAAAGCCGGCTAACTCGAAAAAATCTGCGGCTGAAAGTGCGAAGCACGCTGCGCGCCGCACTCCAGTTCGGAGCCAGCAATGAGCCAAAAGACCCAGGACCTTATCACCGTGCTCGATGCGGGTAGCGCAAAAACGCGAGTCTTCGTGGCTGAACTGCATGAAGGCGCGCTGCGGTATCGCGCGCACGGCCTTGTGGATTCGGCTGGAATACGCAAGGGACTTATCAGTGAGCTCCAACCCGCGAGCAAGGCGTTCAGCAACGCGGCGGCCCAGGCCGAGAAGATGGCTGAAGAGGTGATTTCGCATTGTGTGGTTGGAGTGGGCGGACCTCACATGCGTGGAGTGAACAGTCAGGGAGGCATCACGCTAGGCAGCCGCCTTCGCGAAATCACACGCGAGGATGTTCGTGCGGCCGTCGATCGTGCGAGGTCCGTTTCTCTTCCTGTGGACAGGGAAGTTGTTCACCTGCTACCTCAGCAGTTCATTCTTGATGAGCAGCCCGGCATTCACGATCCGGTCGGAATGATCGGCAGCCGCCTGGAAGTGAACCTTCATATTTCCACGTGCTCGGCCAGTGCGGCACAGAGTATCGTCACCTGCGCGAACAAAGCTGGATTGGAGGTAACAGACACCGTCTTTGAGGGGATTGCGGCGGCAGAGGCGACCGTCTCCGCCGACGAGCGCGAACTTGGCGCATGTCTCATCGACATCGGGGCCGGCTCCACTGAGCTTGTCGTCTTTTTCGAGGGTGCTGTAGCGCACACGGCATCGATCCCCGTTGGGGGAGATCACTTCACCAATGACTTGGCGGTAGGGCTCCATATTCCGGTACCAGAGGCGGAGTTTCTCAAGATTGAGTTCGGCAACTGTGTAGTCACTTCGGTTCCTTCTTCGAGCGAGTTGGAACTCGCTCCGAGCGATGCGCAGCCCGCCAGATTGATCAAGCAGCGGCATCTGAGTGAAATTCTCGAGCCGCGAGCGCGAGAGCTGTTCCATCTGCTACGCGACAACCTGCGCCAGGGCGGTGTGCTGGAGGCCCTGGGTTCGGGCTGCATTCTTACTGGCGGAGGCGCCCGGCTTTTGGGACTAGCCGAAGTCGCCGAAAGCCTGTTGCGCGTTCCGGCGCGCATCGGCTATCCCGTGCCGCTTTCGCGGATGCCCGAGCACTTGATCCAGCCGGAATTTTCGACGGTCGTTGGCATGTTGCTGTACACCCACCGCACTAGTGTCCTGCGTGCAGCGGAGGATCAGGGGCTGCGCGCAAAACTTCGCGCGATATTCGCAGGGAGTTTGTAGTAGAAACAGAGAAATGGAGCCGAAGCCTGTGAGCGATACCGAGGAAATCCGCATTCAATACAACGAGGAAGCGCCGCGTGGCGCAAAGATCAAGGTGATCGGGGTTGGGGGCGGCGGCGGAAACGCTGTGAACCGGATGATCGCCGCGAAGTTGGAAGGAGTCGAGTTTATCGCGGCCAACACCGACGTACAGGCATTGCAGCTCTCGCAAGCTCCTGTGAAATTACAGCTCGGCGTCAAGCTCACCAGCGGCCTCGGCGCCGGCGCGAATCCCGATGTAGGACGCCGCGCGGCTCTGGAAGATTCAGAAAAGATCATCGAGGCGCTCGAAGGCGCAGACATGGTCTTCGTAACCGCTGGGCTCGGCGGAGGCACCGGAACTGGCGCCGCTCCGGTGATCGCTTCACTGGCCAGCGAGATGGGTGCTCTCACCGTGGCTGTGGTGACCCGCCCCTTTGGTTTCGAAGGCAAACGGCGTATGCAGCAGGCGCAGCGCGGAATGGAAGAACTGCTGGAAGCTGTCGACACGATGATCGTGATCCCGAATGAGAAGCTTCTGGCTGTGGCCCGAGACGCGGGCTTCTTCGAATCCTTCCGCATCGCCGACGACGTGTTGCGCCAGGGCGTCCAAGGTATCTCCGACATCATCACCATTCCCGGAATCATCAATCGCGATTTTGCCGATGTGAAGACTACGATGGCGGGCATGGGTTACGCGGTGATGGGAACTGCGGTTCGCGATGGCGAAAACCGCGCGATCGCAGCAGCACAAGCCGCAATGGCTTCGCCGCTGCTCGAAGCCGGCGCGATCGACGGCGCACGGGGCATTCTGATCAATATCAGCGGTTCGAGCTCCCTCAAGCTCAGCGAAGTGAATGAGGCTTCGACACTCATCCAGAGTGCTGCCCACGAAGATGCGAATATTATTTTTGGCGCCGTTCTTGACGAAAGAATGGGCAATGACGTGAAGATTACGGTGATCGCCACCGGTTTTCGCCAGGAGGACTTGGCGCCCAGCAGACGCTCTGCCGGCGAATCGGTCTCTCCACGAGTCAATTTCGATGCCCGGTCCTCCGTGCCCCGCTTCGCGAGTGAGGCTGAGGAGGAGCGGGAATACGCCGGCTCCGGTTGGAGAGAGCCCCAGCAGTTCTCGGGCACTGTCGATCGCGTTGAGGTTGCGGTCGCGTCCGGAGCATCGTCTGAAGCGATCGACGGCGCTGTGGCTACTGTGCCGACTTCAACCGCAACCCGGGCCGAAGCCGGGAAAGAGGTGCCTCGCAGCGCAGAGGCTCCCAACTTCGTTCTAACCGACCCCAGTTTCGGTGCTCCTTTTGAAGAGGAATATGCCAGAATCATTCCTAGCCCAGGCCCATCACCTATGAGCTCGCAGCCCGGGCAGGCAGCGAACGAGGAGCAGAATTTGGATATTCCTGCGTTTCTGCGCCGGGGGTTATAACTCGTTCGTGGCACAATAAAAATAGGTAGCGTTACCCGCTGAGGTTACGAGTGGTGCCGCCAAAGTAGTACGGACATTACTAAATGTTCGTTCGAATATGGAAAAACGCAGGGCTTTTACTCGTTTCTCCAGTCTAATGGCCGATGAAGTAGCTTTGAAGGATCGTTTTGTCGGCGGAATACATCACAAGTTAGATCCCGCCGTGTTGTGAGTGTTTAGATTCTCTGGCGATTCTTTGGGCTCATAGGCCTGGGGGTCCGATTCGAGGTTAGGGTGACCAAACGGTTCGGTAAGCTCTCAATTTGTCTCTTGTTTGTTTTTGCTGCGCTCTCGTTTGCGCTTGGAGAGACGGCATTCGCACGGCCGACTCGGCCGGTGCGCCATACTCGTCGCGCCCACCTCCAGGAGACAACCCATACCCGCCGGCATTTGGCTCGGCACAGTTACGCCACGCCGACAGTACACCCTGTTGTCCTCGGGGTACGTGACCGTTCCGGTCGACTCCATCGCGTTCTTCACGCACGGCATCATTATTACGAGCACTTTACCGCGAGCTCTTTTGCCGATCAGGATATTTCGCAGGGTGATGTGACTGCGGGAGAGGACCCCGTGGTCCGGCAAGCGGCGGTTGACGCCCTGGGAAATATGAATGGAACGGCGGTCGCCATCGATCCCAGCAATGGCCGCATCTTGGCGATGGTGAACCAAAAGCTTGCGCTGTCGAGCGGAGCTGAGCCCTGCTCCACCATTAAGATATCCGTCGCGCTCGCGGCTCTCGAAGAAGGAATCGTCACCAAAGATACTCAGGTGGATCTTGGGCGCCGGTATCACATGGATATGACCGAGGCTCTCGCCCATTCGAACAATCTTTACTTTGAGACCATGGGGCGCCGTCTTGGATTCGAGCGCGTGCGGCACTACGCGAATCAGTTCGGTCTTGGCGAATTGGCTGGCTGGAGTATTCCAGGTGAGCAACTCGGCACTTATCCCGATCAGCCTCTGCCCGAGAGCGAAGGGGGCGTCGGCAAAATGTGCTCCTTTGGTCAAGGTATTTCCATGACGCCGCTACAACTGGGCGCCATGGTGGCAGCGATTGCCAACGGCGGAACGCTCTATTACCTGCAGCATCCGACGACACCTGACGAGGTTTTGAACTACCAGCCAAAAGTCAAGCGGACTCTGGACATCGCGAAACTTATCCCGGACGTCTCAGGTGGCATGCAGGGTGCGGTCAATTATGGTACGGCACGTTCGCTGCACGCCAACTTCAACGAGCTCCCGGTCCTCGGTAAGACTGGGACCTGCTCCAACAATGGCACGCGTTATGGCTGGTTTGCCTCTTTCGCGGATACGTCCTACGGCCGGATCGTGACAGTATTCTTCCTCGAAGGCGGCCGCCCCACTTTCGGCCCCAAGGCCGCTGCATTGACCGGCGTCTTCTATCAGAATCTTTGGGACCATAGCTACTTCGCTCAGAGATCGCCTGCAGATACGACGTCTACTCCGGTTGCGGCAGCGGGCGTCACTCAATAGCGGTCTTAAAGCAGTCGCGAAAAAGGCCTCCCATCCCGGAGGCCTTTTTTGCTGAGTCCGATCCCATTTCACTGCTTCTACTGGAGCATGAAGTGACGCGCTTTCTCTGAAAAAATGGAAGTTGTGAGCAGAGTGAGATGACTTTGAGCCCTGGGATGGCAGAATTGGGGTAGTGAGGCATACATGAAAATCCTTACTGCAGACGAGATGCGCGTTGCGGATCGCGTCACAAGCGATCGATTCGCCATCCCGTCGCTGGAACTCATGGAGCATGCGGGAGAGGCAGTCGCTCGATTTGTGCTGCGCGAGCTACCCCGTCGCCGTCGTATCACCGTTCTGTGTGGGAAGGGAAACAACGGAGGCGATGGTGCCGTTGCAGCCCGTTGGTTAGCCGCAGCCGGATGCCAGGTTCATGTTGTGCTCTTGGGCGATCCGTCGGAGGTCCAGGGCGATGCGAAGCTCATGCTGGAAAGGCTGCCCTTTGCTCCGGTGCGGATTCTCAAAGAAGCCGACTTCTATGCCGGCAGCAACGGGGAACTCTTTAGCCGCGCCGAACTCTATCTCGACGCGGTCGTTGGTACAGGGTTCCGGCCGCCACTGCGTGGCCTCGCGAGTGCGGCCAGAGAGGTGCTGAATCGTTATCCGAGGATCCCGGTCGTGGCAGTGGATATCCCTTCCGGCTGGGACGCAGATGCGCGAGAGTACGCAACACCGGGAGCCTATCGCGCCGACGCAGTCGTTACGTTTACTGCACCCAAACTAGCTCACATCTTCGGAATGCTGACCCAAGGCGGAGATTTGGTGCGCCCAGGAAACCTGAAGCAGGGACCGATTGTGGTCGCCCCGATCGGGTCTCCGCCTGAAGCGATCCAGTCCGAGACGGGTCTGATCTGGGCTGGCACATCCAAAACAGTCGCGGATGTTCCTCGCGGTGCAGACTCGAACAAAGGGAAATTTGGCCACGTCCTGGTTGTCGGCGGAGCGAGTGGTAAGTCAGGAGCGCCGGCGATGGCTTCTCTTGCGGCCCTACGCACCGGCGCCGGTTTAGTAACCGCGGCAGTTTGCGAGTCGATCCTGCCGAGTGTTGCCCAAATTGCGCCGGAACTGATGACGTTCCCTCTGATCGCGGGCAGCAAAGGTGAGATTTCAAGAGAGAATCTCAATAGTCCGGTGCTCGAAGAGATGCTTTCGAGGAAAACGGTCATCGCCGTGGGCCCCGGACTCGGCCAGGAGCCCGAAGCAGTCGAGTTCTTCTTCGGTCTGCTCGAGCAGACCAAAATGCCGATGGTTATCGATGCTGATGCGCTCAACGCCCTAGCGTCCAACAAGGGCAGGCTCGATGGACGAGGAAGATTGCTTGTGCTTACACCGCATCCTGGAGAAATGGCTCGCTTAGCAGGGCTGACCATTGCTCAGGTGGAGGCAAGCCGAGAAACCTTGGCGAAGGAGTTTGCTGCCCAATATCGAGTGACCCTGGTCCTTAAGGGCTGGCGGACGATTATCGCCCATCCAGACGGAGCTTTGGCGATCAACACTACTGGGAATCCAGGATTGGCGAAGGGCGGCAGCGGCGACATTCTGACCGGAGTCATTGCCGCGATGATCGCTCAATACCCGGAAGAAGCTGCGGAAGCCGTGAACGCCGCCGTCTACCTTCACGGTTTGGCCGCGGATTTCGCAGTACAGTTGCAGGACCAACACACATTGCTCGCGACCGATGCGGTAGCGCACTTGAGCGATGCCTTTCGTTTTCGGGCTGAAGACAAAGCAGGATATGTTTGGCTGCAGGGTATTCCAGGCAGCTTGAGGGAGATGGAATGAGCGTTAACCGCTTCGAGAGCAAGAGCAACATCGAGACCATCGCGATCGGCAAGCAGATCGCCCAGTTGCTCTTGCCGCCTAAGCTGCTGATCCTCCGCGGCGAATTGGGAACTGGTAAGACCACTTTGGTCAAGGGCATCGCTGAAGCTTTGGATGCGGCTGACCGCGACGAAGTGACCAGTCCGACGTTCACGCTCATCCATGAGTACGAAGGCAAGCAGAAAGCGAATGGGAGTGAAAGAGAGGTAGCTCTCTACCACCTCGATCTCTATCGCATCGAGAACGATCGCCAGCTCGAGACACTCGGGCTGGATGAGCTCATTTCTGATCACTCGATCGTTTTGGTGGAATGGGGAGAGAAGTTCGCCAGTATCGAAAAGCGGAGCGACGGCGAGATCCTGATCGAGCACGCAGGCGGTGACGCTCGCAAGATCACACTCACGTTGAAGCGTGCTGTGTAGTCCTATCCACAAAGCCTCATTTTTACGGCGTTTTCACAATTGGTGTAGTCCAGGAATTGGAGTCCGAACGCGGCTTTTCATCAAGAAAAGCTGCACATAACCAACTCTGGCCAGATCACAGTAATTGTGAAAACGCAATAGAATGCCGCTCCGGGGAGATGCTCCGGGAGCAGCCGAGTAGGCCCTCGCGAGTGTCATGCAGGCGGATGGAGTGGAGTGGTGTCAGACTCCAGCGAAAGGATCGATGATGACGGCTGAGTTTGATACTGCTTTTTAAACACAACGTCATAAGTAATTGCGCATACTTTAGCCTACGGCGCCTGGAATCTGTTCACAACGCCTCATTGTCATCCCGGCCGCAGCGAATCCTTACTTTATTCATGCCGAGAGGATGTGACTTTATTCGATTTTTGCGCCTTTTTGGGCGT
>DASYBJ010000333.1:0-3205 GCA_036500845.1 Acidobacteriaceae bacterium
CTTACGTCGCCCAAACATACGGTTTGATATGGCCGAGCGTGCGCGAGTTGTATCGGTGTCCACCGGGCGCTTCGCCTCGATTGCCGTACGTACGGCGTCGTGAGCCTCCATCAGGAGAAGACTGAACACTCCTTCATCTCTCTGAGGGAACGTTGTATGAGGAAGCCAGCTTGAAGTGTCAAATAGCGTTGTGGGACAAGCACGATGCGAGAATTGCAGCATTATCTCTCGATCTAATTCCTCGCGAGGACCGGAGGTGGACGAGAGCTCTTTTGCAGTTCAGCCTTGCATCCGATGTTCACAAGGCAATTCATCTTTGTCTCAGAGAAGACCTCACAATGCCCCTTGCGGCGCTCTTAAGAAGCCTGATTGACACCTCAGTGCTCGGAATATGGCTCGTAAAATATGCGGACGACAAGGAAGCACAGGAAAGCGTCGAGGATAAAAAGACGCTGGAAATCGAGCAGATATTCAATACTGAAGATCGACAGGTTTTCGCATTTTTATATGAGCCTGTAAAAGATACTGAGAATCAGTTCTATCGCGATGTACTTCATCCATCTGTTCATGGTGATGCGTTCCACTTGGCGATGCGAACGAGAAATGAAGCGGCTAAACGTGCATGGTCAATGAAATGCCAGAATGGTGCCGATCAGATATACAAGCATTTTCTGATCCGGCTCAGGGAGAGTGCGATTGTACCTTCGGATTTCCAAAA
The DNA here is from genome assembly GCA_036500845.1 of Acidobacteriaceae bacterium. GTDB lineage: Bacteria > Acidobacteriota > Terriglobia > Terriglobales > Acidobacteriaceae > PALSA-350. Next base: position 719 of record DASYBJ010000333.1, read on the forward strand.
GAAACTACAGCTGGAATTGAATCAAATGCATAGCTGATCGATGGTGAAGAGTTCGGTTCGCAGGGAAACTTTCGGGCGCCTAAAAGAAACTGGCAAGTATCGCCACGCCCATTACCCTGCAGCCAAAAGACAACCTGGAGTTGAGTTTAGAAGACAGGACGATTCAGGTTGCCGGCATTGCAGCCCAGGCTGGAATAACCGACGAGCAAGAGAGCCTCCACCAGGCAGACGGTCAACCTTGCTGCTACCGATGATTCACCTCAGTTGTTCCGAAATCGTCAACTCGTCCAGCGAGAGGTTTTCGGGCCCGTTGACGGACGTCGTTGTGTCGTTGCGGGTTGCGGGAGGATTACCGCGAATGCGGAAATTACCCATCAGTTAATGGCGTCGTGGCGTGTTACTTGACTGGTAACTTCCGCATGGGCTTCCGCATGGGCGACCACACGCTCGGAACCCAGTCAATGAGCGCATCGCCCTGAAGTCGCTAGTTGACATCTGAAAGCGATTTGTCCGATATCGCGACGTTTCCGACACGGTGAGGAAGAGCGCTAGACTGCGCTATGAGGTGAGAGGGCATGAAACGGCGCTCGTTTGATCTTCCATTAGCGTGGATCGCAACGACCGCGTTGAGCATCGCCGTGTTCTTGATAACAGTTCATGCGGGAGAGGCTGCCGACTGCAAGCCGGGGCAAAGCGATGGGCAGTGCGGCCTGAGCACCTTCACCGGAGTCGTGGAAGGCGCTGGGGCGGGCCTAGGACTTTTTGTTGTTGGCACGGTCTGCATATTGATCGTTGCCTGCAGACGGCGGCGAAAGTCACGCCAGACCGTCGAAAAGGGATAATAATGGGCATCTCGGACAAGTGACTGTCGCGTGTCAATCGGCTCCTGACTCGCAGTTTGCGCCAAATCGCCATATCACTCACAGACCGGTTTGGGACGTGCGATACTCCGTGCAGGTCAGAATCGTAATCGTGTCATTGGACGTTGCTCTTCGTCGCTTGCATCCAAATGAAGAAATCTAAGAGCGGGCTAATACGGCTGATCGCGGTATTCAAACTGCTGAAAGCGTCTGTCCTGATTATAGTGGGCGTTGGGATTCTCAAGCTGACGCACAACAACGTGGCTGGGGTGCTGGATCATTGGATCGCAAAGCTCGGATTAGATCCAGGCAACCAGTTCGTCGATGAGGCACTTCGGAAGGTCACAAACCTCCCTCCAAAGAGAATCAAGGAACTCGGATTGGGCAGCTTTGTCTATGCGGCATTGTTCTTGACCGAGGGCATCGGTCTCTGGCTGTTGAAACGTTGGGCTGAGTGGTTCACCGTCGTGATTACGGGTTCGCTTGTGCCATTTGAAGTTTACGAGATATACCGCCATCCAACTATCGCCAAGGTCCTCGTGCTCATGATCAATCTCGCCGTTGTCGGATACCTTCTTCACCGAGTTCGTAACGAAAGCCCCGACATACCCGAAAATGGCTAGCTGCAGGGGATCCCGCAGGGGGGAGAACCGGGTTTGCTTTGGAAACGTGGTTTGCCCTGTTGTCGCCATTTGACTCAAAGGCTATTTTTGTCTATCCCCCGCCAGGTGAAAATCGGGTCTCGCCGTTGCTGGCATTTGGAGGTCGCTCCACCGTGAATATCTAGGTGCATCTGGGTATGCTCCAGCAAGACAGGCCGCGAGTTGGCGCGTCGACATCGCGTTCGGCGGGATGATCGGATAGACTCCAAAACCTACGACTTTGCCAAATATCCATCGTGCCCAACGCCAATTCTCAACACTCGTCCCATCGACTGAACTCGACCATCGATATCGATGCTCTCGCCGCATACTATGCGACCCTGCATACTGGGACAAGATCACGCGCCGCGGAGGCGTCGTGGAACACTTGATTTTCACTTCGCGGGGGATAGACAAAAATAGCCACCTTGAAACTCGGCAGTCGGACAATGAAGGCCACTCAGGGGAGCATTGTGAGGTGGGGTGCCAACTCCGGATTGACACCCGTCTCCCCTGAAGGCGGGCCTGCGGTTGGGGGGGTGCCTCGTCTGGGTGCGCCCAGTCGCACCTGGACGGCGCCCGGCGTCGGCGGCACTCATTCTATCTCGAGTTGACTGCGCCGAAGCGCTGAGCCTGGATGACCTCCCGGAAGCGGGATGCATACAGGCGCCAGAGGGTTGGAGAGTAGGAACGTCGGACTAGGGAATCGGCAAGCTTCGCGGCAAGCTTCCAATCTGCGAAAGCGGTGGGTTGAGACGCACGGGTCTGGCTGCTACTTTGCACGGTAGCCAAGGTCTGCCTCCTTCAAAGCCGACTGAGGTTAGCTCCTCGACTTAGTCGATATTACCGGCGCAGGGGCGGTGCTCACCGAGCCGTTACGCTAAACGCCGCCGCTTGAATCGCAGTGAACGTCTTGCTCTCGGCCGAGGCGAGCATCTTCTGGCTATCGTCGAATTTCGCGACGAAGACGACGTTCTTCCCCCGGC
>DASYBJ010000334.1:0-5688 GCA_036500845.1 Acidobacteriaceae bacterium
CAGAAAATCGATCTCGCTGCGCATTGAGGAGCACCCATGAATCGCGAAAAGTCTATCCTTACGTTCACCAAGTCAATCCTTGCAGCCCTTACTACAAGCGGCATATTGGCCCTGGGTACACAAGCTGCTTCAGCCCAGAAAATCAACGTAACCACACCATTTGGCTTTTCTGCCGGCAATCAATTCTTTCCGGCTGGAACGTATCAGTTCACCATCCTATCTGAGTGGTCTCTCTCCATTCGCAATGTGAATGGCGGAGGTGAGAGGTTGTTCGCGGTACGTCCTGAAGAGAACGGACCACTGGGATCGCGCGGGGGCCTAATCTTTCGCAACTCCGAAGGGCATAGAAGTCTTCAAACGGTCTACGCGCCTGGCGCAGAAAGAGCCGCGGGGTTGCTTCAACATGAGACGGTAAGCAACAGAGCGAAGCGTCACGTGTCGGTAGGTTCGACAACTCTGTCTTCTACAAAAGTCGCGGTCGGAAGACAAAGCGCAACAATCCAGTGAGCTCCACAAGTCATAAAAGGAGACCCTCGCTACACAGTCGTTGGGCGTGCTGGCGGGGTACGGGGACGGAGCAGGAGTCTACATCGGCTATCCGGACAGGTGGCGTTCGTTCTCAACTGGCGATCACCGGGCAGTTCCCTCACTGAGGTTTTTAGGTCGATTTGTCAGTGATCGGTAAGCTCCCGTTGGTCGCCCTCCGGAGCCGAACTGAAAGCCGTTGCATAAAGCACAACGCTTATTCGTGGAGACGGACGGTCTACGTTCAAAATTGCCAAGCCTGGAGTCCGCTCATGCTTTCCAGAATGTTTGTTTGCGTTCCTCTGTGAGTAGAGTGGCTATCATGGTAGCGAGCGCGCTGCTGCGCTATGAACTGTTGCTAAAGACCCCCGAGCATCTTCGAGCATCTGGGGCCTGTTAACAGGCCTAGAGTATTGGAGGAGGTGATCTATGTCGCACCACTACTCCGGTCCCGACTGGGGGTTCCCCCGCGGGGACGCCCGTTTGGATCTCACCGATCTGTATGCCTTCCCCAAGCCGGGGGACGCCAGCAAGTCGATCCTGATCATGAACGTGCACCCGTCCATCGGCGAGAACCCGCCGGGGCCCACGACTGCCGATCCATTTGCATCCAAGGCGCTGTACGAGCTCAAGATTGACACGAACGGAAACTTCATCGCAGATATCGCGTACCGGGTGCGCTTCTCGTCCTTCGAGGGCAGAGGGCAGACCGCCACGTTGCGCCGCATTGAGGGCACGCCGGCCGGCGGAACAGGGGACGGCGGGCAGGCCATCGTCGAGGGGGCACCGGTCTCGACTGGGCGGGAGGCTCGGGTGACGGAGGCTGGCGATCACCTGTTCTTTGCGGGCTGGCGCAGCGATCCCTTTTTCTTCGACAGGCGAGGCGCCCTGAACAACCTGCAGTTCACCGGGGACGATTTCTTCGCCGACATGGACGTATGCAGCATCGTGTTGGAAGTGCCCAACTCTGACCTAGGACGCAGAAAGGTTGGCTTGTGGCAACGCACGCTGATTCCGGCGAACGGCACAAGTGGGGCCTGGGTGCAGGCGGAGCGCGGCGCTCGACCCCTGCAACTCTTCCTCGTCCTCGGTCTATCACCTGCGGAAAGAGACGCCTATCTTGCAGGAGAGCCGGCGGGCGATGACCGTTTCGTCGCCGCGTTTTCGCATGCACTGGAACACACGGGCGGGTATACGACTAAGGAAGCGGAGCGGGTGGCACGCACAATGCTGCCGGAGATCCTGTCCTATGATCCCATGCGCCCGGCGTCTTTCCCGGACAATGGCCGGACACTCACCGACGACGCCGTCGACGCCTTCCTGGCTACCCTCACGAACGGGAAAGTGACTGAGGATAAGGTAGGTCCTCACAAGGATCTGTTAGCCGAGTTCCCCTACCTGGGGCCGCCGCACAGACTGTGACTGGCAAATATGGATACCGTGCTCTCAGCAGTGAAGACAGGAGAGGCGTACGCTGTGGTGGTTAAAGGCTCAACACGTATTCACAATTCACGACGGCAAAGTGTCAAGCTTTGAAGAGTATCCGGACACTCAAGCATGGGCAGCTGCATACCGCAATGCTCGGTCTCCTGCCGGCGGGTAAATAAACCAATAATATGGTTCAAAATAGACTGCTGGTTCACTAGTGAACCGCGTCAGGATCTTATTGACTTCGCGGTCGATGAGCTTTGGTACCAAACCGCACCCAGAAGCGAGGTACATGCATGGCCCGGCTCGTGTCCGTCAACGTCGGTCTTCCGAGCGACATCTCCTGGCAGGGGAAAATCGTCCACACCGCCGTGTGGAAGAATGCTGTCCCTGGCCGGCGCGTGGTACGGCGGCTGAATATTGAAGGCGACGGCCAGGGCGATCTCGGTGGCCACGGAGGCGAGCAACGCGCCGTCTTCGTCTATCAGACTGACTCCTACCGCTACTGGGAAAAGGAGCTTCAAAGAAGTGATTTCACCTTCGGACAATTTGGTGAAAATTTCACGGTCGAAGGCCTTCCCGATGACGAAGTATGTATCGGCGATCGCTACCGAATCGGCACCGCTCTCTTTGAGGTGACGCAGCCGCGGGTCACTTGTTACCGTGTCGGTATTCGCATGAGCGATGCTCGTATACCGGCGCTCCTGGTATCGCATCGCAGACCCGGTTTTTACTTCCGTGTTCTGGAAGAGGGCGAAGTGGGAAGCGGAGATGAGATCGTCAAGGTCGCCGAAGCTCCGTTCCAAATGACGGTGGCCGAGATCGATGCGCTGCTCTATCTGCCGAGCCATTCGCGCGATCAGTTGCAACGCGCGCTGACTATTCCAGCTTTGAGCCTTGGTTGGCAGGCTTCGTTTCGCGCCATGCTCCAGGAAGAGGAACAGGGGGGATCGGCAACGGGTAATCCCGGCCTGGCGCCGGCGCGAGAACCACCGCCGGCGTGGCCCGGATTCCGCCAGTTGCGCGTTTCTTCGACGAACCGGGAAAGTAGCAGTGTCCTCTCCCTTGTTCTTGAGCCTGCGGATGGCCACCCGCTCAGTCCTGCTCTGCCTGGACAGTTCGTCGTGCTTCGCATCCAGCCTGCGCAGGACTCTCCGCCGTTGTTGCGTAACTATTCTTTGTCTGGCACACCGAATGCGGAGCATTACCGCGTGAGCATCAAGCGTGAAACGCGTGGCGTAGTCAGCACGTATCTGCATACCCAGGTCCACCGTGGTGATGTCGTGGATGTAGCCGCGCCTAGAGGCAGCTTCACTCTCTTGCCAGGTGATGGGCCCGTAGTCCTGCTCAGCGCGGGTGTAGGGGTAACCCCTGTATTGGCGATGTTGCACGGCTTGGCTGCTGAATCCGCGCAACGAGAAGTCTGGTGGTTGTATGGAGCGCGTAATTCCGGCGAACATCCGTTTTGTGAGGAGTCGCGCGAACTACTCGGAAAACTGCAACACAGCCGCAGCCACGTAACCTACAGCAGGCCGCTCCCCACGGATCGTCCCGGTTCGGACTTTGACGCTCCCGGTCATATTGACGTGAGCCTGCTCGAAAAACTAGGTGTGCCACGTGATTCCGATTTCTACCTGTGCGGCCCGGTCAAATTTCTGCGCGACTTGACCGCCGGCCTTGCGGCCTGGGGCGTCGCCGCCAACCGCGTGCATTCTGAGGTCTTCGGTCCAGGGGCATCCATTACGCCGGGAATTGCCGATGCGCCGGCTCGAAAACCGCATCCGCCTGCGGGACTCATCGGACCGGGCCCACGCGTCTCTTTCGCGCGCAGCGGCCTTACCGTTACGTGGGATCCAAAATTTCAGAGTTTGCTCGAATTTGCGGAGGCCTGCGATGTTCCGGTGAGGTGGGCATGCCGCACCGGCGTTTGCCACACCTGTGAGAGCGCGCTGATCTCCGGCGCTGTGAGCTATCGTCCCGAACCGCTGCAGGCGCCGGCCGAAGGCAACGCTCTGATTTGCTGCTGCCAACCTCGCGCCGAGGTAGTTCTGGATTTGTGATGCTGGACGTCTGCGGCCGTCCACGCCGATCCGGTATTCTGTTCGCCGAAGAGGGGTCGGAGTTTCGGGATGAGCTGATGCCGTAAGTGTACCGCCTGCTCAGGGCCCGTCGTGTGTACAGAGTTCTAAGTTATCCAGACATCTACTGATAAGCTTGGTTTGTACAATTAGAGCCAACTGAGACTTAGATCAGACGCATTGGTGATCCCAGTCAGGTCTGGAAGTTCCGAGAACAGGTGCAGCGCTGCTGTAACAGATGAGTTAGCCGCCAGGATGTAATACCCTTTGCTGGCTTACCTTATCGCCGTCACCGCTCTTTAAACCTCCGAAAATGATTGTGGACAGGATGGTCAATATGCCCAGTGCAACAAACGCTTTGTGAATGCCGTAGATCATCGCTTGCGGGTTGGTGTGAAACTGAGCAGGTATGAAGAACGTCGTGGTTAGCCCCGCCGCGGCAACACCAAAGCTGATGGATAGCTGCTGCATCGTGCTTGCGATGGAACTGCCGTTGCTCGTCTCTGCCTCGTTGAGGTCGGCGTACACCAGCGTATTCATGCTGGTGTACTGAAGCGAGGTGAATGCCCCGTAGCAGAACGCCTGCAGCACGATAAGCCAGACCGGTGTATGAAGCCCGATGGTGGCGAAAAGCAAGAGCAGCAGGCCGAGCATCACGGTGTTGGAGATTAGAACTCTCCGATATCCCAATCGTGCCAGGATTCGCGGCATGAGGAACTTCGTACTCATCGAAGCGATCGCCTGTGGCATGATCAGCAGGCCCGACTGAATGGGACTGAACCCGAGACCCACTTGATAAAGGAGGGGCAAAAGGAATGGCACACCCCCGATACCAAGCCGAGTAAAGAAGCTGCCGCTGACCGCTGACCGAAATGTACGGATGCCAAACAGCTTCAATTGCAACAGCGGAAACGGGGTCTGGGTCGCACGAAGGCCATAGCCTCCGATGAGCGCGAGGGAGATCGTCAACAGCCCGAGGATCTCGCGACTGCTCAGCATATGCTCCCCGAATATCTCCAGCACGTAGGACAGTAGCCCGATGCCGGAACCGAACAGGATTAGACCGACGATGTCGAGCGGCGGGTTCTTCTCTTCGCGGTAGTCGGGCAGATGCAGGTGCACCATCAATAGGCCAGCCAAGCCGATCGGGATGTTCACGAAAAAGATGAATCGCCAGTGCAGGTATCCGACAATCAGGCCGCCTGCGATGGGTCCGAGCATGGGACCGATCAAGGCGGGAATGACCACAAAGCTCATGGTGCGGACCAGTTCGGACTTGGCGAAGGTTCGTACCAGAGTGAGCCTGCCGACCGGTACCATCATGGCTCCGCCGAACCCCTGCAAGAGGCGACACGCTACGAGCATGTGGATGCTGGTCGAAACGCCGCAAAGAAATGACCCGAGGGTGAACAGGGCGATGGCACATGCGAAGATCCGGCGAGTCCCGAATCGATCCGCCATCCAGCCACTGATCGGAATGAAGACGGCCAGACTCAATGTATAGCTGGCCAACACTGACTTCATGGCTAGCGGAGTTACGTTGAGTGCTTCCGAAATGGCGGGGACAGCCGTGTTAAGAATCGTTGTGTCCAAGGACTCCATGAAGAATGCAACCGCGACCAGCCAAGGCAGTAGACGCTTGGTCGAAGCGGACGGA
>DASYBJ010000335.1:0-24165 GCA_036500845.1 Acidobacteriaceae bacterium
GTGCGGTCCTCGACGCGCATTGAATTTCGAGACCTGCCATGCGTTCCTGAACTGGCCGAAGAGGGCGCTTCGTATGTCGTGGTAGGAGATCTCGGCGAACAGTGGGACTACCGTACGCTGAATCGCGCTTTCCGGCTGCTCCATCACAATCCCCAAGCACAGCTCGTCGCACTTGGAATGACCCGTTACTGGCTTGCGACAGAAGGAATCTCGCTCGATGTCGCACCCTTCGTGGCTGCGCTCGAACATGCAACTGGGCGTAAAGCAGTGATCCTCGGAAAACCGGCCGCGCCGTTCTTCGAAGCCGCGATAGAAAAACTAGGTGTACCCGCCGAGCAGCTTCTTATGGTTGGAGATGATATCGAGACGGATATCGGCGGCGCACAGGCAGCCGGACTGAAGGGCGCGCTGGTAAAGACTGGGAAATTCCGCCCTGCCGACTTGGAGGGCTCAATCAGACCGTACGCGGTACTCAATTCGGTCGCAGAACTATCGAAGTGGTGGCCGGGGGAATGAGCTTCCAAAGTCAGGCGCAGGTCTATGAACAATCCCGTTCAGGTATGAAGTCGGATTGACGCCCGCTGTCTCAGAAGTCGCTACGGCGCAAATTGGATCCCAGCCAATCAGGTTGGTCGCCTGGCCTTCGAATGAAAGCCAGGCGCCATTCAAAAACGGAAGCGATCTTCCGATGCGGATAGCCAAAATTAAGTGACACTAAATGTGGTCAATCTGCATCTAATAAAGAGAAGGCGGATGTGCTTCCCTCCTTTTTGCTAGCCCTCGCAAATCTCCACAATGGAAGCTGGCTGATCGTATAACCATCTCTTTTCCTCGAATAATTAGAAGGGTGCCCTCGGTGTATTTTGCTGGTGTCACAGCCGCGCCGAAGCAACCAGTTTTCCTCAAAAGAGGCTTTCCACTCTTACCACGCAGAACTCATCCGCTACCCAAAGGTAACTTTCCACGCTTACCGCGCTTTTCGCGCACTATTTTCCTCCAGCCGTGCCGGCTCCGGGCGACGCCTCCCTGTGAAGTCACGACGGATCCGTGGCGCCTGAATGATCAGTTTCTAAAGAACTGAATACTTGCGAACTTGCGAGAACTGCTGCTTATTGGCTCCGCCCGTTGGTTCCACACGGCTTTTGCTCGCGAAAACGGCAGTGGCCGGAGCTTGACGGAGAGCGCCGTAGAGATCCCCTTCTATTCCCATCGGATGTTCTCGAAGATCGCCCGAAGCCGTTTACCCTTGATCGGGTTCACCATTTCGACGAATCCGACCCTGCCTTCCAGGTGGGCACGAAAATCAGGGTGGGCCTGGCGATTTTGGCTTTGAGGACCCAGCCGAACGCAGTTGGTGAGCGTGGCTTTGAGACGGTCGAAATCGGGTCGCATCACATTCGCGCACCGGTTGACTACGACGCCGGCCAAGTGTTGGCGGACGCCTTGGCGCATGACTCGGGTCTTACGGAAATTCACGCTGAATCCCTCTTGGATAAGAAGGGCGGCGACATGTGTCGAGAACCGCTCGACATGCCTCGAGAATGCGTGATTGCCCGAAAAGGCAAGATCATCGGCGTAACGCGTGTATTCGGCGCCGACTGATTTTGCGAATCCTGTTAAGCGGCAATCGAGGCGGTACGTGCAAACGTTGGCGAGCGCAGGCGAAGTTGGCGCACCTTGCGGTAAGTGCGGCTTGGAGTACAAGATAAATGCTTCTCGGAGCCGAGCAGAATCAACCTCCAGGCCTGGCTTCCTCCAAAAACTCGAAGGTACCGCATTCGTGCAGATGCCACCGAGCAAATCAGCAACGGATTCGGGGTAGCCGATCGTACGAAATTGCGCTTGAAGTCTCGCAGCGGCAAAGGAAGGAAAAAAGTCCTGCAGGTCCATTCGCAGGACGATGTGCCGGCCTACGTGGGGACCTACGAACGTTTTGATGGATCGTCCTTTGACGAACCCGTGCACTGCGGAATGTGGCGGGACTTTGTTGAGAATTTCGGCCAGAACCTTTTGCTGTAAGGTCTTGAGCCGCGGCTTCGGCGCTTCAATGAGACGCACACTGCCGTACTGCTTCGGCAAAACCCGGTAGTGATAGTGCGAGAGTTGGGACGGACTGGTGTCATTAGCGAGTCCCTTGAGATCGGCGAACCATAGCAGGTCACTTGGCGTGACTCCAAGCCACTCTGCCAGAGCTCCTGCGGATTCGATGACTGGGACGTCCCAGTCCCGGGCGACCGCAACCGGCTGCATCTGCTTCGGCCAGGCGAACCGGTGCTCAACTCGAAGTTGATGTGAATACTTCGAGCGTGCGCGTTCGAAGCCGGCGTCATGCAGCAGAAATTCAACGACATCCCTTCGTCGTGGACGGGTCCGTCCGTCCATCATCTTGGTGTAACGCTCGGCTAACGGCCGCAGCCAACGCCATTCCTTGCCCAGAGCATAACCGGCGCGAGCTACAATCTGTGAAACGGTGGGTTCGCCTGCAAGGAAAGAGTCGGCGAGGATTCTCAGTAGGAGCGAGTCCGGCATAGTCGTGCGCGGCGGCGCCCTCCAACGAGTCGCACCTTGCATGAGCGGTTCTGCGCGACGCGCAGCGAAGCTCAAGCGACGAATGCTGAGTTCTTCACGTTGCCCTGGGGTGACCCCAGAGAAGCCGAACCGGCCCTGAGAGCCCGATTCAAGCTAGCTTGGAGGGCCCGCCACGGGAGCTAGCATAGCAGGGGAGTGGCGCCGCTCATGGAACTGATATCATCGGCCCACGCGCCCCCCGCGAAATGACACTTCAGGATGCTCGTACAGATAACTCGATTCAGGCGATCGAGGGCTGGCAAAGCGGTAGCGAAAGGGGCTGAGCCGCTTCGGCGCGTAGTTCGCACTCCGCTGGAGGATTGAACCCGGCAGGGATGGTCTGGAAGGGTCGTTGATTCCAGCTCTGTCGTGAGTGTTTTCTGCAGAATCTTGTTCGCCCGACTTTCTGTTCTAAATACTCCCGTGATGAACAAGTCCCAATGGCCATTCGTATCCATCACTTAGAGTTTTCCTCAACGTGCGGCGCGCACCACCCTAGGCTTTTGGGAGAGCAGATGGAAATTTTGGGAGAGCAGATGGGCAACCAATCTCGTGGCGGAGACGCGTGCAAACCGCAGGCTTGTGTCTGGCATCCGATTAATAGCCGTTAACGAATTCTTTGGACGAAGAAAATGCGTATCGCTATCGTAGCTTCTCCCTTCATCCCTGCACCTCCGGTCCGGTATGGAGGAACGGAGTTGTTCGTTTCGAATCTTGCGGAGGCACTCAAGGCAATGGGGGAGACCGTTGTGGTGTATTCCAATGGCGAATCCACCGTTGATGTCGAGGTGCGCTGGCGCTATCGTGAGGCCGAGTGGCCACTGCCGAGTGAACTGAGTGGTATTACAAAGGAGCTGGACCACCTCTCCTGGGCGCTACGAGATGCGAGCGAAGATTGTGACATCATTCACGTGAACAGCGCTCCGGCCGTCACGTTTTCGCCATTTGTGCCGCGTCCGTTCGTGTGCACACTTCACCACCCGTTCGAAACGGCCTTGAGCAATCTCTACGAACGAAATCCGCAGGTGTCCTACGTCGCGATCAGCCATCACCAGGCGGTCCTTCACCAAAAGCTGGATGTGCAAACCATCCACCATGGAATCGATCTGAACAGATACCGTCTGCAGACCCGAAAGGACGGATATCTCTGTTTCCTGGGACGGATCACTCCGCTGAAAGGAACGCACACAGCGATCGAGATCGCAAAGAAAACCGGGATTCCCTTGAAGATCGCCGGTGAAATTCAGCCCATTTTTCGAGACTATTTCGACGCCAAAGTGAAGCCGCATATTGATGGGAGGTTTATCGAGTATGTTGGAGAAGCCGACTTAAATATGAAAAACCAGCTACTCGGCGGTGCGGCAGGCATGCTCTTTCCAATCCATTGGGAAGAGCCGTTTGGATTGGTAATGCTCGAATCGATGGCGTGCGGAACCCCCGTTTTCGCATTTCGAGCCGGAGCAGTACCTGAAGTCATCTGCGAGGACGTGTCTGGGAGCATCAGCACATCGGTGGACGAGATGGTGTCCTCCATAGAAAAGAAGCGGTTCGATCCTTTCACTGTCCGGAGCTGGGTCGAGCAAATGTTCTCCGCCGATGCGATGGCTGCAAAGTATCTGGAGTGTTACCAGCGGATACTGGACGGAGAAACCGAACCCGACGGAGCGCTTGAGGATAGCGGAGAGCTGGCTGCATGAGCCGATCGCAGACGCAGCCTTTTGAATTCAAGGCGAGCGAATTACGCGAGATACCGCCTCCTGAGGAACCGCGAGTGGCATACCCCGACCCGCAGCTTTCGCATGGTGAGATTATTGCCTTGATTCGGGGGAAAACGTTCCTAGCCGCAAAGAAAACCGGCGACATCTGGCCTCCCGGTCATCCCAATGTGGGCCTGTTTCGAGACGATACACGTTATCTGAGCCGGCTGGAGCTGGTCGTCAACGGGTATCCGCCGGTGGTGCTTTCTTCAACGACAACGGGCGCATACGTGAAGCGCGCGGCAATGACCGTCAAGGGGGCCGCTCACTCGGAAGGCCTGGATATACCTGTGAATACGGTTTTTCTCCACAGAGAACAAGTGTTGGAGGACACAGCGCTCAACGACGTGCTTCATCTGCAGAACTTCTATAAAGAGAATGTCCGGTTGAAGATCGAAGTTACCTATGACGCAGATTTCATGGATATCTTCCAGGTTCGCGGAATTATCCGTGGTAAGAGCGGCACGTACTACGCACCGATCGAAAACGATGACCGTATGATCTTTCTTTATAAGGGACTGGATGATGTAATTCGAAGCACCACGATCTCTTTCCAACCGCCCCCTACAAAGATTGCCGGGAAGACCGTCTCATGGGATATACAGCTCGCTCCCTTCGGTACGGCGCAGATTAGCTGCACGGTGGTTCCGAAGGCGGCGGAGAAACACGTAACCTCTTCAGTATCAGAAAGCCAGATCGTTGGCAGACTCGAAACCACTCGAGCGAAGCACGACTTGGATGAAGCGTTAGGGACACTCGACCGCGACTTCGAATTATGGCAACACGAGTGCACACGTTTCCGCTCAGACAACGATCTATTCGACACGATGTTGAGGACATCGATTCAGGACTTTTATGCGCTGCAAATACGACAGCCGGAGGGCAATGCGTTGGCCGCCGGTGTTCCATGGTTTGCGGCTCTTTTCGGAAGAGACTCGCTGATCGGCTCCTACCAGACGCTGATTTTGAATCAGTCGATCGCCAAAGGTACGTTGAGGGTACTCGCCGGGCATCAGGGCCGGAACAGATCAAACGAGCTTGATGAAGACCCTGGCAAGATCCTGCACGAGATGCGCTCCGGCGAAATGACAGCCACGGGGGAAGTGGCCTTCGGGAAGAATTATGGTTCGGTAGACGCGACTCCCCTTTTCGTTATCGTGCTCAGTGAATATTTCCGCTGGAGCGGCGACACGAATTTCCTGCACGAGATGCAGCCCCATTTGACTGCTGCGATTCAGTGGCTACTCGAATTCGGCGATCTGGATGGCGACGGGTTGATCGAGTTCTGCAGAAGGAACCCTAAAGGCCTGTTCAACCAGGGATGGAAGGATTCTGGCGACGCTAACTTGCACGCAAACGGACAGATCGCACAACCGCCCATCGCGCTGGTGGAAGTCCAGGGGTATGCGACTGATGCATTTGCGCGGGCCTCAGCTCTGTTTCGCGCGCTTGGACTGGAGGTGAAGGCCGCGGACCTGGCAAGGCGCTCGGAGGAGTTGCGGCGAAAGCTCGATGAAGCCTTGTGGATTCCTAAAATGCATTTCTTTGCGATGGGGCTTGACCGGGACAGGCAGCCGTTGCAAGTGATGGCCTCGAATCCGGGCCATTTACTTTTTTCAAGCGCCGTGGATGCCGACCGCGCAGCCGAAGTGGTGAAGGGCCTGATGGGGCACGGGCTTTATTCAGGTTGGGGCATCCGGACTCTTTCCCAGGAAGAGTTGACTTTTAATCCGATGAGCTACCATCGCGGTTCCGTGTGGCCTCACGATAACTCGCTCATCGCTTATGGAATGGCAGCGTACGGATTTCATGAAGAGAGCTCGCGGATCTTTACATCGTTGTACGACGCCGCGCTGTACTTTCGTGAATATCGTTTGCCGGAACTGTTCTGTGGCATTCAACGGAGCCGCCGCGGCGAACCGGTTCATTACCCTGTCTCGTGCTCACCGCAGGCCTGGGCTTCAGGGGCTTTCTTTCTAATCCTTACTGCTCTCTTAGGCTTCCGCGTAGACGCGTCGAACCGTGAAATCAAGATCGTAAATCCGCATTTACCAGAATTTCTCAAGGAGCTGGCAATCGATGGCTTGCGCGTCGGGTCCAGTCGCGTATGGCTGGAGTTTTCGCGGCAGCACCGGAGAACGTTCTGCAATGTTGCCAAAACCGAGGGCGAGGAAATGTCGATCAGTATTGTCTACCGATAACGACTCGGCGGTATCGCGTTTTTTCTCTGTTGAAATTGATCGGCCACGGAAGTTGCGTGAGAAATTCCCCGCAAACATCAAAGCCACAGATTGCGGGATCCACTTCTGAATTGACCAAATCCCGTCCGCAATACCGATCTCACTCCCGAGATTTATCAGAACCGAGCTGTGGGCCCAGTGGAGCGTAGCCGACAACCGCGGTTTGCGGACTAGCGGGAAGGGAATGTTCCGTCACGCGCTCAAAGCCCGCTTCGCGGCACATGGCTTCGAGTTCCTTCAACGTGTATACATCGCCGGATGCCGTGGTTGTCAGCATGATGAGGCTGAAGGCGGCCGGCGTAGGAGGCGAAACCCGGTCCTCACTCGGCACAAACTCGAGGATCGCGACGCGGCCTCCGGGTTTCAAGGACGAGCGAACTTTCCGGAGGATCGTAACGCAGGTGGGTGGGTCGAAGTGGTGCAGAAAATTAGTGAGGAGCGAGACATCGTAGGGGCCTTGGTAGTCCACGTCGAATGCACTGCCAGGCAGCGTCTCGTAGCGGTCCTCAATCCCGGCCTTTCGAGCATTCGCTTTTGCGACGTCGAGGACGGCCGCCCAGTCTAGCGCAACGATGTGCGCCTGCAGATTTTGCTTAGCCGCCGCAATGCCGAAGAGTCCATGGCCGGCGGCGATATCGAGCACTCGGACGGGGCCCGAAAGCCCATCGAGCGCAATGGCCGCGAAAGGTGCCGTGACCGGCGCGATCATGGGAACCATGCTGTGGGCGAATTCAACCCAAACGGGGTTTTCCGGCTCAACCGCGCCGTCACCAGGCAGAACCGTGGTCCCGGAGCGAACGATCTCGGCTAGCTGGAGGCACGGTTCGGACATGGTTACGTTGCCGGTAAAGCGTGCAATCGAGGCCATGCAGGCCGGCGAACGTGGATCTAAGAAAGCGGCACTCGTGGGAGTGTGGGAATAGCGGCCGTTCTTTTTGCTGAGCAGGCCAATAATTGTGAGGTAGTCACTTAGGATGCGGATGCCGCGCTCCGATGCTGAACATCGGCGAGCTAATGACGCCACGTCATCGGCACCCTCGCCGATCGCACCGAATAGATTCAATTCGATGGCAGCGCGCAGGGCGGCGGTACGCTGGAATGCTAGCAGAGTATCCCATACGAGGGCGGGTGATACCGTCTCGGCGTGAACGGCAGTGGCCATCTATAAACCTCTCAAGGGTAAGCGACTGCGATTATACGCAGTACCTTTCGGTCTGCGAACAGGAATTCTAATCGCGACAACGCCGGGGAGAAACTGCTCACGTCGCTTACAACACTGCTCATCCCAAATCGCTTGCGATTCGCAAGTGATATTTGATAGGTTGTCCAGCGTGGCTGGAAAGCCCAAGTCAAAACGCCGTTCTGGGTGCCCGGTGAGCATCTCGCTCGAGAGGTTTGGGGATCGGTGGTCGCTACTGATCATTCGCGATCTCATGGTTCGCGGCTACCGCACATTCAAGGAGTTCGAGACGGCAGGTGAAGGCATCGCGTCGAACATCCTGGCCGACCGACTGCAGAAGCTCGAAAGGAACGGGATTATTTTCGCGGAAACGGAAAAGACTGACAGCCGAAAGATGAACTACCGGCTGACAGAAAGAGGAATCGATCTGGCACCGGTGCTTTTGGAATTGCTCCTTTGGGCTGCCCGGCATGAGGAGACTGCGGCACCCTGCGCCGTAATCGCTCAGATGGAAGAGAATCGCGACGAAGTTTTGGCGGAGGTCAGACGGCGTTGGCAAACACGTGACACGACTCCCTTTTTACCTAAATTTCAGGAAGAGCCGCCAGTGAAAACGGGCGCAAAGCGAAGGAGGAAATAAAAGATGAGCAAGGTGCGGGTGTTGGTAGGGACACGCAAAGGAGCGTTCATCCTGACTTCGGACGGAAAGCGCAAACAATGGGAGGTCAACGGTCCTCACTTCGGCGGCTGGGAGATTTACCACGTCAAGGGCTCGCCAGTCGATCCCGAGCGGCTGTATGCATCCCAGTCGACCGGATGGTTCGGACAACTGATTCCACGCTCGAACGACGGCGGCAAGACGTGGGAACCGGTGGGGAATAAGTTTGCCTATGACGGAGTCCCCGGCACGCACCAGTGGTATGACGGCACCCCGCATCCTTGGGAATTCAAGCGCGTGTGGCATCTCGAGCCGTCGCTCAGCGATGCAGAAACGGTCTACGCCGGAATCGAAGATGCGGCGTTATTCCAATCGAGCGATGGGGGACAGACTTGGCAGGAGCTCTCCGGATTGCGGGGCCATGGGTCAGGACCGCATTGGGCGCCGGGCGCAGGGGGGATGTGCCTGCACACTATCATCCTCGATCCAAGCGATCCCCAGCGGCTCTTCATCGCCATCTCGGCTGCGGGCGCCTTCCGGACGGACGACGGCGGCAAGACGTGGCTCCCGATCAACCAGGGACTGTCGTCACAGCACATCCCCGACCCCAAGGCCGAGGTTGGCCATTGCGTTCACCACATTGCGATGCACCCGTCTCGGCCCGGCGTGCTGTTCATGCAAAAGCATTGGGACGTGATGCGCAGCGATAATGCCGGGAATTCGTGGCAGGAGGTCAGCGGAAACCTGCCGACAGACTTCGGGTTCGCGATCGACGTGCACGCGCATGAGCCGGAAACGATCTACGTCGTTCCGATCAAGAGCGATTCGGAGCACTATCCGCCGGATGCAAAGCTGCGCGTCTTCCGCAGCCGCACGGGCGGAAATGAGTGGGAAGCGCTGACCAAGGGACTGCCGCAAAGCGACTGTTACGTAAACGTGCTACGTGACGCGATGTCCGTCGACTCGCTTGATAAGTGTGGCGTATATTTTGGCACCACTGGAGGACAGGTCTACGCCTCGACCGATGCTGGAGACTCCTGGGCTCCGATCGTTCGGGATCTGCCAGCTGTTCTTTCCGTCGAGGTTCAAACGCTGCGGTGAGCGGAAGGATGATCCGTGTGGAGCTTCCGCAACATTTGCGAACGCTGGCACAAGTCGGCGTGGAGGTGAAGCTCGAGATCGAGGGCGAGGTCACGCAGCGATCGGTGCTGGATGCACTCGAGGCGCAATATCCGATGCTGCGCGGCACGATCCGCGATCACGTGACGCAGCAGCGCCGGCCGTTTTTACGATTCTTTGCCTGCACGGAGGATCTCTCTCACGAATCGCCAGATGCGCGATTGCCTGACGCGGTTGTGGCCGGGAGGGAGCCGTTTTTGATCATTGGTGCAATCGCCGGAGGCTAGGCTGTCCTGGCCGAGTTATCAGTCCTCAGGCAAAAGCAGAAATCAGATCCTGCGAAGAACGCTGATACACTGAAGGTGTGTCGGGAGTGCGCCTGTGGTCCGATTAGTGCCATCCATTCTCTCCGCCGACTTCTCCAAATTGGGGCAAGAGATCCAGGCTGCGGAGCGCGGCGGCGGCAGTGTCATCCATATCGACATCATGGATGGTCACTTCGTTCCGAACATCACGATGGGGCCACCCGTGGTCAAGTCCTTGCGCAAGGTTACTCAGTTGCCGCTCGACTGCCACCTGATGATTGAGAACGCCGACAATTTCATCCCGGATTTTGCCGACGCAGGCGCGAACTGGATAAGTGTGCATTACGAGGCGTGCCGCCATCTTCACCGTACGCTGCAACTGATCGGTCAACACGGGATGGAGCCCGCCGTGGTGATCAATCCGGCGACAAGAGTCGATCTTCTGATCGACATTCTGCCCATGGTTCACCACGTACTGGTGATGAGCGTGAACCCCGGCTTTGGCGGCCAAAAGTTCATTCCCTTTTCTCTCGACAAAATCCGGAGGTTGGCGGAACTCCGTTCGGAGCTTGAGCTTAGCTTCCACATTGAGGTCGACGGCGGGATCGCTCACGATACGATGGTCGACGTGGTTCAAGCTGGAGCGGAGCTGCTAGTGGCCGGGAGCGCTGTCTTCAGCAAGGGCGATCCGGAGCACTCTGCCCGAGAACTGTTAACCCTCGCCCGGGACGCAGAGGGACGTAAGACCGGCCAACATTTTCAGACCACGCAGGCTGCGACCATTTAGACTGATGGCTGCCGTTGCGAGATGGCTAACCGCAGACGGCAGGCAGGCGTATCCTGCTCACGAGGTGCTATGAAGCGTTTCTTACCCCTGGTCGCGACCGCATGTTTGGCTGCGCTGCTCACTCAATCAGCTTCGGCTGGACTTTTCAACAAATCCGATCAACCCCAAACGCCTTCCCCGAACGATCCCTTGGCCGGGAACAAATCCAAGCAGCCGGATAAGCAGCTTTTCGACAAGGCAATGACGGCGATGAAGAAGGGGCGCTATGACGTCGCCCGTCTGGATCTGCAGACTCTGCTGAATACCTACCCTGAGTCCGAGTATCAGATGCGCGCCAAACTAGCTGTTGGGGATAGCTGGTTCCGCGAAGGGGGAACTGCAGCGTTGGCCCAGGCGGAAGCCGAATACAAGGACTTCATCACCTTCTTCCCAAATCAGCCGGAGGCTGCCGAGGCACAGATGCGGGTCGCCGACATCTACTTCATGCAGATGGAGAAGCCTGACCGCGACCATACCAATGCCGACCGGGCGGAGGAAGAATACCGGGCGATGATCCAGCAGTTTCCGGATTCACCGCTGGTGCCGCGCGCGAAACAACGGCTGCGCGAAGTACAGGAAGTTCTGGCCGATCGGCAATACGAGATTGGGAGCTTTTACTCGACGCACGAAAACTGGCCAGCAACCATTGCCCGGCTGCAAAGCTTGAGCGATCGCTACCCGCTCTACAGCCACAGCGATCTGACACTGATCGGTCTTGGAGATGCTTACGCCGCGGAAGCTCGGTATGTGCAGTCGCTGCCGAGTATCTCAGCTCCCGCCAAGCAGGAGCTGATCAAGGCATACGATGACCGCGCAGCGGACGCGTATGGCCGGGTGGTCACGCATTATTCCATGGCTCCGCACGTTGAGGATGCCCGTGAGCGCCTGATAGCTCTCAATCGTTCGGTGCCTGAGCCTTCACAAGCAGAGTTGGCGGAGAGCGAAGCTCAGGAACAGAGCCGGATCGGAGTAAGTCTCAAACAGCGGGCGATGTTCCTTGTGAAACATGGCCCAACGACGGTCAACGCTGCACGTATCGGGGAACCGACTTTGACCGACCCGGCGCAGGTGAATGCGCCGACGGTGAACAAGGAAAACTCGGCGATGTTCAATGCGGCCATCGCCGGCAGCCCAGTGCCCGCGACTACGGCCACCCCGGCCGCGACACAGGCTGCGGCTGCAGCTCAGAATGCGCAGCCCGGGAATGAAAGCACCACTCCCTTGCAGTTGGAGAGTGTGCCCTCGGCGAATAGCAGTGGAGGAAATGGACCTGCGATCGGCGCTTCGATCGTGAGCCAGGGTGAAGGTTCGAATAGCGCACCTGCGGCGAGCCAGAGTGGGGCGGATGCGAATGCCAACCCTGCGGCGAGCAACCCCTCAACGAACCCAGCGGTGCCGGGGGCTGCGACAGACCCGGGAGCCGCGGCGGCAGCAGCCGCCGCCGGGGTTCCGGGAGCACAGAACCCGGGCGGATTAGCCCCTGTGGGCCCGAACAACACGACTTTGCCGCCAGTCGAAAAGCCGGCGCCAGCGCAAGCTCAGACCAACGACGTTCATGGCGCGAATACAGCTCAGGTGCAAACCGGAACCAACACCGGAGCCGGCGCAAAGAAGCCAAAGGAACCGAAGTACAACTCGAGTGATGAGTCCTCGAGCAAGCACAAGCGCAAGAAGGGCCTGGATAAGATCAATCCCTTCTAGTGTTCCAGCTGTGGCGTCAGGCGTCCTTGCCTGATTCCACAGCTGTTTGGACGATTGCGAAATCGTCGATCGCGGCCCGAAACGCCAACGAACCCCGAAATCTGGGTCCGTTAACCCTCCGCTGGACTTCTGGGACTTTCTTGAGGGCTCTTTTCTGCTCACCCGATGAAGCCTGAGCTCATCTTGCTGCCCGGCTGGGCCGCTGAATTTCCTGTGCTATCGTGGGAAAGAATCATTCCATTTTCCGCATGTCTCGTGATTTGCCCACAGCTTATGACCCCACCGCAATAGAAGATCGCTGGGCGGAATACTGGGTTTCCGAAGAGCTCTTCCATCAGCCGTCACCGACTACCCTTCCCCAAGTGCCTGTCTTTACAACGCTTTTGCCGCCACCGAACGTTACGGGTCGGCTTCACATGGGGCACATGCTCAACCAGACGGAGATGGACATCATCACGCGCTGGCATCGCATGCGCGGCAGTCTGGCGCTCTGGGTTCCGGGCACCGATCACGCTGGAATCGCCACCCAGATGATGGTCGAGCGGCAGCTCGAGGCAGAGGGCAAGACGCGGCAAGATGTAGGCCGCGAAGCATTCATCGAGCGCGTCTGGCAATGGAAAAAGCATTACGGCGGAGCCATTCTCGAACAGATGAAGCGGCTCGGCACGAGCGTCGATTGGTCCCGCGAGTACTTCACCATGGACGCGGGCCTCTCCGCGGCAGTGCGCGAAGCCTTCGTCCGGCTGTATGAACAGGGGCTCATCTATCGAGGGGCCTATATCGTCAACTGGTGCCCGCGTTGCCAAACGGCGATTTCCGATCTCGAGGTCGTGCACGAGGAACAACAGGGCAAGCTTTGGGAGATTCGCTATCCGATCGTCGGCGAATCCGGTTATGTCACCGTTGCCACCACCCGGCCGGAAACGATGCTGGGTGATGTCGCCGTCGCGGTGCATCCGGATGACGAGCGCTACCTCAACGTACATGGGAAGATGCTGCGGCTGCCTCTGACGGATCGTGAAATCCCAGTGATCACCGATCCTTGGGTGAGCCGCGACTTCGGCACGGGCGCGGTGAAAGTTACGCCAGCGCACGACGCTAACGATTTCGCGCTCGGGCAGCGGCATCACCTTCAGCCGATCAACGTAATGGACGACACCGCGCATATGAACGCGGCGGCCGGCCCTTATGCAGGATTAGATCGCTTCGTGGCACGCAAGAGAATCGTCGAGGATCTCGACGAGCAGCGGCTGCTGGCTGGCGTTCGCGATCATGTCAACTCGATCGGGAAATGCGACCGCTGCAAGACGATCGTCGAGCCTCGACTGTCGACGCAATGGTTTATCAAGATTCAGCCGCTGGCCGACAAGGCGATTGCAGCCGTCGAAGAAGGCTATATCCGCTTCACACCCGAACAGTACGCCAAAACGTACTTCGAGTGGATGCGCAACATTCACGACTGGTGCATCTCGCGGCAGCTCTGGTGGGGGCACCGGATACCCGCGTGGCATTGCCGGCACTGCCGCCATATCACCGTGGCCCGCGAGACACCTGAGGCCTGCGAGAAGTGCGGGCACAGCGAACTGGAGCAGGAGACGGACGTGCTGGACACGTGGTTCTCCTCGGGGCTGCTGCCGTTTTCTGTGTTTGGCTGGCGGGGCGGCGGTCCCTCGGCGCGCACCCCCGACCTCGACGCCTTCTATCCCACCCAGTTGCTCGTGACCGGCTTCGACATCCTCTTCTTCTGGGTGGCGAGAATGATCATGCTGGGCTGCCACTTCATGCTCGATGTGCCCATGCCCGACGGCAGCCAGCGAACTCTCAAGGATGCCGTGCCTTTCCGCGAGGTTTATATCCACGCCCTAGTGCGCGATGCCGACCGCCAGAAGATGTCCAAGACCAAGGGCAACGTGATCGACCCGATAGAGATCGTGAGGCGCTTTGGCACGGATGCAGTGCGCTTTACGCTTGCTGCGATGGCCTCTCCTGGGACCGACATCGCCTTCAGCGAAGAGCGTACTGGGGGCTACCGGGCCTTCGCGAATAAGATCTGGAATGCGGCCCGCTTCCTCTTCATGCAGCTCGACCGCGCGGCAAAGGCGGGAATCGTCGTCACCCCGGCAGACTTCTCTGGAGAACCAGAGATCACCGCGGATGCGCCGCTGGAAAGCCGCTGGATTGTCTCCCGGATCAAGAGCACCGCGGCTCAACTCGATGAAGAGCTGTCGGAATATCGTTTTCACGAAGCCGCCAATCTCATTTATCAATTCTTTTGGGGCGACTTCTGCGACTGGTATCTCGAGATCATCAAGCTGCGTCTGGACTTCGGCTCGCCGTCAGAGTCAACGCGAGCTGCGCTTACGACTTTGGTTTCGGTCTTCGAAGCGGCCCTGCGGCTGTTGTCTCCATTTATGCCTTTTCTCACGGAGGAGATCTGGCATGCCCTGTATGGCGGCGTACCCCCAGAAAAATCGATTGCGCTCGCCAAGTTCCCTGCGGGCGAGATGCATGCGGACGACCTCGCCGAGATCGATATGCGAGTACTGCAGGAGCTGATTGGCACGGTGCGCACACTCCGCAAAGACCTGGGTATTGAAGAGAAGGTTGCTGTGCCGATGCAGCTGAGCCGGTACAGCATTCCTGCAGATTGCCTCTCATTCGTTCGGCGCTTGGCGCGGATCTCTGAAGTGATTCCAGTGGATTCGTTGACCGAAGGAGCCAGCAGCCGGAGCACTTTCAATTTCGATGTCGCAGTTGTCTATGAGCGTAAGATCGATGTTGCGGCTGAGCGTGAGCGCCTCGTGAAAGAGCTGACTCGCTTTGAGAAAGAAGCATCCAATGCAGAGCGCCAGCTGGCCAATCACAGCTTTCTCGCGAAGGCTCCGTCGACAGTCGTTGAGGGACTGCGCCGGCGGGCTGGTGAGCTGAGCATGCTGATCCCCAAGACGCGCGCGGCCCTCGACAGCCTCGGCCCGCAGAAATGAGAGTCCTCTAAAGGAAAGCGAATGGATTGGAAGAGCAAGCGGATCGAGGCGATCTTGGAGCAGGCTCTGTTAGAAGACAAGGCGACCAACGACGTCACGACCTCGGTCAGCCTTGCCCCAGGGCTGCGCGCTTCCGGAACGGTCATCGCCAAGCAGGATTGCGTCATCTGCGGCTTGGGCTCAATCTCACGCTTCCTGGATATCTTCGCCCGGCTCGACAAACGCAGCACGAGCCGTTTCGAGGTGGTCAATCATCCCGAGATGTTCGATGGGGTTCGCGTCAAAAAAGGTCAGGCAGTCGCGGTGATTCGACACAATGCCAGAGCCATCCTTGCATGCGAGCGCGTGATCCTCAATTTGATGCAGCGCATGAGCGGTATTGCCACCGCCACGCGAGCTTATGTGAACGCGGTCGCCGGCACGAAGGCGACAATTCTCGATACACGCAAGACGACTCCAGGATTGCGCGTGCTCGATAAGTACGCTGTCCGTTGCGGCGGGGGACAGAACCATCGTCTTGATCTTTCCGACGGGATTCTCATCAAAAACAACCATATCTCGCTGGGAGGCGGTCTTCCCAAAGTCCTTGAGCGCGCATTGGCCGAGCGCAAACCCGGGCAAACGGTGGAGTGCGAAGTGCGATCCTTCGCCGAGTTGGATCAGGCGCTCAAGGGCGGGGCGGAAGCTCTGCTTCTGGACAACATGAGCCCGTCAGAGATCAAGAAGGCCGTCGGAATCGTGCGCGGGCAGGGCCTCACGATCCCACTCGAGGCTTCGGGCGGAATCACGCTTGAAAACGTCCGGAAATATGCGCTAGCCGGAGCTGACTATATCTCGATCGGCGCTCTCACGCATTCGGTGGTCGCGGTCGATCTCTCGATGCGCATCACCGCAGAGCTCATCTAGGCGGCCGGGCATGAACTTGCCGTTGCACGGCGATCCTTACGACCTTGCGGCAATCGACGCCGCGCTAACGTCTACTCCTTTCGTAGGCAACCTGCACTACTTTCCCTCCATCCACTCGACCAACGTCCTCGCCATGCAGCAGGGCGACGAAGGCGCGCCCGAGGGCAGGGTCTATCTGGCGGATGAGCAAACTTCTGGGCGAGGCCGGGGAGGACATGCGTGGCATTCTGCCCCAGGGTCGGGTCTCTATGTCAGCGTTTTGCTTCGGCCGCGGATCGCACCCGCAGATATTCTGTGGCTCTCACTGGCGGCCGGGCTCGCCGTTCGCGAAGCAGTTCATCAAGTAACATCGCTCGAAGCGGACATTCGTTGGCCCAACGATCTGCTCTTCGGGAAACGGAAGTTCTGCGGGATTCTTACTGAGCTGAATGCGGAGGTCACGCGCGTGCGGCACTCGGTGGTCGGTATTGGCATCAATGTGCATCAGGAGAGCTTTCCCGATGAGCTGGCTCATGTTGCCACATCACTGCATATCGAGACCGAGCGCTCCTGGCCCAGACAGGAGTTGCTAATCGCTTTGCTACAATCGCTTCACCAAGAGGCCCTTGCGCTCAACGCCGATCCGGCCGGGGCAGCTTCGAGTATTCTCAGCCGTTTGGCGAGCGTATCTTCCTGGATACGCGGCAAGCACGTTCACGTTGATGAGGCAGAAGGGTACTCAGGAGTAACGGCCGGTCTGGATGCACGAGGTTTCCTTCGGGTTCGCACGCCTGGTGACCTGCGGACCGTCGTCTCCGGCGGTGTCCGGGAAAATGGGTAAACCGTGCTCCTTGCACTCGATGTCGGCAATACGAATACGGTTTTAGGTCTCTACCGCGCCGCGTCCGACGAGCTGATTGCGCAATGGCGGGTTACCACACAGAGAACGCAGACCGTGGACGAATATGGCGTTCTCTTTCTGAACCTTTTCGCCCTGCACAAAATCGAGGCGAGCGGAGTGGCGAACATCATCATTTCCTCCGTAGTGCCCCCGGTTGAGACAGTGCTTCGCGAAGTATGCGAGCGATATTTCCATCTGAAGCCGATCTTCGTCGAACCTGGGATTAAGACCGGCATGCCCATTCTGGTCGACAACCCGGCCGAACTTGGCGCCGACCGGCTAGTGAACGGGGTTGCGGCATTCGCGCGATATGGCGGCCCCTGCATCATCGTCGATTTTGGCACCGCCACCACCTTCGACGTCGTGTCAGCGAAGGGCGAATACATCGGCGGAGCAATCTCGCCCGGCCTTGGTCTCTCTGCAGAGGCGCTGTTCTCACGTGCTGCCCGGCTATCTCGGGTCGACATCAAGAAGCCTTCCAAGGTGATCGGAACCAATACCGTTGCGCACCTGCAGAGCGGCCTCTACTACGGCTACATTGGGTTGGTCGATGGAATCCTGGAGCGTATTCTGCAGGAACTGTCGTTCCGTGACGCGGCTCAGGTCAATCACGATGCGCCCAAAGTAATCGCAACGGGCGGCCTCGCGCGGCTGGTTGCCACCGGATCCAAGTACATCCACACGATCGATGACATGCTTACGCTCGAAGGACTTCGGCTGATCTTCGAGCGCAATCGCGCAGCGAAGGCGAAGCACGCTCATCCAGCCGAGTCCGCCGCAAAGCATCCCTGATGTGGAACTCAGTAAACCTTGCGGAAACCCTATAGTCTGGAAGAAGTGCGGCCAGATAAATAGGCCTTATCCCCAAGAACTGCGGAGCCTAACCTCAACTGTGATGAAATCCTCTCGTGCAGAACTATTTCAACTACTTCACCGAGATTGAAGAACACTTTCAGCGCCGCCGTGGATCGTTGCTTCTGCTCTCCACTTTGGACTGGGCATTGATCGAGACCTGGCGTGAGGCGGGGGTACCGTTGGCCGCTGTGCTTCGCGGAATCGATGCGGCGTTCGACAAGTACGAAGCGCGCAAAAGCAAAGGCCGGATACGGCGGGTGAACGGTCTCGCCTACTGCGCGCAAGAAGTCATCTCCGCAGTCGAGGACATGAAGGAGGCCGCGATAGGCGCAGCATCGGCGGCGCCTAAGCGAGACGCCGACGAGGGATTCGAGCAGGAGCGGATCGCTGCGCACCTCACCGTGTGCGCACAGCAGCTACGCGCGTCGGGCCGCGCGGCCTCCATTGCCCAGACCGCACAGCGTCTAGACGCTCTTGTCGAAGAAATCAGAACTGTCAAACCGAACCTCGAGGATCTCGAGGCGAAGCTGACCGCGTTGGAAGAGAAACTCTTCGCGATCATCCTCTCGACTACATCGGAGGAGGAACTCGTTGCCCTGCGCCAGCAAGCGGCGAGCGAGATCGCACCTTACCGCAGCCGGATGCAGGCTTTGCAGATCCGGCAAATCGAACAGCAGTTTCTACAGAAGCGCCTGCTCGAAAAATTTGCGATTCCGCGGCTTAGCCTCTTTTACATGAGCCAGTCATGAGGTTACGCATCGATAAGGCTGTCTACGGAGGCGCAGGCCTATCACGGGTCTCTGCCGATTCGTCCGGAACTGGGGCGGGAGAGGGCGCGCTCGCCGGAAAAACTGTATTTACCCCATACGCGCTTCCCGGCGAACTCGTCGACGCGCACATTACCGAGGACCGGAAAACCTACTCTACTGCCGAGATCGATGCGGTTCTCGAGCCTTCGCGCGAACGAGTGGTTCCCGGCTGCGAATATTTCCCGATGTGCGGCGGGTGCCAATATCAGCACGCCAACGCCGCATACCAGCTGCGGATGAAGCTCGACATTCTCAAGGACACACTCCAACGGGCACGCCTCGCCTCGTACTTGGAGTCGCTCGCCGGAATCGAAAGCATCAGTGGGCCGCCTTGGCGATATCGCAACCGCATTCGGTTGCAGATCGCTGAGAAAGGCGGCCAACTTGTCCTCTGTTATCGCGAGCGCGGTTCCCACCGAAATCTGCCGGTGACGCACTGTCCCATCGCCGCACCGGTTCTTGAGCGGGCGATAGCTGCCGTCCTGAGCCTGAAACAGGAGAGTAGATTTGCGCGCTCATGCGACGAGATTGAGTTCTTCACGGACGGCGACGAATCCTCTCTCCTGGTTTCGCTCTGGACGAGCCAGCCTCTGCGGAAAACAACAGGCGGTGTTGAAGAAGACCTGAAGAGATTCGCCGAGTCTCTCAAGGTTCAACTTCCTGAACTTGCCGGGTCCGCGCTGTTCTTTGCCGCTGAGCATAGCGAGCGGCTGCTCAGCCAATGGGGACAGAGATCGCTGACGTATACGGTCCTGGGGCACAAGTATCGGGTTAGCCTGGGATCGTTCTTTCAGGTCAATCGATTTCTTGTCCCACAGTTGCTCGATCTGGTTGTGAGCGGGCGGTCTGGAAGAGTGGCTTGGGATCTGTACGCTGGTGTCGGACTCTTTGCGAACGCTTTAGCCTTCGAGCACATAACGGCGGTGGAACCAGCGCCCTTCTCCGCCTCCGACCTTACACATAATCTTTCTGGAACCCGCCACCATTCCGTTCAGTCGAACACGCTTGATTTTCTGCGCCGCCAAATTCACCGCGATTCGAGCCGTAAACCTGAAGACACTCCTGATTTCATTCTGCTGGATCCGCCACGAGCCGGTTTGGGCAGCGAGGTCGTCACGCATTTAACACAGATAGGGGCACCTGAGGTCGTTTACGTCTCCTGCGACCCCGCCACCCTGGCCCGTGATTTGCAGGCACTGTTACAATCCGGATATCGCTTGACTCAACTGCATCTGGTGGAGATGTTTCCGCAAACGTTTCACCTGGAAACTGTAGCAGCGCTTGCGCGCAAATAACAGGCAGAGATGGCGCGGCTTGCGTGCTCGCAGCCAACGTCACTTCCTGGCCAAGTTTGAGGGAAGGTTTGCCGCAGCAAGTGCGGCAGAAAAGATCCAAGAAAGGGGCTCATCTCTGAACCTCTGGTTGCGCGGTCCGGCACGTTGCGTGATTGCTCTTTCTTCCGAGGTTTGGTGAGAGATGCGGGCTAATGCCGGTCGTGTTCAGCACACAGCCGCTCGTCTCTCTTTCGAGAACGTGCCCGCGCTTTTTGCCAGCCTCTTTCTTTGCGTTGGCATCCTTGTAGCTCAAGAAATGTGGCTCGTACCCGGCACTTTGCTGGTAGCCCTGATCGTCACCGCAGTCATTACCAGCTTTGCCGCGCACGGCAGTACCCGGGTCGCATGGGTTCCGCTTGCCTGCTGCTGGTTTTTGCTCGGGATGTTCCTGAGCGAAATTCAGATCGCACCAGACGCACAGAGACATCTGGTCTGGCTCGCAGAGAACGGCGCCACTCATACCGTTGAGGGTGAGGTCACGCGTACGACACCTGTCCGCTTCGAACAGTCGACCTCTCTCTATTCGAGAACCGTTCGACAAGAGCAAAGCGAGAGCATCGATATCCGGATTCGGTTGGTTGACGCCAAGCCGCTGGCAGGCGGTCTAAGAGCTACCCTCTATGCGCCCGCGGAGGGTGCTCTTCCAGCGCTCCGTTGCGGTGATTCGGTTCGGACGACTCTCTCAATGCATCCGCCTGAGCGCTATCTCGATCCCGGGGTGTGGGACTCGAGCCAATGGCTTCTGGCACAGGGAGTCGCCGTAATCGGTTCGGTGAAAGCTCCTGCAATTGAGATCGTTCGCCACGCCGCTCACGGCTCCTTCTTCTGCACGCTGCATTCCCTTCAACAAGCCGGAACACGGCGTTTGCAGGATTTTGCTGATTCCGCCAACAACGCTTCCCGGCTGCCTGGCTGGTTGCGCCTCAGTCATGAGGACGCAGGAATGCTCGGCGCGATGATTCTTGGAGATCGAACTTATCTCGACCGTGAAGCTCGTGTTGGATTTGAGCGCACCGGTTCGTTTCATCTACTAGTTGTGTCCGGCATGCATCTGGCACTCTTCGCCGGATTCATCTTCGCTTTCGCGGCACTGTTGCGCTTACCGAGAGTTTGGGCGGCTGCGATCACGATTGCGTTTTCGTTCGCCTATGCCCTGCTGACCGGTTTTGGCGATCCTGTTCAGCGGTCCTTTTGGATGGTCTCGCTGTTTCTGCTTGCGCGATTGCTTTACCGCGAGCGCAACAGCCTGAACGCCATCGGCTTCGCAACTCTCTGCCTGATCGCGTGGAACCCTCGCGCCATCCTGGACGCGAGCTTTCAGATGACAGTGCTTTCCGTTCTCGTCATCGCGGGCATTGTGATTCCTCTTGGAGAACATACCTTCACGCCGTATCTTCGTGCTTGCCAAAACCCAGATCAAATTGCGCTCGATCCCACGTTCTCGCCTCGGCTCGCGCAGTTCCGGGTCACCTTGCGACTGCTCGCGGAGCATTTGAAACCGATTGTGGGTGGGCGCGCGGCATTCTCCTGGTTTCCAGCCCTGATCGGTCTGGGCCTGCGAATTCTCGAGGTGCTTCTTGTTTCCTCCGTAGTTGAGCTTGCCATGTCTCTGCCAATGGCGGTCTATTTTCATCGCATAACGCTGCTCGCCCTTCCAGTCAATCTCTTGGTCGTGCCGTTGATCGCGGTGGCACTCCCCGCTGCGCTCATCGCGTTCGCAAGCATTCTCATCGCGCCTTCGCTCGCTGCCATCCCTGCTGCTGTGACGGCGGCCATGCTGCATGCGATCGCTGGCATCGTCCGGCTCTTCGGCAGCATGCCGGGCGGAGATCTTCGTCTTCCCACTCCGGGCGCGGTCGCGATTCTGGTATCGGTATTGTCTCTGGGATTTGCCGTTTGGGCAGCGAGCAACAGCCGCTTTCCGGTAAGCCTCTCGATCGCGGCTCTGGCTTGCTCAGCAGCGTGCGTTCTTACTCCGCGCCCATTGTCTTACCGTCCCGGGTCTCTTGAAATTACGGCGATCGATGTTGGCCAGGGTGATTGTTTGTTGCTGGTCTTTCCGCAGGGCAAGACCCTGCTGATCGACGCGGGCGGCCCGATCGGGCCCGATGCAACGTCCAGTTCCAATTTCGAGATTGGAGAAGATGTTGTTTCGCCGGTGCTTTGGACACATCACATTCGCCGGCTGGATGCAGTCGAGCTGACCCATGCCCACAGCGACCACATGGGAGGGATGCCCGCGATTTTGCGCAACTTCCAGCCCAAGGAACTCTGGGTGGGGAAAAATCCCGAGGGTCCTGCGTATGACGCGCTTCTAAAAGAAGCTCACGACAGCGGCGTTCGGGTGCGTAGCTTCGCTGCGGGGGACTCCTTCGATTTCGCCGGCACCCAAGTACAGGTTCTTTCGCCTGCGCGCGACTACATGCCTGGTCTGGTTGCTAAAAATGACGATTCGCTCGTGATTCGCGTGGCTTATGGACACACTTCGGTTCTGCTGGAAGGCGATGCCGAAGCTGCCAGCGAAGCCCATATGCTCAGCGAGCCTCTTTCCTCCGACTTGCTCAAGGTGGGGCACCACGGCAGCAAGACATCCACTACACCTCGCTTTTTGGCGGCGGTGCACCCAACCTACGCAATTATTTCTGTGGGTCATCGCAATCCTTTCGGCCATCCGAGAATTGAGGTTCTTGAACGTCTGCAAGAGGATCATGTTCTGACTTTTCGCACGGATGCTATCGGAGCAACCTCTTTTTATCTGAGTGGAAGTGAGATCACCGCGGAGCCAATCGGACTCTCTCCCCGATCATGGTTGAATCCGCCCGTGGCAAAAGGTAGCTCTTTCCTAAAGAGCGGTTCGTCCAGATGACCAGACAGTTCCAGTTTTTGAAGACACGAATCACACGAGGGAACTGCTTCACCATCGCTCACAGTTTTGTAAGCGATGGTTCATGAGCCATGGTTTTATAGTTTTATAAGCCGTCGTTTTATTGCGTTTTCACAATTACTGTGATCTGGCCAGAGTTGGTTATGTGCAGCTTTTCTTGATGAAAAGCCGCGTTCGGACTCCAATTCCTGGACTACACCAATTGTGAAAACGCGTAATACGCCATTTCGATGACAACTCAGTGGAGAAGGCCAGACCGCGAAAAACTGGCTCGTGAGGGCCCATCGTCCTGGTGCCAGGTATGAAACCTTTCTAGCAGCTTTTTCTGGTGCTCCGGCATCTCCTTCGTTGTACGATTCGCAAAAGGAAAGTGGATCCGGAGGGAACCCTTTCATGGGATCACGCGAAACCGACAGGAACAACGAACATCCAGAACCCAACCTCAATCCAACGTGCGACGAACCATCACCGAGTCCCGTATTGCAATCTGCCGAAAACTCTTCGGCATCGCAGAATCCAGACGAAGTAGCGCTTTCAAGCCAATCTGCTGAGGAAGCTTTGGATGAGCGCCGCAAGATACGGCGGTTGCAGATGATGATGGATATGGTGATGTCCGTGATCGGGCAGGACGAGAAGCTGACGGTCGAGGAAGCCGCCGAACTGATAGCAGATAGCAAGAAGGCGGCTCTGGCCATGTTCCCCGACAAGGAATTGGCATACAACATCATCTACAAGCCGCGGCTGCAGCGGCTTATGCGGGAGCGCTATCGCATCCAGTGAGCCCACAGCGGCATGAAGCAGCTTAGGGCCCTGTTAATACTATTAGGGCGAACAGCGTTGCGAGCGAAAGCCAAGCCGGCGAGGCGGGGGGGCCGAAGACTTTGGTGGCTACAAGGTCTAGGCTGATAAGAAGAATGGCTTGGTTTCGCCGCAAGGCTTCGTCCAGGCCCTAATCTTTTTCGTCTGAGCTGCCGTAGGCTGGCGGGTGTTAGGGATTGTCATCCTCGAGACGCCCTGTCGGCAAGCCATCCAGGCTGCAGGTGTCACATCACGCCGGTACTGTTCGATCTGTTCAGGGGTCTTGGCCTCCGCCCAACGCGTGAGGGTCGGTCGCTCACCGAGAAAGAGATATCGCGGCACTCCATAGCCGCAAGACTCT
>DASYBJ010000336.1:0-5009 GCA_036500845.1 Acidobacteriaceae bacterium
GCAGAAGGTGCTCACGGCGCCTAGCGGCGAAAGCTTAGGGACTTCCGCTGCTCTGAATGCCGTCGCTGATCCCGCCAAGGACACGCGCCTGAACGCAGCGTTCTATGGTTTGGCGATCGGCAGAGATGGAATGGTCTGGGGTTCCGTGCTTGGCTTCCCCGGCGGGATCGTGCGGCTGAATCCCGGATCAAACCCTCCCGAAACAGCCCTGGCGGAGTACTACGAGGTACCCTGGCAAGATCCGCGGGCCTCTGTGTCGGGCTTTTCGCCTCGCGGCATGGACATTGACAGTAACGGCGTTGCCTGGGTGGCGCTGGCCAGTGGTCATCTGGCAAGTTTCGACCGCAGCAAGTGCAAAGGCCCGCTCAATGGACCCAAGGCGACCGGCCAGCAGTGCCCGGAAGGCTGGACGCTGTATCCGACGCCGGGACCTAAGTTTAAAAACGTTAGCCTCTCTGGCAGCGACGACTCTCATTATTACGTATGGGTGGATCAGTTCGACACGCTCGGACTGGGAAAAAACACGCCAATCATCACAGGCAATTCTTCCGATTCTCTCGTGGCACTGGTGAACGGGAAGTTCGTCATCATGCGTGTGCCGTATCCCCTGGGGTTCTACGCCAAAGGTATGGACGGGAGATTCGACGACTCGAACGCCGGCTGGAGAGGGACGGGAGTCTGGACGACTTGGGGTACCCGCACGCCGTTTCACAGCGAGACCGGAAAAGGGACATACCCCAAGGTCGTCCACTTTCAGATTCGGCCTGACCCACTCGCGAACTGAGATAAGCTTCGCGTACAAATGGCACGGCGCAGTGCAATGACAATTGAGTGAGAATGCCATAGCAATCCGCCTCATCTCGGGGCTGCATTTGCGGCCAACGGTGTTCGACAACTCGGAGATCTCAGATCATGCCTGCACACGAATCGGGAGCCGCTGCGGTCACCCGATGACCTTCGAGCATGCGGGCCCAAGTGCTCTAGAAATGGGCGGTGCTCTAGAAATGGGCGGATTGATCTTCGGGCCGGAGAAGCAACGAATACTGAACATCCCCGGCGTGTCAATGTTGGACGGAAAATACTTAGCTCATCGGAGCAGTGAGCGGCCTGCCATCCCACTGAGATCATAGACACATCTTCAACCCTGAGCCGGACGGAACATCGGCCATCGCGGGGTCCCAGCGACGCCGACTGGGTGAGCTGCGGTGGCCGAATCTGACGGTCCCACCGACTTTTTGTAGCGCGGGGGAGGAGATATTGCATCTAGCCATTTAGGTCGAGGATTCCACATTAGCGCGAGGAGGATTGGATCAATGCGGGTGATATATGGACTAGGACGAGCCATCTTCGGCGGATTTTTTCTCTATAACGGTATCAATCACTTCAGGCAAAGCAAGGCGCTTGCGGGTTACGCCGCTGCCAAGCAGATACCCAATCCGGACCTTAGCGTGAAGGCATCCGGCGTTCTGTTGACCGCGGCAGGCGCCAGCCTCCTGTTAGGCCTCAAACCAAAGGCCGGTGCACTGGGCGTCATCGGCTTTCTTGCCGTTTCCTCGGTGCTTTTCCATGACTTCTGGAACAAAGAAGACCCGCAGC
This sequence comes from Acidobacteriaceae bacterium, assembly GCA_036500845.1. Lineage (GTDB taxonomy): Bacteria > Acidobacteriota > Terriglobia > Terriglobales > Acidobacteriaceae > PALSA-350. The sequence continues at coordinate 1,597 of DASYBJ010000336.1, forward strand.
AAAAACAGGGTGATCTAGTCCATTTCTCGAAGAACCTTGCTCTTGCCGCAGCTGCAGCCGCCATGCTCGGTTCAGAGTGAACGAATTTCTTTAATTAGTTTTCTTCTGCGGTTGCCGCATCTGCACAATCCACAATTGGTGGTCCCTGTTGCCTGAAAGCAAACACGGCACAGAGAATCCTCACAGTTCTAAACAGAACGCGAGGTCGTATAGGCCCAGTGCTTGTCCTTTGCGTCGTATCGGTTGGACAGAATGACGGAAAGTGTCGCCATCGTAGGGACACCACTCAAGATAATCTGCATCGGGTCGAAGGCGACGCCTGCGAGGACCTCTCTTCTACAAGGGCCGTCGGGCGCTTTGCGGCGGCGCACGGACGATAGGCAACTCTAGCTTTGGAGTCGGGCCTTCGTCGGAGCTCTGAAAAAGGCCAGAGGCCAAATGCGCTAAAAACCCCCTAAGTAACGTAAATTAGGGCCCGCAGATCGCTGACCAAGGATGCTCCATTCTCAGCTTTGTGCTTCGCCCAAAAGGGGCTCCCAAAGGAGTCCCGAAAGGGCTGTAGCAAGGCTGGCTAATCTGTTTGAAACGTGTACTTTCTCCTCTTCCGGCGACATTTCTTGTTTTTATTCCACGCCGCCCCCTCCTGAGGTACTGAATCGAGTCTGGCAAATGGTAACGGATACGGCACGATGCCTGTCTATGGCGTATGCTTGAGTTGCAGTTAGTTCTCCCCTCTCGCCTTCAGCCATCAATGCATTCGCTCCAGACGAGCATATCGAAAGTAACCAACTGCATGACTGGAGCCGCTATGAGCGTGATAAAAAAAGCTGACGTGAAGAGCTATTTCTCCGAAAGGCGAAGAAGAAATCTGCTTCCGTTCCACGGGTCGGGGCAGAAGCTTACAACCGCCTCCCCGAACGCCCAGCTTCCCGAAGCACAGGCTCCTTCCGTTGGAACGGGTGGCAAGGCCAATCCGTCCACAGGACAGAAATAACAGAATAAACGTTGATCTTACGGCCGAAGGGACCCGCATTGCGGGGAGACTCTATCGGAAAACGATCGCGGTGACCCACGGTAGTTGCTTCGTGAAATCGGGTCGGCTGAAGCGTATCACAGCTGTAGACCAGGGTATGGGTCGCTTCTACCGGACACACTTCGCCCCCAGGAGTGGTCGTTTCGGTCTGTTACACTGAGCGCCTCGTGTTCCGGAATGTTCGTTATTTTTCCGGCTTAGACTTGATGAGCACGGCCTGCTCGGTTGTGACCTGTCCACCTGACTTTGACGAGCCCTGCACCGCACGCAACAATCACGAACTTGATCGGAGTTTGCTATGCGTTCCCATCAGATCCACAATGCTCTCGCGCAAGGCCACAACCGCTTCGAAATCTGCCAGTTGGTCGCCAAAGGGGTAAAACACACGCACAAGCCTGGCAACCGCTTCGAAGACTCCATAGGCGATGTGCTCGGCCATCTTGGCAGTGATCGGACCATCATTGTTCGAGTCCCTGGGAAGGACGTGTCGAGCAAATCTGTTGCATGACTTTTCCCGCATGCAACCGATCGCCGTGGTCACACCCATACGTCCCGCCGGGATCGTAGCTCGATCTCGGCTCTGACGCATATCCCGAAGCCTAAAATCTCTTTCCTCCTCTCCCACTCACTCTCTGCCGGGAACCGGCGGTCATTTGCCGCTGTAACTAATTCGCCAGATGGAGTTGGATCCATCGTCGGTCACCAGGAGCGAACCGTCCGGAGCGACCGCGACGCCAACCGGTCGTCCCCACACGTGACCGTTGTCAACAACGAAGCCGGTCAGGAAATCCTCGTATTCGCCACTCGCATGCCCAGTCTGGTGCAGCGGGACGCGAATCAGCTCATAGCCCGCCCGAATGGACTTGTTCCATGAACCATGCTCAGCAGCGAAAATGTCGCCGTCGTATTCCGATGGAAACTGTTTGCCGTTATAAAAGGTAAGTTCCAAGGATGCGTTGTGTGGCTGGAGGATTACGTCAGGCGTAATCACCTTTTCCTTCAGCTCAGGATGCCTTCCAGCGTGACGCGGATCTTGATGGCCTCCCATGTACCACAAGGGCCAGCCGTAATACCCCCCTTCCTGGACATGCGTGATGTAGTCCGGAACCAGATTATCTCCCAGTCCATCGCGCTCGTTGACCGAGACCCAAAGCTCGCCGGTCTGCGGATTCACCGCGAGACCAACTGGGTTGCGGATTCCGTATGCGTAAATTCGCATATCGGAGCCGTCCGGATTTGCCGCGAGCACATCTGCCCGGTTCTTTTCCGCAGGGGTGGTGTCTGGATCATCGACGTTCGAGGCCGACCCCACCCCGACAAGCATCGTCTTCCCGTCTTTTGAGAACTGAATGTCCCGCGTCCAGTGCCCTTTGCCGCCGGGCAAATCCATGATGTGCTGCGCAGGTCCGCGTGCCTGGAGATCGCCGTTGTGATATGGGAAACGCACAACAGCGTTGGTGTTTCCAACGTAGACCCACTGAGGATTAGGACCTGCGGGATAGAAATTGATTCCGAACGGGCGGTTTAGACCGGTGGCGAAGACCGCTTCCAGTTCGGGTTTTCCGGTTTTCGTCATGCCGCGAAAGACTCGGATTTCACCAATCTCGCTCTCGCTTACAAAAAGATCTCCGTTGGGCGCAGTGCGAATCTCGCGTGGTTCCTCGAGTCCCGCCGCGTACAATCCAACTTCGAAACCAGCCGGTACTTTTGGCCACGCACCCTCCGGACGGGCAACGACTTTAGGCGCATTGGCAGCAGAGTCCGTGGCGTAAGGGTCGGGCAGATCTTTGAGCGTGACTTTGTGAATTTCCCCCGGCTTTTCAAACCGATAATCAACAAACGGCGCCGTAGGTGGAGGAGCGGTGGGGGTCGAGGCAGATTCGGCTGGAGCGGGCGAGGCGCTAACCTGTGCGGATGGTGCGAGCCCGGATTTCAAATAGCTCACGATTTGCCACCGCTGTTGTTCCGGCAGGCTTGCCCATGACGGCATGCCATTGTCGACGTCACCCTTTGTGATGAACCAAAACAGCTCTCCGGAGGTCACCGACTTAAACTTGTCGCCGTTCAGCGAAGGGATGTTTCCCGAGCCTTGGCGGCTCGCACCATGGCAGTTTGCGCAGCTGCTTTGATACAACGGCCCACCGGCCGCGGGTTGGCCTTCGTACGGGTTTTTTAGTTGCTTCGTGGATGCCGGAGCATTATGGAAAGTGGATTCCTGAGCTAGCAGCGTAGAGAGTGTCAACACTATCGCAGCCGCGGATATCGCGAGCGGGCGGCTAAGAGTACGAACGTGCACTTTCACAAATCCTCCTCCGTTGAACGGCAAATCCAATTTCCCAAACGCGGGCTTCTACAACCCGCGACCATAGATTCTCCATAA
>DASYBJ010000337.1:0-4575 GCA_036500845.1 Acidobacteriaceae bacterium
GTGTGTCAGCGGCTTCACCTTGATGGCTCAGAACAAGACTACCTAGGAGAACGGCCCTGAACGTGTTCTGGAAAGGGTAGGGAATGGACATAATCGCTCCACACCGAAGATAACAAACATGCATGGTCCTGCTCAGGTTCCCGTGAAACGGGGTTTCCGGTAACTTGCTCGTCCCTGACCCTTTTCGGGATGGGAACTTACCGGAAAGCCGACTTGAACGAAGCCGCCGTGCGGCGGACGCATTCGCGTATCGCTGAGCCAACATGAGGGACTTGATTTGAACTAGGTTGTGTCGCAGAGAAGGAGGAAGCTCTCTGTGACCCATCTACGCCAGATCATGCTTGAGGAATTGGAGCGACGTAACTACGCTCCGGGAACCATCACCTGCTATATCCGCACGGTCGAGCACTTTGCCCGGCACTTCCATCGTTCGCCTGATCAGTTAGGCCCAGAGCACATCCGCGAATATCAGTCAGCCATGTTTCGTAAGTGGAAGCTGGCACCGAACACGGTGGCGCAACGTCTCGCCGCTCTGCGCTTCTTCTACATGCAAGTATTGAAGCAGGGCTGGAGCGTCGCCGAGACGCCTTATCCGAAGAAGGTCCTGCACCTGCCGCAGGTGCTCAGCCAGGAAGAAGTCGCACGTCTAATTGATGCAGCTCAGACACCCTTCTATCGCATCCTGCTCATGACGCTCTACGCCACCGGCGCACGCCGCGCGGAGGTGGCACATCTGAAGATCAGCGACATCGACAGCCGTCGCATGGTCATCCATATCCAGGGCGGCAAGGGGCGCAAGGATCGCGACGTCATGCTCAGCCCGGCGCTGCTCGATGCTCTGCGCGCGTACTGGCGCGGACTGAAGCACAAACCGTCAACTTGGTTGTTTCCCGGCGGACAAGAGCATACCGCGAACCGTCCCATCGACACCAAGGTTCTCTGGTTGGCCTGCAGGCACGCTGCCGAACGCGCTGGCCTGGAGCACAAACAAATTCATCCCCACACTTTGCGCCATTGTTTCGCGACGCATCTGCTGGAAGCCGGCGCTGACCTGCGCACCATCCAGATGCTGCTTGGACATCGCGACCTGGAGGAAACGACCATCTATCTGCATCTTTCCCAGCGGCATCTCAGCGCCACCGCCAGCCCGCTTGATGCACTCACGTTCACCCTTCAAGGAGAACAGCAGCACAGCTCATGAGCCGGCCTCCTCTGGAGATGGCCGATATCGTTCGCTGTGCAGGACAGTCTTTTCTGGACCACAGTCGCAGATGGATGAACTGGCAACACCAGAAGGTGCTGCTGGCCATCTTACGCTGCCGCACCGCCGCGTTGGGTGGACATCGCGATCGTTGTACCAACTGCGGACATACCACCGCCATCTCTTACAACTCGTGCAGAAATCGGCATTGTCCACGATGCCAGGGCAATGCGCGCCTGCGCTGGCTGCAGGCGCGTGAACGGGAACTTCTACCCACGCGCTATGTCCATGCCGTCTTCACCCTGCCGCGAGAACTGGCCCCGCTCGCATTGCAAAACAAACGTCTGATTTACAACCTGCTCTTTCATGCCAGTGCTGAGACCTTGCTTGAGATCACCCGCGATCCACGCCATCTTGGAGCGGAGATCGGCTTCTTCAGCGTGCTGCACAGCTGGAATCAACGGTTGCAGTTTCATCCTCATGTCCACTGCGTACTTGCCGCCGGCGGCCTCGCTCCAGACCACTCCCGCTGGATCTCCTCCCGCCGCTCCTTCTTCCTTCCCATCAGGGTGCTGCGTCGCGTATTTCGCGGTAAGTTCGTCGCCGGACTTAAAACCGCCTTCCATCAAGGTACACTCCAGTTTCTCGGCAACCTTACCCCGCTTCGAGAACCGCGGACCTTTGCATCCTGGCTCAGGCTCCTGTTCCGGCACGACTGGGTCGTCTACTCCAAACGGCCCTTCGGGGGACCGGAACACGCTCTGCGCTATCTCGGTGCCTACACCCACCGCGTCGGCATCTCCAACCACAGACTTGTCGCCCTCTCGGAGGGCAACGTCACCTTCCGCTGGAGAGATTCCGCGCACGGCAACAAGAAGCGGCTCATGACCCTGCCGGTCGAAGAGTTTCTGCGCCGCTTTCTACTGCACCTACTCCCGCGCGGCTTCGTGCGCATCCGCAACTTTGGCTTCCTCGCCAACCGGCAACGCGCCATGCTCCTTCCACTCTGCTTCGCCCTGCTCCAGAGTTCGGCAGAGATCTCAACTTCGACCGCATCCCCTGCAGCGGACCATCCTCTCTCCCTCTGGAACTGCCCGGTTTGCGGCGGAACCATGCATGTCGTCGAACGGTTCTCCGCGGCTCAACTCCTGCTTCGTTCCCCGCCTCGCCACGAGTACGCCGCATGAACCCGCAACCACAGCATCGACTCACCCTCGCGCTCAGGCACGTACAGAGATTCTCTGTCTCACTCCACTCAGACTACTTTGCCGACCCTCATTTACACCTCTACCCAGCACCCCGGCACGCCTCTTCTCTGCACTTTCTCGCGCTGCAACTGCCCAACACAGCCGCCAACCACAACTTTGCAAATTATCGCGACCGGCCCAGCCACATACAAAACCCATAGGCTCACGCGACGGGCGGTTTCCTTCAAGTCGCTGTATCTGAAGCGCCCCTCCAGAGCACTCGAATCGACTACTGTCGTGGGCGCCTCAGATACAGCACTACGACTTAGCGGACTGTGACGGTAGGCGCATTCGCGGTTTCTTAAGTTAGATCCCTTTCGCTGGCGCTGAGGAAGGCGCGTGGTAATCCTGTTGAGATCCTTCAACGTACCTACGAATCAGGCCGTCAAGTGTAACCTTCGACGGAAAGTACGTTTACGTGGAACCAAAACCCTAGCAAAATTCCTAAGTTAGCTCTATCGTGATCGCGTCCATTCGCGGCACCTTCGGCCTCCGCTATCATCCACCGCGTTGGCCATGAATCACATTTCCGGAGAGAACCCATGGTACCGAGAATCAATGACGCGATCGCCTCATCCTCATCCCGGCAACGATGCATCAGGCTAATCACCTGTTGCGTATGCTTGCTGGCCGCAATTCCAGAAGCCAGATCGCAGGCGCGTGCGCAGGACCGAACCGCTCACGTGAATGGCATGGACATGCACTATCAGGTTCTTGGAAGCGGAGAGCCGCTGATCTTGCTGCACGGTTTTGGCGGTTGTGGAGAGGACTGGCAACCCATCGTCGAGGTATTTGCAAAACAGTATCAGGTCATCATTCCGGACCTTCGCGGGCATGGGGCGTCAACGAATCCAACGAAGACCTTCAGCCACCGGCAATCGGCCCTGGATGTATTTACCCTGCTTGACCAGCTGGACCTCCAACGCATCAAAGCCATGGGTATCAGCAGCGGCGGTATGACGTTGCTTCACATGGCGACAAGTCAGCCCGGGCGCATTGACGCGATGGTTTTGATCGGCACAACAACCTACTTCCCGGAGCAAGCGCGAAAGATAATGGCCGTTTCGGGCCAAATTATGCCCCCTGAGGTGCGCGCAATGTACCAGAGATGTGCCAAGCGTGGGGAGGCACAGGTTCATGAGCTGATCGACGAATTCACGAGTTTCAAGGACAGCTACGAGGACATGAACTTCACCCCTCCGTTGCTTGGCACGATCAAGGCCCGCACTCTCATTGTGCAGGGAGATCGAGATCCATTCTTCCCGGTAAATATCCCCACAGAGATGTACCAGGCTATTCCAGGGTCGGCGTTGTGGATCGTTCCCCGTGGTGGGCATGTGCCGATCTTCGGACCGAGACAGCAGGAATTCGAAACGATCGCTTCGGAGTTCCTCCAAAGCGGGGGGCAAAACTAGTTGGAGTACATCAGCCATGGGTCCTTGCGCCTTCATCGTCCAGACCAGAGGGCACCGGCGCGGCAATGCGACCAGCTGATGCACTCCGACTGACCGGTTCATTGTTTTGAACCAGGGTGCGTTTGGAATTGTTTTCACTTGTCCGTAAAACCATGCCAAAAAATCAAACAGCATGGCTAGTAGGCGTGAGTCGTCGATGCTCGCTTAACGCCTGACATGAGAAATTAATTCCCACGGGTCAACGTTTGCCCCGTTTGCCTCATCCAACTCCGCATCGAGATGTTTCTCGTCCGGCTGTGACTCCGAATCAGAAGTGCAACCGAAGTTCATTTCGAGCAATCCGAAGTGACACGTTTTCCTGCGGGGAGCAACCGGCTTAGAGCTGAGACCTGTTTCGCACTTCAATCCTGCTGCCCCCGTTATACGGAGTCTTCCTTTACATCAGTCTCTGCAAGGAGATGTTGGAGGAATCGACGATGCGCCCGAACTCGTCGGATGAGATCGTGGTCGTATCCAACTACTTACAATTAGCAGCGGTCTTCACTCGGTGGTCGCTACGGTGGATCGACGAAGTCGGTGGTCCCTGCACGATTTATCTATTTTTGACAGCACACTGAGTATGGCCTCGGGAGCGTCTTTCAATCTCAGACGGAATCGTAGCCGCGCTAGAGCTTGAATAGATGCTTGCAAACATCGCCCCAATCGAACATGC
>DASYBJ010000338.1:0-2705 GCA_036500845.1 Acidobacteriaceae bacterium
CAGTCGCTTTGGCGGCACTGTCAGCACCCCTCCGCCCCGCCGCGCTGACTTCACTCGATTTCGCCCTGAACGATACCCGACACCTTTCGTGGTCCTATCGGTTACTGACAGTCAATCGAGCGTGTTTTGATCACGGAGTCCTCCGACGTCAGCGAAATCAAACTGGTTTTCTCGATCCCGTCGCATCGGCCGACACCGAACATCGCGCCGAGCTGGAACGTTGCGCCGACCGTCCCGCTACCGGTGGTACGGAGAGGCGGACGCGGCCACACATAGCGGGATCCCCTTGATACAAGAGAGCTTATCCGGTCTGGACAGGACACGGCAGGGATGCTTCCCAGGGGCGACCTTCTTCCACTCATAAAGTTATCGACGGGTACGAGGCAACGCCGCCGCTGGAACGCCTCACGAAACGCCGGCTTGTTCTCGATCCCCTCAGCCTTGGCGTTGATGTTCGAGAAACCGACTTTGATGTCCTTCGCCCAGAACGGTACGAGACCCCAGCGCATCACGTCCAAGCTGCGTTCACCAGTCTTGGTGTCGTAACGCAGCCCTATGCGATCGCGCTGGCCGACCGGGGGCTAATGGCTCTGGCCGGATTGTGGGAAAACTGGCGTCCGCTGGCCGGCGAGTGGGTGCGCAGTTTCGCGATCATCACGACGACGCCAAACGACTTGTGCGCCGAGCTCCACAACCGGATGCCAGTGGTCCTTGGACCTCAGGTTTGGCCCGAGTGGCTGGGGGAGAAGCCTGCCGACCTGTCCCGTTTAAAGGGTTTGCTCGCGCCCTATCCCTCCGAGGAGATGACCTGCTGGCACGTCAGTACCCGGGTCGGCAACGTCAAGAACAACGATCCGACCTTGATCGAACCGGTGGCATTGGTTTGATGACTATTACTTCGAAGACAGATTTCCTGCTTGTCAACAGGGTTCCGGATAAAAAGTAGGACAACAACCTCTGTTTCGGTGAAATCAACAGGCCCTTCATCTCTGGCTAACCACGGCCTAACGCTCGCCTTCCCGTTCTTTCGAGACCTTTAATCGCTGATTAGTGGAGGCCATGCTTAAATTAATCGAGGCATTGGCGCCCACACTCATTCAGAGAAATTCGATGGTCACTACTGAAGATGTTAGGGCTGCGTATCGGCTAATACTTGGGCGGGAACCGGAGAATGAAGAGGTTCTCGAGGACTGTGCGCGACAGTCCGACTCGCTTGAGGATCTGAGAGAGACGTTTTTGCACAGCGCTGAATTTGCGAACTCATGGTCACACTCAGCTCGAAAAGCTTTGCACTCGCCACCCATCGAGGTTGAGGTCGAAGCCACCGGTGAAAAACTGTCAATAATGATGAGGCATATTGAGGCAAATTGGCACCATCTTGGGATTTCGGATCCGCATTGGTCCGTCATCACCCACGACGCTTTTCGTGCGTCCAACATTTTGCACACGGAAAAGCGATTCTATGAAAGCGGCAAGTACGATGTCGAGACGCTGCAGCGGACGGCTGAGCGGTGCGGAACTAGCCTGACCGGGTTTAATCGATGTCTCGAGCTCGGCTGCGGCGTCGGACGGATGACCATCTGGCTTGCTGGTTTGTTCGAACGGATCGTAGCAGCTGATATATCGCAAGCTCATCTGGCGCTCGCGAGAGAAGCTCTAGACCGCTTCGAGCGAGGCAACGCGGACATTATTCACCTCGCGTCGTTCGAGTCTCTCGAGACCTTACCGCAATTTGATGTCTTCTTCTCTGTGATCGTGCTTCAGCATAACCCACCACCGTTGATCGTCCTCCTGCTGAAGACTTTACTCAATAAGCTACAGCCGGGAGGGATCGCGTATTTTCAGGTTCCGACCTATCGCCCGGGCTATCGCTTTCGAGTTGATGAGTATCTACGCAGCGCGTCGCCAACCGGCGGCATGGAAATGCATCTCTTACCGCAACACGTCCTCTTTGATGTTTTGCAGCAGAGTGGTTGTAGGATCCTAGAATGTTGGGAGGACTTTTGTACTGGGGATCGCCAAACGATTTCCAATTCTATTTTTGCCAGGAAGCAATTGGCAGTCGCCTGAACGTCCTTAAGCAGTGAAACTAGTCAGTCTGATCGCGGGGATCGTCGATATTATGGGGATGTTGGGAGGGATGGCCGCTGCGAGCGGAACGGGTGGCCGCTTGTAAGTGGCTCGAAACGCGTTTGCCGAAGCCCGAAGCCGCGCGGAGCGGTTGCCAACGCCGCCAAGGGTATTATTCGAGGAGTGGGACGATCCGCTAATTTCCAGAATTGGATGAGTCTCGGAGCTGGTCGAGATCACCGGCGGCGCCGACATTTTCGCCGATCGTAGGCATCAAGGCGCAGCTAGGGACCGCATCCTGACGGCTGAGGGGGTGGTCGCGCGGGAACCTGATCTGATCATCGGCTCGTGCCCCGCGGTGTCGAGCATCGCACTGCTGCCGACGAAGAAGCCGAGATGATCCTGTTTGAGCCGGCGGGTGTCCTGAATACAGCGAACGTGATAGACGAAGAGTTCACGGCCCCCATGGGCGCGAAGATTTGAGAACCCCGGTACTCACCGACTCGTCCGATCACTTCAGCCGCGGTTCCAGCCCTCGTCGCGGCCGCTGGGAGTGCGCGTAAATCGCAGGAGGGGAGATGAAGGGCAAATCAGCACGCAGATGGTTGGCCGAAACAGTCATTGCGGTCGTAATC
>DASYBJ010000339.1:0-22040 GCA_036500845.1 Acidobacteriaceae bacterium
GTTGGATCGGCGAAGCGCTCGAGCGCGACGGGAAAACCTGGAAGCTGCAAGGGGAATTCCGCGCCAGACGGTTGCAGTAGAAATACTCCAAACCTTGACTTAGGCGGAAGCCCGCGGTGGAAGGCGAGACGCAGAAGCAACCGGCATGGATCATGGGCTAACGAGAAAGAATGACGGTAGAGCCTGTTAACACTATAGGGCGAACGGCGTGCGAGCGAAAATCAAGCCCGGCGAGGGCGAGGGCCGAAGGCTGTGGTAGCTACAAGGTCTAGGCTGATAAGAAGAATGGCTTGGTTGTTGGCCTTAAGGCTTCGCCTTTCGCCGCGGAGCTAGGGGGACGACGGCCAATTTCCCCGGCCTCGTTGTCGCTCGTCGCTCGAAGATACCCGATATTCGTCGCTCCTCGCTTCTAGCTCCCGAGAAAATTGGCTCCCGTCGCTGTCGTCCTAATATTCCAGGGCTGCGCGGTACTGCCGCTCTCGCCCTCTTGCTCCGCTCGCCCTTCCCAGGCTCGCTTCGCAATTCACCCTAATAGTGTTAACAGGCTCTAGTTTCTGACCGCGTGATGTCGTATGTATATAGCAGGCACTGATTTGAGGACCTGAGAATCCCAGGCCTCAACATCGAGTCCATGGCACCCACACCCGATCCACTGTAGATACAAGAACAAACGGTCAGAGAACTATTTCAAGGAGACTCTATTGCGCCGACGATCCTTCCTCGCCACGCTGCCTCTCGCCGCGGCTGCTCCACTGTTCCGTACTTCTCAAGCTCTGGCCGCAGAAGGGGACGGAAGCAAGGGATCTGCTTGCGGACCCGAACCCGCCGCTTCCCTGCCAAAGTTTCAACCGGAAGGAGCGGAGCGTTTCGACCGTCCCGACGTGCACGCGGGCGATAGGAAAGCCGGGGCGAGCTTCGCGAGCCGGTCTGCGGCAATGGGCTGTTCCGGGGCGGCGGGAACGGCACATCCCTTGGCGACATTGACCGCGATCGAGATGCTGAAGCGAGGAGGATCGGCGGCGGATGCCGCCATCGCAGCGAACGCATGTCTCGGATTTCTCGAGCCAACGAGTGCAGGGCTCGGCGGAGACTGTTACGTCCTGATGTGGGATCCAAAGCTGGGCAAAGTCGTTGGACTTGCAAGCTCCGGCCGGTCGCCGAAATCCTTGAGTCTCGAGACTGTACGGGCACGCGCAAAGAACGGAGTTCTCCCTTCTTTGGGCGCAATCTCCGTTTCCACTCCCGGCGCACTGGATGCCTGGTGGGCGCTACACCAGCGTTACGGAAGGCTGAAGTGGGCCGAATTATTTGAGCCCGCGATTCACTTCTGCGAATCCGGAGTGCCGGTCCCGCAGATCATCGGCTTCTACATCAAGCGCAATCTGGCTATCTTCACGCGTCCTGGCTCGGGCGTGGAGGAAACAGCGAACGCATTGCACACGTATGCGCCCGGCGGTCACGCGCCGAGCGAAGGCGACGTCTTTCGGAATCCCGATTTGGCGCGGACCTATCGTACGATTGCCGAAGGCGGCCGCGACGCCTTTTACGAGGGACCCATCGCCCACACCATCGATGGCTACTTCAAGAGAATTGGCGGATGGCTCTCGTCCGAGGATCTTCGCGACCAACATGCGGAGTGGAACGAGCCTCTCGTGACTTCCTATCGCGGGGCGGATGTCTATGCGATGGCTGCGAACACGCAAGGACTTGCTACTTTGCAGATGCTCAATATTCTTGAAAATTTCGATCTTCGGGAGATGGGCTTCCAGTCCGCCGCGTCGCTCCACACCCAAGTCGAAGCAAAGCGACTGGCGTATGAGGATCGTGCTCGCTACTACGCAGATCCGAAGTTCTCACAAATCCCTATCGAGTGGCTGAACTCGAAAGCGTATGCGGCGGAACGCGCCAAGCTGATCCGGCCGGACCGCATTCTGACGCCCATCTATCCCGGCCAAGCGCCGAGCCATGGCGACACAACGTACTTCACGGTGTCAGACGTGGATGGGATGATGATCTCAATGATCCAGTCGAACTTTCGCGGAATGGGTTCAGGGCTGGTCGCCGATGGCCTTGGTTTCATGTTCCAGGATCGCGGCGAGCTGTTTTCGTTGGTAGATGGCCATCCCAATCTCTACCAGCCGGGCAAGCGTCCCTTCCAGACAATCATTCCTGGATTCGCTACCAAAGGCGGCAAGCCGTGGATGTCATTCGGCGTGATGGGTGGAGATATGCAACCGCAAGGGCAATCCCAGGTCATCATCAATCGCGTGGACTACGGCTTGGATATCCAAGCCGCCGGCGACAGCCCGAGATGGCACCATGAGGGCTCTTCCCAGAGTATGGGTGAAGACCCTCCAGGCCTGGGGCCGAAGGGTGTTCTGCGCCTAGAGGCCGGAATACCGAAGGCGACCCGCGAAGCGCTCATCGAGCTTGGTTGGCCCATGGGTACATCGGATGGAGGCTTCGGACGTTACGAGTGCATTGAGCCCAGGATGAACGGTTCGGATCGCGTGTATGCTGCCGCAAGCGAAATGCGGGCCGATGGTGTGGCGTTGGCGTATTGAGTCGGGAACAATAACGGCTGATAGGGCGCGAAGCGCGGCGGTCAGCGGATCCCGGTGCGTGCAATTGTGGTTTCCCACATCTGACACAAACAATGTGCCAGATATGGGGAACACCGGATCCTTGGGCGAGCCGGCGAAAAGCTGGTTCTGTGGGGCCACCTTCGGCAAGGGACAGCTGTCCAAAGCGAGAATGCTCGGATAAATCGACTTACTATGACCAGGAGATCATGAGCCCAGAACAGAAGGTTGCAATCGTTACCGGCGCAGGCACCGGAATCGGCAAGCATGCCGGCCTCGCGCTGCTCAAGGAAGGCTACTCCGTCGTATTCGCAGGGCGCCGGGCAAAGGCGCTTGAGACGGCATTCGAAGGGGTGACCACGCCCGCCAACGCCCAGGCACTCGCCGTACCCACCGACGTCACTGATCCGGCCTCTGTGCGTGCTCTTTTTGCCAAGACGATCGACACCTTCGGCCGGCTCGACTTGCTTTTCAACAATGCAGGCGTCTCGACCTCAGGCGTATTGCTGGAAGACTTGACCTACGAGCAGTGGAAATCTGTCATTGATACGAATCTCACTGGCGCTTTCCTTTGCACCCAGGAAGCGTTCAAAATTATGAAGAACCAGCGGCCCAAGGGCGGGCGCATCATCAACAACGGGTCGATCTCCGCGTATGCGCCGAGGCCGAATTCTGCCCCGTACACTGCTTCGAAACATGCCATCAGCGGCTTGACCAAGTCGACCTCGCTCGATGGAAGGAAGTACGACATTGCATGCGGCCAGATTGATATCGGCAATGCCGCGACAGAGCTGACCGAACGGATGAAGAATGGTGTTCCGCAGGCAAACGGTACCATTGCCGTCGAGCCGACGATGGATCCCGAAATTGTCGCACGCGCAGTCGTCTATATGGCAAGCCTTCCGTTGGAAGCGAACGTGCAATCGATGACCGTAATGGCGACGAAGATGCCGTTCGTCGGTCGCGGCTAATCTAATCCGGCCGGCTTCAATGCCTTCCGCTTGTAGATCGGTCTCTCAGGGTTTGGGCAACGTCCTCATATTGGTCGCTGGCAAGATAGTCCACTCCATCCTTGACAGCGGCTCGCCAACGTTCCTCAGCCGCCGATCGACTGCCAAAGTTATATCCACGAAACCACCCCTGGCGACTGAGTTCCTGCTCGGTAGCACCATCGAGTGTGTAAAACCGGATCCAGAGATGGTTAGCATGAGCGTGTTCCACGAGAGAGCGCAGGCGAAGCTCATCGGAGGAGGTCCAATCGCCAGCATGCGTCTGGCCGCCAGCTTCGACAACGCTCCATGGATTATTCCACCAGCGGCGGTAGTTACTTGCCGGCTCCTTCTCGAGCAAAGCAGGAGGCGCCATTGGATCTGTCATGTTCGTGTGCACTGAACCAAAGACGAGCAGACGGTCTCCTACAGGCACCTTGTCGTAAAAGACGGCCTGCTGTGCGTCGGACGATCCAGTCAGCACAAGAATCGGTCGAAGATCGAGCGGCTGCACCTCAGCCAAGTCAGCAGTTTTCGGTGCGGTGGTGATCCAGGTGCGGTACTTGTTCAGGAGTGCCCAGATCGCCTCCAGATGCTCGGGCTCTTCCGTCTTCAGATCGAGATTTAGGGTAATCAGCGGCCACTGTGTGCGATCCCCGTTTTTAAGGGCCTGCTCTACAATGGGGCGCACACGATCGAAGAAGTAGTGCTCCATCGTGGGCTCATGACCCGAATAGGGAGCGCCGTGCGCTACAAGAGACCAGGAAAGCCCTGTCTTGCGATCGGTATACCAAGCGAGATCCTGTTCTATCGCAAGTGGAGTGCCAGCAGTCAGAGCTCGATCGATGCGGTCGTTCCACCGCTCGGAATACGGATAGCAATTGTGCGCATCCATCAGGGTGCGAGATCCTGGGATGGCCGCTGAGTTCTGCTGCGTCTGAGATCTTCGCGCAGTGAGAGTGACGAGACTCCCAAGAGCGAGCAGAAAGGCTATGGGTCGCTTCACTAGAATTTCTCCGCGTTCAAGTAGATAGGATTGCCAAGCAGTTGCAGTTGGCCATCGCCGTCAAGGATATCTGCTCGTATCCAATGGCGTTTGCCGTCGCTCTCCACTCGCCGGGCAAATGTTGATCGATAGGTCAGACGTTCCACGCCGGCGGGAACCACGAACGGAACTTCGAGATACGTGTGATTCTGTGTATCTCGAATGTCTCCCTCCAGTGTCATGTCAGGAAATGCTGCAGAGGCGAAGCTGAGGTCTACTAAGAGGATGGCGACAAGCACCGCGGCCGGAACGTAGGCTGCTTCCAGGGTCCTGAACGAAGTCGTTTTCAAATTAATTCTCTACAATTGGCTGGCAATTATTTCTTTGGCTTGTGGCTGAAGGTCATCGCTTCCAGCCGTCCTGAAAGAGATGGAGCCGGACGTGGCATCCGGCTCCAAAGAATGACACCGCTATTGAGGCCTAGAAAGACACACGTATGGCAAACTGCATCACCCGTGGGTCTCCGGAGAGGGTCGTGATCTGCGCTGCGCTTCCACTGCTGACGTTGCCGCTCGGTTGGCCGAACAGAGGATGATTGGCGACGTTGAACACTTCCCAACGTGCCTCGACGTTGAAGCTCTCATGAATCGGAATCTGCTTGATGAGCGCCGCATCGAAGACCTGCGTACTAGGCCCCCGCAATGAGTTGCGGCTTCCGTTGCCCACGACATAGTTGCCTGGATCCACAAACGGATTTGTGAGTCCAGCCCCGAATGCTGCGCACGCAGAATTCGCGCTCGTGTAGAACCAGCAGGTTGGCTTCTTCAGCAGATGCGGCTTGGCGACTACGTTCGGTACGGCCGTGGCGAAGCCGTAGGGGTCCAGGAGGCTGCTTTCGCTTCCCCAGTTCACAGTAAAGGGATGTCCGCTGTAGTAGGTGTAGACGCCTGATGTCTGCCAGTTGCCGAGAATCCAGGAGAGCAGACCGGAGTTCAGCATCGATTTTCCGCGACCGAACGGTAGCTCATAGACGTAGCTGGCCGAGATCCGGTGAGGCACGTCGAAATCGCTTGGTCCGTACCAAGCGGTATAGTTAAGGCCGTTCGGCGGATCGCCCGAACTCGATTCCAACTCCTGGGGTGAGTTGTCGAGACTGCGGGAGTACGTATAAGCAGCTTGCAAGCTCAAGCCTGCCGCCATACGGTGCGTGAGACTGGCCTGCAAGGCATTGTAGTTGCCGTAGCCGATTGGCGTCGTGTACTCGATCTGACCGAAGTGTGAGTACGGCTGGACCTTCGTACTCACGCCGTTCGCAATGAGCGGTTGATTGAAATCCCGGATGACGTCGAGGTGGGTGGACTTGGTTCCCACGTAGTCCGCTTCGGCTAGCCAATTCGGCGCCAGCTCTCGTTGGATACCGGCACTCCACTGCTGCACCATCGGCACGACGGAACGTGGGTCGAGCGCGCGAATGTGGAAAGACTGCAAGGCGTTGAAATTGATTGTGGCCGGATCGAGGAAGTTCGACGGAAAACCAACTTGCGGCGAAATCACGGGTTGCGTATTGCTTGCCGGAGCCTTATTGATCAGGAATGGCGGATTCAGCGCCAGTTGATCTTCGCTCCCGATGCGTTCAAGAGCGGTGTAGTAGATGCCGTAACCGGCGCGGAACACGGTCTTGGCATCAGGAGAATAAGAGACGCCGATCCGTGGACCAAAATTCTTGGTGGCGGGATTTACGAGCGCGCGGTTGCCGATCGACCCCGAGTTGGCGAAGACAAGAGAGCCCGACCCGGCCGGATTGAAGTTGGCGAGCCGATTCTTGCCCTCGAGTGCAGGTGTAGCGAAGTCATAGCGCAGACCAAGGTTGAGAGTCAGCTTGGGCGTCACCTTCCAGTCGTCCTCGACAAATCCGGATGCCATCCACAGTCGTTGGTCGACGAAGAAAACATTGGTTAATTGAGTGGACTGGGCGGCCCCGATCAGGCCGTCCGCATAGGAGATACCCGAACCTTTGGCTGCAGCGCTGCTGGTAAAGACACCCGTAAAGCCAAGATCACCTCGCGTTCCGGGTTCGTCCTGGAAGTTATTCCGCATCGGGGCATAGACCGTGACGCCGAACTTCAGGATGTGGGCCCCGAGCGTCCAAGTCAAAGCGTCGTTGTACTGGTACAACATGGGAATCTGCCGCTTGGGCAGAAAATCGGGGGATCCAATGAAGGTCTTGTTGGTAAAGTTGGTCTGCGGAACGCCTCCACCGATGGCCGGGTTGCTGGGGATGCCGGGCACAAATTGGCCCGCCGTCTGGCTCAACGAGAAAGGCTGCTGCACTGCAAACGAGAAATTGCGTACCCATCCGAATCGGAAATCATTGACCATTCGCGGGCTGAGAATGCGAGTCCAGCCGAGTACTAAGCTGTGGCTCTTGATGATTTGATTTCCCCACGCCGAAGTGGAACTGCCGTCCGCGAGGCCGCCGAAAAAGCCCGGGATATCGCGGGTGCGGTTCGAGTAGTCATAGCGTGCGAAGATGGTGTCGGAGGAAGAGGGTGCCCAATCGACCCGACCATTGTAACTATCGTTGAAGTCAGTGAGCTGACCGGTCCGGGAGAAATTGTTCAGCTCCGGAAAATTTGCGCCCCCGTTTTTGAAGTTTGGTTCCGGGAAGAGGGCCATCAGCTTGCTCACTGCTGTATCTATCCGTCCAGCCGGAATCTGATTGTTCGGGAACGGGCTGCAACCTACACCGGAGTAAGGCTTGGAGCAGGTGGTTGGATCGTAGATGGTCGGATAGGCGGGTAGTCCTGCAGCCGCGGCAGCGGCAGGGCTGAAGTTCCCAACACGTTCGTTGTCCAGCGGGACCGTAGAGATGCGCGAGACACCCTGCTTGATCCGCGTGCCCTCGTAATTGAAGAAAAAGAACAACCGGTTGCGCAGGATGGGACCACCGATACTGCCGCCGAATTGGTTCTGATTGTCCTCCGCTTTGCGCGTGGCGGTCTGCTTGGTGAAGTAATCGAACGAGTCGAAATACTGGTTGCGCACGTACTCATACGCCGTTCCGTGAAACTGGTTGGTTCCACTCCGCGTGTTCACGGAAACGACTGCACCGGGACCGCGCCCGTATTCCGCCGAATACGGATTCGTGATGACGTTGAATTCCGCGATGGTGTCGACCGACGGGTGAGAGGCTTCTGTACTTAGCTCCTGCACGTTCTCTGAAAACGTGTTGTTGTCGATCCCGTCTAAAAGAAAGTTGTTCTGCAACGAATGCACGCCGTTCACGTTGAAACTGCCCGTGCGGCCGGAAGAAGTGGCCCCAGCCTGGTTCGTATAGCGGTTAATCTGGACTCCGGGCACCACGCGCAAGAGATCGTCCCAATTGCGGAGGTAGAGCGGAGTTTCCTTGATGGTCTCCGGCCCGATAATTGTGCTGATAGAGGCGTCGTCAGGCGAAAGCCCTGACACGACACCCTTCACCTCAACGGTTTGCTGTTCAGCTCCAAGCGTGAGGGCAAAATCGCGACGCACCCGCTGCCCGACCTCGAGCGTCACATTTTCGTGCAGCGTCTGAAAGCCCGGCGCGGTTAATGAAATCTCGTAAGGACCTATTGGCAGGTCCGGGAACGAGTAATGACCGGAAGCATCTGTGCTCATCACGCGCTTGTAACCGGTCGCATCATTGATCACTTCGATCTGAACTTTTGGAACTGATGCTCTGGACGGGTCAGTTACGAGGCCGCTCAGACTTGCTGTATTCACCTGCGCATGCAAGCCAGCTGTGACTGAAAGGACAAACGCGGCGAGCAGCGCAAGATTCCATCTGCGCCGGTTCGCACCGCGTACCTGCTGAACGATCTGAATCAGTTTGAAATACACAATGGCTCTCCTCGAAAGAAAGGTGTGGCCAACACTCGCCTTCGTGAATCAAGGCTCAAGCCTTCGAGGTCCAGGCCGGAAGGGGTTTCCTCAGAGTACGAGAGGGGTATACCCCGGGGGACACCCCTATTAAGCCTCTTTGAATCTGTAAGTTCCATGAGAATAAAGTCTGATGAATGCGGAGCGGTATAAACCGACTTTGCGAGGCCGATTCATCAGCGATTCACAAACGGACGCTAACCTAATCCTTAGTGATCGGGGGGACAAGAAACACCGGCCGATAACTTGGCAGAGACGAAATCATTTGATGGAGAGCTGAATGGCGACCACGCTTTTAGAGGGTTCAACAAGCGAACCTGCCGCACCATTCTCCGCGCCCGATCCCAGATGGGATCTCCTTCAACGCATTGTGAGGAGCAGGCACTTCGCGAAAGCGCCCCTACTCTCAAAGTTTCTCCAGTACGTTTGCGACCGGGCTTTGAAGGGACGACAGAAGGAGATCACGGAGCACCAGATTGGGGTTTTGGTCTTTGGGCGCCCGGAGAGCTACGACCCGGGAGAAGACAACATTGTTCGAAACTACGCACGGCAACTTCGCAAACGGCTAGCGGAATATTTTGCCGACGAGGGCACTCAGGAGCACTTCCTGATCGAGATTCCGCGCGGTGGGTATGTTCCCATGTTCCTGCCGCGGCACGAAGGTTCCGCAGAATTGCAAAGAGAAGTTCCCGCATTCTCGGCTTCGGAACCCGAGAGAAAACGCAGGTGGCGATTCCTCTCCTGGCGTGTGCTGGTTCCTTTGCTGCTGTACTCAGCCGCTTTATGTGCTGTCACGTTTTATCTGGCGAGTCACAAAGTCCAGCCGCGATCGTCCGCCGGTCTCACACATACATTCTGGGGAGAGCTATTCAGCAAAGACAGCGACACGTTCGTCGTGCCGGCGGACTCGGGTTTCGGAATACTGCAGAATCTGTCGAAGACGAGAATGTCGCTCGCCGATTACGTAAACGGCGAATACGCGAAGCTGGTCCTTGCCCACATTGATAATCAAACTGCCGACGATCTCCGAACACAAAGATATACGAGCGTCGTAGACCTGGAGGCTGCAGCGGCTTTCGCACAATTACCGGAAAGTGTACCCCGAAGGCTGATTCTGCGCTTTGCACGGGATCTGCGCATGGACGATCTCAAACAGGCCAACGCAATTCTGATCGGCTCGGAATACAGCAACCCGTGGAACGAGGTATTTCGACGAAACCTGAACTTTCGCTTCGATTACCGGCCCCAGGAAAATGGTTCATGGATCATTAACACCGATCCACGACCCGGGGAGAGTAAGAGGTACGAGAACAACTGGGATGGTCCCTCACATCAGACCTACGCGGTGATCGCCTTTCTGCCCAACTTAAATCGCAGCGGACATGTCCTGTTGATCCAAGGTCTGGATATGGCAGCGACCCAAGCAGCCACTGAGTTCTTGTTCCGCTCAGATGATCTCAATCCGATCCTCGAAAAAGCCAGCCAGCCGGATGGATCGCTGGCGCCTTTTGAGGTTCTGTTACAAACAACGAGTATCGGCTCCAATGCCCCGAACGGGCGTGTAGTAGCGAGCCGGTTCTATATGAAATAGCTCAGGCCTAGCATCGCCTGTATCGCTGATCACGTTCGAGAAGATGATCTGCTCAGGCCACTCGTTCCGCAGCATCCTTACGCGGAATCCCGATCAGGTATACGGCCGGAAGCCATGAGCCCCGGCTGTACCCAGCCTTCCAATGGAAATCGCCGAACGGGCGAGCCAATGCGAGCAGCTCCTCTGGCGTCCTGGTTCGCAGGCAAGAGACAATACCATCCCACAGGAGCACAAAAGGAATCACTGGCAGAACATACGTCAGAAAGATGCGCGACCAACGGAAGGGACGGATTGCTGGGGTCAGGACCCACGCAAGGAGGGGCACAAGAAACATCGTCAGAAGGGCACGCACCGAACGCGAGGTAGCCTCAGCACTTGCAAATCCCTCGCCCGCGGCCACGGCATCGGCCAGAATCTTACTTGCCATTGCATCCGGAAAATGGTGGAAGGAAGAGAAGACGGTGCGAAACCCACTGAGTTCTTGTGGAACATTCGTTGCGTCAACTGGCTTAACAAAGGATGTAATTCGGGATGTGCGCCCAAGGCGCTCACACAGCACCCTCGACGGAAACTTGTCGGTCAACGCGACACGGAGATCAAGTTCTCTGTCCAGCCGAGAAGTCCAAACCTGACTCAACCATGGCCCTCCGCCACCTGAGCAGAGATCCACTACGCGGATCGCCCCAGTCCTTTGGATCGCATTCAGCATCTCCTCGCGAACCGAACCATAGACGTCGGTGGCGCCGATGACAGCCTCAAGACAATCCGTAGCTCCATCCCTGACCGTACTCGGACACCATTGCTGGTCGAGAATTTCAAACAGATGCAAACGCGGCAAGCTCTTTTCCTTCCCGGTGAAAACTTGATGCCAGAGAATCTCAGCTCGATGTCTTCCCGGGCGCTGCCCAACCGCGCCTGCAGTCAACCAACCAGACGAAGCCAACCCCACAAAACCAACTGTACAAAACCAACCGTACAAAACCAGGGACACCGAAACGAAATTCAACCAGTTTCGTTTATTTCTTGATTCAACCGAGCTGCATCAAGATTGTCTCTATTGTGTCTTCTATTGTGTCTATGGTTGGTCTTTCCACAGCGCAACTCCACCGAGCAGCCCGTCCTCGTTCGGCACCAGCTTCATGTTAGCAGCGAGCTTGACGGTAACTTTCTTTGAGTTGCCTCCCCCAATGTAGAGCAAGTCCCAATTGAAGGTCGCTAGCATTTGGTCGAGGGCTTTCGCGAGCAGCTTGTTCCAGCGCTGGGATCCAAATTTTTTGAGCCCGCGCCGACCTAGGTAGTCCTCATAAGTCTTCTTTCGCCAGGGGTGGTGAGCGAGCTCAAGGCCGGGACAAAGGTGGCCGTTCGTAAAGATAGCCGAGCCCATTCCAGTGCCAAGTGTGATCATCAACTCCACACCCTTGCCTTGGATTGCAGCGTAGCCCTGTACGGCACAATCGTTCGCCACGCGAACTGGTTTGCCCCATGACTGCTCCAACGTTTTCTGCAGGGGAAATCCTACCCACGTCTGATTAAGGTTGGGAGCGGTAAGCGTAATCCCTTGCTTGATTACGCCAGGAAACCCTACTCCGACCCGGTCGAAAACAGGCATCCCCGCCTTCATTTCGTTCAGCGCCGTGAGAATGGCCTTTGGTGTCGCTGGGATGGGCGTGGGGACGCGCACTCGATCCGTAAGCGGACGAGCGAACTCATCAAGCGCCATTATCTTTACACCGGTTCCGCCAATGTCAATGGCAAGAGTTACCGGACCGGTTGAATTTGCGCTTCCCTTTCCAGCCATGCAGCCTCCGAATCCCAAACAAGTCTATTTCACTCGAGGCTTCTCGGAAGCACCTTGTCGAACCGTCACTTGCTCCTGGTTTTGGTGTTGCTTGGCCGCCAGAGCGAAAAGCGTATCCGTGCGAAACCCCGCCCGCTTCGCTTCAGATAAAGCTTCTCGTATCTCAGCTTCAATCGCAGAGATGCGATCCGCCATCGTGCCGGTTTTCCGGAGAGGCGTCCTTGCCTGCTCTACCTTGGGCGTGGCTCCGATTGCTCTCAACGGTTCTGAATCCTCCCTCTGTGCGGCGGCAATCTCGATCAGCTTAGGTATTTGAATCCACCACAAAAGCTGCTCATGAAGTTCTTTATTGAAATACTCGACGGGCGGCTCATCACCGTGTACTTCCGCCAGATGTACATGCATCAGCCATCGCACATCCGATTGATCCCAAAGTTTTCGTGGCAATCCCGCACTCTTCTCTGCCGAGGCTTCATCCATCTCGATCAGGAAAGCGATCCTGACGCGGGCTGCAGCCCGCCAACTGTTCTCTCCATGAACTCCAAGCTGCTCGAAGGCTTTGGCGAGTGGCTCCCGGAGGCGCAACTGTTCGAAAGCCTTGAAAGCACCTGCGGCGGGGGCCTGGGAATCGATCGCCTCACCCAGAGTTTCAAGGGCACACCAGGCAAGGGTTGGCCCCCAAACGGCTGTTGCGGGTACCGGAGGACTGCTGCTAGGAAGCACGGACCGCGCATCAGGCGGCCAGGGCGAATGGAATTCATTCTCGACCAGCGGAAGATTGATAGCAGCGCGCACCAGGTCACAGAATCTCCCCCACAGATCCGAAGTAGGTCTCTCGATCAGTTGCTGACGCGCTCGCCTGGAATAAATGTGGACTGCTTCTCCGAAGAACTGCAGCCCACGCGTCTCGATTTTTCCGAGAAAATCCGGTACCGGTTCTCGGGTTCGCTGCACGCTGCCGGATTCGCTCGATGCTTCAGTGACACCGTGCAGCAGATCAGAACCTAAGAGCGCGACAAAAGCATCCTGAACCGGCACCAGCTCGAGAGCGCCCAGAGCTTCCTCGAGATCGGGTACACCCCGTCCGCTCAGGTGATCGCAGAGCTGATCCCAACGTGCTTGTTCATTCGCTCGGAGCTCGCGCCAATCGAGGAAAATATGGCGTTTGTAGGCCTGCAGTTCGATCGAAAGACCGTCATTGGCAATTCTCCGCGAACGCTCCAAGTGCTCGAGACCTGTCGCCGCATCACGATATCCCATGAAGGCGTTTTCATCCGTTGATAGATGGAAAGCCTCTCCAAGCGACCGCCGACGAAGCCCGCCTGCACCTTTATCGGCATAAGCAGCCGAGTGATGGATGGTGCCGTGCGTGGTTGCATATCGGTTGTGATAGATCACCAGAGCACGTTGGTCGCCTCGCTGATTCGAGTGTGCAAATACATTTTCGTCGACCGATCCGTCGGGCCGGTAAAAGTCATATAGTAGGAAATTTTGGCTCTCGGCGAAGAGCCAGCGCCGGTGGAGCAATGGAGCGATTTCACGCTGATGCCTCTCGACCATCCCGCGGTCTGGGTGTTCCTCGTAGCGCGGCTTCCTGAACTCCATCCCGTATTTTTCAGTGAATCCCTCGATCTGGCCGTGGCCGAACATCGGGAGCCCCGGCAGAGTCGCCATGAGTGTAGCAACTCCGAAGTACTTGTCATCCTTTCCGAATTGGTCAATCGCTGTCCGCTCATCAGGATTACTCATGAAGTTCACGTATCGCTTTAATATGTCGGGATCAAATTCGATGGTGTTCTTGATCACCGACCGATACTTTGCATTGTCTTCGTCGCGCATCATGATCATGAACGCGCTGTTATAGACGCGATGCATCCCGAGGGTGCGAACGAAGTAACCTTCCATAAGCCAGAAGGCCTCAGCGAGCAACAGTGTGCCGGGCACTTCCTGGGCAACTCGATCGACCACCTCCCGCCAGAATTCATGCGGCATGGCTTGGTTGAACTGACCTTGGGTGATGCTGCACTCGGCGCGGGACGGGATCGCTCCTCCCGTACCCGGCAATGGAAACCAGAGGCGTTGGAAGTGACGCTTTGCCAGAGTCATGGCGGCGTCGAAGCGAATAATAGGAAAGAGCCGCGCAACCTGGAGAATGGTCTGAATTACCTGCTCGCGCGTGGCTGGATTGAGGTAGTCGAGCTGCGCCGTGTCGTTCCACGGAAAGCTGGTGCCGTCGTTCCCGTGATAGACGTAGCGGGTATCTCCGGTCCACTTGTCCCTCCGGCGAAAGACCACTGCCGCGTCCGTCTGATCGTAATAGTGATCCTCAATCTTGATCTCGACCCTTCCGTCGTTCGACAGATCCGGCCCCTCAAAGCGGTATGCCGGATATGGGGGATCGGGCCGGGATAGGAACCACTCCGGGTGCTCAATGACCCAAGTGGAATCGATGCCCATATGGTTCGGAACCATATCGCTAGCGAGCCGGATGCCGTGAGCCCAAGCGCGATCGCGCAAATGGCGGTACGCCTCCTCGCCGCCGAGGTCCTCTGCGACCGTGTAGTTATACAGCGAGTAGGCGGAGGCCACCGCATCCGGGTTGCCGCAGAGTCTCTTGATTGTCTGCGATGCCCGGCTCCGCTCCCAAACGCCGATCAGCCAAAGCGCATTCAATCCGCGGCTCGCCATCAGCGCAAGCTCTTCTTCGGGAATCTGGTCGAGCCGGTGGATGTAGCGTAGATATTGACGCGAGAGCTGCTCGAGCCACACATACGTGCTCTTGGCGAGCAATACGGTCGTCGGCATCCACTCCTGGTCGGGACTAAAGCGCTCGTACTCCTGGGCCGCTTCCGCATACGAGGGAACAGCAGCATACGTGCTGTCCACACCACCTCGGCCGCGTCTGCGCGCCAAATCCGCCGCAGAAGGCGGATGAAAGCGCATCCAGATGGCGATGTCTTCTTCCTTGAGCACATCCAGGGCGAGCAGGAGCCGGTCAAGCAAACTCCCCAGAACCGCGGCCCATTTCTCCTGAATGTAGGCCAGCTGGCCGCTCAGCGAATCAGGGGATGCAAGGGCCGGAGCGCGCAGCATGTCGATCAAGTTAAGTTTGTCAGGACCGATAGGAGGGCGGGTCGCGAAGAATTCGCGGAAGCCTGGAATAATTTTGGAGTAGGCTGTCTCCGCGGCGAGCTTTTTGTCGTCGAAGAGTTCCGCGAAGGCACTGAAAGCCGGGTTGGCGTTCGCCAGCCACAGCATCATCATTTCTTCAAAGGCGATCGCGCGATGAGGAACTCCGTTGGTTTGCCCGCGCAACCAAACTGCACTTTCTTGTTCGCCTCGATAGACATCGGCCGTTGGGAAATATTCGACAAACGTCAGGAGCGCACGATCGACGGATTCGGGGCCAAGCCGCGCGTCGAACCAGGCGAGCGCGTCCGCTATCGCCGCTGGATCTACTTCCCTCCGGTAGATTTCTACCACCGCGTGACTTAATTCGTCGATCAGCCCCATCGCATAGAGGGCCCCGGGATGGATGGTGCGCGCCGGATCCCGCTCCGCTCCCCGCACCTGATTCATCCGGTAAGCGAATTCCCTGCTCGCCGCCAAATTGGCGAAGATCACGTTCCCGGTAAACGAAAAAAGGGTCTCATCGAACTGATACCGATCACGTGCTTCGCGTGATACGTGGAATTCCATCATGCGTTTCCCCAATAACTCCACATTTATACCGCCTTGTCGCCAGACCGTTTTGATAAAGCGTGGATTTACCGCTTTGCAGGACCCAGCAGCAAGCCTGCAGGATACGTGCAAGCCGTAAAACCAGACCCACCAGCTAAAATGCCACCAGCGCTACATTTATACGATGCGGATTCTCGGAGAAACCGCTCAGCTAGGGGCGAATCTCTGCCGGTTCGCCCAGAGTCCCAATGCGGGATTGGAGATGAAGAAGACCTCCTCCCCGTCGACGCAGTTCCAGCCATCGCGCAGCTTCGCCGGGTTGTACTTCGCAAGAGTGACCGGGAGCCCGCCGTACCGGAAACCCACACCCTCAATCTCATCGCGGCTCAGGAAGCCCGGACAATACGTGATCTCGAAACGGCCCTCGGAAGACCCATGGATCAGGTGCGCGGCTGCACTTAAGTTCGCCGCCAAATCTGGGTTCTCTTTAACCGCGGCAAGGGTTGCCGGCGTGCCGCGATAACCGTACTTGCGGATCAGCAAGTCGATTTCCGGGTCCTCCCCAAATTCCTTGACTCCGGGAGCGAGCACAATCAGTTCAGCATTGTCAGCAAGCGCCATCCTCGTTCTGTAGATCGCTTTGTTGCCGAGCCAAGTGCTCTTGAATTCCGCGGGATCAAGATATACCACCGTCTTGTTAAGTGGCCGATCAAGGAGATCGAAATTGACGTCGAGGCTGAGCTCCGCCGCCAGACGAAAGCACTCGAAATCGTCTCCTATAAAAAGTCCTCGCGCGACGGACTCACCGAGATGGTTAGTGGAAACTACCGTCAACACATAGACGATGGGGACATGGTTGAGAAAGTGGTGCGAAGCATAATTGAGCAAGCGGCGCACCGGCGTGTCCGCCCGTCCCATGATGCGCTCCATTCCGTACACAGCGCCGAGATAGTGGCTGCGATTGATGCTCGCCGGACCGCCGGTACCGATGAGAATGTTCTTGTTGTAATTCGCCATTCCGATCACTTCGTGAGGGACGACCTGGCCAATCGAAAGCACAAGATCGAAGCCGCCCTCGAGAATCATCCGGTTGACCTGAGCCGGCCAAGTATAGTCGAGTTTTCCTTCCGACAGTTCTCGAACAAAATCGCTCGGCACTTCGCCAACCGTGACGGTATCCGTCCGCCAGTTGTGCGCGCGAAACAGGCCGATCGGCACGCCGCTGTACATCGTCTTCAACTCAGCTTCGGTCATTGCCGCGTGCGTGCCGACCGCCGGTAAAACGGCCTCGAGGCTTTCTCCGTAGTAGCATCTGGCGTCTTCGGTGAGCTCGCCGGCGCGGGAGTGGAAGCGAGTCATATCAGGGGGTACCGCAAGCACCCGCTTCCGGCGGCCTAACCGGCCCAGGACCTCGTGCAGCGAGTTCCGCAGATCGTCGCGGGAGAGCTCAGCCTGCGGGCCACCGATTTTCAGATAAACGCTCATTGGCCGCTCCTCATCACAGACGGTAGGCCTTGCGAACCAAGTCATAGGCGAGAGCGCCGGCGACCTCGAATGCTTCGTCAAGGTCCAGTTGGCCTTGCACCACCAACTTGGCCAGAAAGGCACAATCGATGCGTCGGGCCACGTCGTGCCGGGCCGGAATGGAGAGAAAGGCGCGGGTATCGTCGTTAAACCCGACCGTGTTGTAGAAGCCGGCAGTCTCTGTCGTGTATTCGCGGAAACGGGTCATGCCTTCGGGACTGTCGTGAAACCACCAAGGCGGTCCGAGGCGCAGGCAAGGATAGTGTCCCGCGAGGGGGGCGAGTTCCCTGCTCAATGTTGATTCATCGAGCATAAAAAGGATGATCGTGAGGGATCTCTCGTTGCCAAAGCGGTTCAAGAGAGGTTCGAGCGCCCGCACGTAATCAAGTTGAATCGGGATATCGGCCCCTACGTTGGGGCCGAATTTTCGGTAAAGCTCTCGATTGTGATTGCGAAAGCTTCCCGGATGTATTTGCATCACCAATCCATCTTCCAGGCTCATGCGAGCCATCTCGGTCAGCATCTGCGCGCGGAAAAGCTCACAATCCTGCGGATTCGCCCCGCCATCGATCACACGACTGAAAAGCTTGGCGGCGGCCTGCGGCTCGAGATCGGCCGTGTTCGCCGTCGGATGGCCGTGGTCGGTGGCTGTGCATCCGAGCTGCTTGAAGCGCTGGCGCGCTTTCTCAAGGGCCCGCAGGTATCCTGCCCAGTGGAGTGTGTCTTCGCCGTGCATCTCGCCGAGGCGCAAAACATTCTGCCGGAAGTCCGGCCCCTCGGGATCGACGACAGCATCCGGGCGGAATGTGGGTACGATGCGCGCCTTCCAACCCGACGCGAGCAACGCTTGATGATGCTTGAGCGGGTCGAGGGCGGAATTGGTTGTCGCAAGCACCTCAACCTTGAATCGTTCGTACAGAGCTCTGGGACGGAACTCCGGAGTCGACAGCTTCTCAGCTATGGCGTCGTAAACCTTGTCCGCATTGCCCCCAGTAAGCCGCTCCGTCAGGCCGAACAGCTCCTGGAAGACGTGGTCCAACCAGAGGCGCGTCGGTGTGCCGCGAAACAAATAATAGTGCTCGGCAAATCTTCGCCAAACCTTGCGTGCTTCATTCGGACTGAGCTCCGGTTTGCCAATTCCCAAGTCCTCCAACGGAATTCCCTGGCTGTAGAGCATGCGAAAGATGTAGTGGTCTGGAACGATGAGCAGCGTCGATGGATCGGGAAAAGCGTCATTCAAGGCAAACCAGCTCGCCTCGGTGTGCCCGTGGGGGCTCAAGATGGGCAAATCGCGAACTGTGGTGTAGAGTTCGCGTGCAATGCCCCGGGTTGCCGGATCGGCAGGAAAAAGGCGGTCATCGTTCAGTAGAGTCACAACTGCATTTTTACTTGGAATCGCCGATTCTGAATAGGGCGGAGGGGAAAACGCAGCACGGATGAAAAGGCGGAGCAGCCCTCAGAAGCGCGATTCTGGCGAGCGAAAGAGATTTTCTATCAAAGGTTTTGAACCGAATAGAAACGGGATGAGGTAACCGGGATCGGCTTCTTGACCGAATCGACGACCGAGGAACACAATATTGCCGAAGTTGGAGCTCGCTATGATAGCCGTCCGGGCCACTTACCACGGGGGTTTTCTTCACCAATCTCAGATCGCCAGGGCTGTCCGCGCTTTGTCCATTCCACTTCTTCTGATATTGCTTTTCACTACTCAGGCGGTACTGGCGTTTCAACGCTCCGGCGGAAGCACTACGGGGAGTTCGGGTGGAAACCATGGAGGAGCCCCAGGACCAACCGGCGGCACAGTCACTTACGCTCCCTACCCGCCGGGTTGGGGCTCGCTTCCTGGCACTTTTCCCGACTCATCCGACCGTCCCGTTCTGCGCGACCAAGCGAGCCGGCTTCGACATCCGGCGTGTGACTTCGATCCCTATCCAACCACGATGAACACCGTCAGTGTAGATGCCTTACGGATCCCAGAGAAAGCGCAAACCGAGTATCAGAGTGCTTGCGAAGCAATCGCGGCCAAAAAACTGTCGAAGAGCGCGGAGCACTTACAGAAGGCGCTCCATGCCTATCCCGGCTACGCCCGGGGCTGGGTGACGTTGGGGAAGGTGTTGATTCTCTCCCAGCAATTGGATGATGCGGAGAAGGCTTGCGCGCAGGGCACGACGGTCGATCCGAAGTCGTGGCAGGCTGCCATTTGCCTCAGCGAAATCGCCGGTCGCGAAGAAAAGTGGATCGAATCATTGGCGCAGAGTGAGCGTGCCTTGGCGCTCCAGCCGGCATGCAAGAATTACGCGTATTTCTTCGATGCAATCGCATTGCTGCATTTGAACGAGCTACCTTTGGCCGAACAGAGGGCAATCGAGGCCGCACAACTGGATCGGGACCACACGCAGCCGACGCTCCAACTGGTGCTGGCCTCGATCTACGAATCCAGGGGAGACGACTCTGATGAAGCAACTGAACTTCGCGAATTCCTAAAGTACGCGAAGGACTCTCCAGAGATCGACCATGCCAAGAAGGAATTAGCGCGGCTGGAGAGTGGCTCCAATTAGAAGCATTGATGTTCACTAAGGCTAAGGATTCATTTCAGCCTCACCAATCCTGGCTGCTTCCTTCTATAGCTCCCTAGTTCCGTTTAGACCGCGTGTAGACCTGATGAGGAGCCGCGAGCAGAGCGACGCGACCCCTTCTTGACCTCTCCCGGTGCTCGGGCACACAATGAGAATAAAGTCGGAGGCGCGATGCCACCGGGTCTTTCCACACCACCTACAGTTCGCCTCACGCCTTGTCCAACGTTCCGCGCCCTACGGATTACTTGCGGTCTCCTATTGACCTGCACATGCGCTCCAGTGTTCGCTCAGCGCGGTTCCCCGAACGCTCCTAACAACGTTCCGCTCAATTCACCAGGGCTATCAGGCTCACGGAACATGGATCTGGGAACCCTCTCGAACGAGATTTACCAGAGAAACAGCACGACGCCCGCCCCGGCTCAGCACCAGCCCACGCCTTGTTTGTTCGAGCCGTATCCAGGCTTGTCCAAGACGGTGAGCGTGCATTCGCTCCAGATACCCGAGAAGGCACAAAACGAATTCCAAAAAGCATGTAACGCCCTGCAAGCCCGCAAGCTTCAAGAAACCGAGCAGCACTTACGAAAGGGGCTCCAGATTTATCCTGCGGACGCCTCTAGCTGGGTGATGTTGGGCAAGGTGCTGGAGATGGATGAGCATGTAGAAGAGGCTGGTGAGGCTTGCTCGCAAGGCGCTATCCACGATCCTTCTTATTGGGCGGCGGACCTTTGCCTGGCGGAAATTGATGGGCGGGAGCACAAGTGGGCCAATTCGCTGGCAGAAAGCAATCTGACAATGTCGCTCAATCCGGAGAGCAAACGGTTTGCGGATTATTTCAGCGCCGTTGCTCTCTTGAATCTAGACAGGGTGGCAGAGGCCGAAACGAGAGCGCTCGAAGCTGAGCAATTGGATCGCGATCATCAATTGCCTCCGCTGCACTTGCTGATCGCGCGGATCGACGAAGCCAAGGGCGACAGTCCTGATGCAATGACGCAGCTCCGCGATTTCTTAAAGTCCGCCAAGGACTCGCCTGATGCCGATTTAGCGAAGAAGGAGCTTACGCGGCTGGAGAGCGAAGCACAGTAGGAAGTCAAGTTGCCCCGCCGTATGAAGCGCACTGCTGATCTATTCTGTTCTGCTCGGGCCGTTGCTGGTTCCCATCCTTCCCTTCCCGCTGTAGAACCCTTCCTGCTGTAGAAATCTTCGCAACTGGAGCACAAAACGAGTCCCGATTAGAAAGTGTAGGCCGTTTTCGAGAGGTGAGATTTTTGTGCTTTTTCTAGGCCGGAAAGATCCGAGCGCTTTGGAGATCGGCCGACCTTGGCGAGAGAACGTCAGGTCCTACTTGAATGACGAATTTTTAAATGAAGAGTATGTACCTCTTCACGAATTGATCTGTCGGCAGACCCGCTCGTAACAAAGGTTATTTGACCTATTGGTTTTATAAGACATTCGTTGTAGAGCGGAATCCCTCTTGAGAGTTGATTTATAGCCGCCACAGGGTCCCGGCAGGATCTTCTTGTCTCGCCCGAAATGATGCTGAGAAATGCGGGGCTCGTCAGGCTCTCACGAGCCTCGATTCCCGATCCTGATGTGCCGCAAACGTCATGGCCAGCGTGAGAGTGGGTGGGAAAAAGTTTCTGCGATTCTCCTTGACTACCTTAAAAGAACATTATAGAATCTAACTCAGATATTCTTTGGTTCTGATTGGTCTGACAGCTGATCTAAACCGTAACTCTCCCGTCGTTCCTGCACACAAAACTGATCACGAAGGTTGGAGGCTCCATGTCAGCCGTTCCTTCCCCTAGGTGTCCTTCGCTCAGGTATGTTGAGCCCGCACAGCCGGGCCTTATTCTCCCCGCACAATTGCTGAGCTGCGCTCTGTTGCTGGCTTTCGCGTCCCGCCCCCTTCCAGCCCAGGGAATTGAAGGCATGTCAGGTAACACTACGATGGGTTGGCCAGCTGCGAGCGATCTGCGCATGCGCGAATTAGAGGAATTGGCAAACGAGACGTATCAGAAAGAAAATGAGACCCCGCCTGCTATGCGCAACAAAACGATTACCTGCATACTGCAGCCCTATCCAGGCCTATCCAACACTGTAGCCTTGCGCTCTCTTGAGGTGCCGGAGAAAGTCCACAACGAATATCAGAAGGCATGCACCGCCTTGCAGTCCGAAAAACTTCCGGAAGCAGAGAAGCATTTGCGGAAAGCGCTCCAACTCTACTCCTCGGATCCGCTGGGATGGGTAATGCTGGGGAGGCTACTGGAGGCTAAGCAAGGATGGGACGAGGCAAGGCAGGCCTGCTCTGAAGCCGCTGTTCACAATCCGTCATATTGGCCGGCAGACGTCTGCATCGCTGAGATCGATGCGCAACAGCAGAAGTGGAGTGACTCGCT
>DASYBJ010000340.1:0-45823 GCA_036500845.1 Acidobacteriaceae bacterium
CATGCGTGCCGCGCTCGTTCACGCTGCCGATGCACCTCCCCGTTATGATGTATTCCCCGACCCAATTGCGGGCGCAGACGAGTTCATCGTTCATGTGAGCGCCGCAGCTCTCCACCCGGTTGTCAAAGCTCTGGCAAGTGGGAGCCATTATGGCGGAGTGGATAACCTGCCTTTTATTCCCGGTATCGATGGAGTGGGACGCTTCCAGGATGGAACGCGTGTCTACTTCGGCAAAATACGAAGCCCGTTCGGCAGCTTTGCTGAACGGGCTTTAACAGCCCCCTGGATGTGCGTCCCGCTTCCGGACGAACTGGACGATGCAACTGCTGCGGCTATCGTGAATCCCGGTATGTCCTCATGGGCGGCTCTCTCGTTACGAGCTCAACTTGCTCCTGGAGAAAATGTTCTGATTTTGGGCGCTACAGGGACTGCTGGGAAACTTGCGGTGCAGGTTGCGAATCGCTTGGGAGCGCACCGCGTTGTCGCCGCAGGCCGCAATCAGTTTGCACTGGGCAAACTCGCGGCACTCGGAGCCGACAGAACGATTTCTCTCGAGCAAGAGCGCGCGACCATCGTGGCTGCGTTCAGGCAGGAGTTCGTGGAACCCGGAATCGATATTGTGCTGGACTATCTTTGGGGCCAACCGGCCGAGTACTTGCTCGAGGCGATTTCTCAAAAGGGAATGAAGCTCGGCACGGCACGCACACGTTTCATTCAAGTGGGAGAGAGTGCAGGCGGAACAATCTCGCTGCCGGCATCTACTCTCCGCAGCTCCGGGCTCGAACTCCTTGGGAGTGGGTTGGGCAGCGCATCCTTGAAAAGGAATATGGAGACGGTTGCGGAATTTCTACAGGACGCCGCAAGGGAACCGTTTCAGATCGATATCCAAACAGTCCCCCTGGGTGACGTAGAGTCTCATTGGAATAAAGATGCGCAAGGCAGGAGGTTGGTGTTCGTCCCTTGATCGCACGAACTGAGCTTGTAAGTATGTCAGTAGCCCAAATGATGCATATACGCCACAGCCGCTGAGGCAATCAGGCAGTAGATTCCAAAAAGATACCAGCGGCCATGCTCCAACCAGCCGCTGAGCCATTTCAACGCGACCAGACCCGCGAAGAATGCGCAGATCGCCCCAATAACGCTAGGCAGAGCTGCGGAAGTCAAACCTGCCGCGCCAGTGAGATGCTCAGCATGCACCAGCCGGAGCGCTTCGCGTAACACCACCGGGGGGGTGAGTACGACAGCGAGCGCAAAGCTGAACCTTTCTGCCTGTAATTTTGGTACCCCGGCGAGCATTCCAGCCGAGATCGTTGCACCCGAGCGCGAAAAGCCGCGGAAGGGAAGGCAAAGCCCTTGTACAGCCCCAATAAGGCCCGCCTGCTTTCCCGTCAAACCGGTTGTTTCGCCAGTTGTCTTTGCGACATTGCCGCTTTCGGTCGCTAGATCCGGATTGCTCTTCTCTCTACGATTCTCGACGATTCCTGCGATCAGGATCAGTAGGCCTGCGGCGGCCAGGGCGGGGGCTACGATTTCGAGATGGCTGAAGAGATCTTCGATTTCCGCGTGCGGCGTGCCTCGAAAGAAGGTCTTCTCAAGGATCTTGATGATGACTTCCCCGATGATTCCCGTGAGCACGGTCGCCAGGATCACCAGTCCGGCAAAGCGTTTGAAGGCAGCTCCACTCGAGAAATAGGTGTTCCGCCATTGCCTCCAAAAATAGGCGATCACGGCAAACATAGTGCCAGTGTGGAGCATGACGAGCAGAAGCGTCATCGGAGGAGACGACGGGTCAAGCCCCATGAGTTTCTCAGCTACTACGACATGCGCTGAACTCGACACAGGGAGGAGTTCGGCAAGACCTTGCACGACGGCCAGAACGATCACTTTGAGAAAGGACATTCAGTGATCTTAAATGGGGCAGGATTGCATCCCGATCACACCATCGTCGCTGCCGTCCACCTAAGCGGAGTCGGCGCGCTGACAGTGCTTAAGATCGGCGAGGCAAGCGGTCGAGGGCGGGAAGAAGACACGCGTCAATTTGCCATCCGAGCAAGTCTCCCGCCCCCGTTTCGCGAGAGAGGTCTCGCGACGGAGATTTATGGCATTTTCACAATGATGTGAGGCCTAAACCCGGTTCTGCCGTTCCTTGCCACCCCAACAAGCGAGCTTGGCGGGACCCCGGTGAAATGGAACGGCTGCGGGGTCTCTGATCTCGAGTACTCACCATTGTGAAAATCCTTCAGGCCGCTGTAGCCCGCTGGGGAGCCATCTCGTCTGCTGAAGGTCCATAGCAACCGGGAATAGCGACGTTCAACATCCGCAGATACACGCCCAACTGCGCACGATGGTGCACTTGATGGTTGAGGACCCATTTGCGATAGACATCGGCGCGAGGGTCATCAATGATCGTCTGCCCATCCCATTCCATCTTCCAGTGCCTCTGCATATCGGCGTCACTGTTTTTCGCCAAAGCGGCCCGAGCATTGGATAGGCCGGCATCGAACTTTTCCAACATGTCTGCCCGTTTCTTTCCTTTCCAACCCTCACGAGTTTTTCCTCGATCCTCTTCAGTCATCTGGAAGGAATCGCTCGCGAATGTACTGCGGCACCACTCTGGAAAATCTGCCAAGTGCCATCCGAGACGTCCGAGTTCCATCGACTTCTCATGCGGTTTCCACAACAGATTGTCGTCGGGTACGAGTGCAAGAAGCTTTCGCGTGTTAGCAAACTCCTCATCAAACTCCGGTAACAGTTTTTCGGCGATCGTCATACCCATCCTCCTTTCAGGCCGTCAGCATACACGAATGATCAGAGGACTCGCGTAAATAGTGACCGGCAGCATCAGGCAAGTGGCAGCGTGGCATCCCTCTCAGCCGCCGATCATTGCGACGGTGGGTGACGCGGAGACGGTGGGTGACGCGATGGGCGGCGCCGAGGGGAACGGATCGTGTGAGTGCCGCCCATTCGAGAGATTCCCTGCAGTTTTCCTTTGAAGGAATCAGGCCTTACACCGGCGGTGGATTCCGTTGTGAAAATTGGCGCTGATGCCAATAAGGATAGATCGGGGTGACAGCGCTCGCCTCATCCAATTTGTTCACCTGCTCCGGCGTCAGCTTCCAACCCGCAGCGTCCAGGTTTTGTTTGAGCTGCTCCTCATTCCGCGCGCCGATAATTACGCTCGCAACTGTCGGACGCTGCAGGAGCCAGTTGAGCGAAATCTGAGGAATCGTCTTTCCTGTCTCTTTGACAATCCCATCAAGCGCGTCGACGACCCGGTAGAGATACTCATCATCGACAGGGGGGCCGCTGTCTGCGGTCTTGGGGAGGCGGCTCAGCTCAGGCATCGGATGACCCCGGCGAATCTTGCCGGTAAGGCGACCCCAGCCCAGAGGACTCCACACAAGAGCAGAAACGCGGTGTTCCAGCCCCAGAGGCATCAGCTCCCATTCGTACTCGCGCCCGATAAGAGAGTAATAAACCTGATGTGCGACATAGCGCTGCCAGCCGTACTTCTCCGAGATTGCCAACGACTTCATCAGGTGCCAGCCGGAGAAGTTGGAGCAGGCGAGATATCGTATCTTCCCTTGATGAACGAATGTAGTAAGCGTATCCAGAGTCTCTTCAATCGGCGTCGTCGCATCGAAGCCGTGCATGTGATAGATGTCGATATAGTCCGTACCCAGCCGCCGCAAGCTGTTGTCGAGTTGCTCCACGAGGTGGTAGCGGGACGAACCTAAGGTGTTCGGCCCATCGCTCATAGGAAATGTCGCCTTCGTCGAGATGAGCACTTTGTCCCGTCGCCCCTGAATCGCTTTCCCCAGAATCTCCTCGGACCGGCCTCGCGAGTAGGTATTTGACGTGTCGAAGAGGTTGACTCCAGCGTCCAGACAAATACTGACCAGGCGCGTCGCTTCCTTCACATCGGTTTCGCCCCAAGCCTTGAAAAACTCTCCTTCGCCACCAAAGGTGCCGGTGCCGAAGCTGAGCGCGGGAACCTTCAATCCTGAATACCCAAGTTGTCTATATTCCATATGGAATGGATGCTAAACGAGGTTGCCAGCTGCAGGAATTTCAAACGACGACAATGTAGGGCGTCTGGGTATAGAAATGAAGTCCGTGAGCCGCTTCGGACTGGCAAATACGCCGCAAAGCAGGGCGATTCGATCCTGGCGTTGGTTGCTCATTGGGACGGCTGCGGGTTCATTGGCGGTTTTCTACTGGTTTTCTGTTTCAGGTCTCCCGCGAACTCCGCCCTATCACCTCATTGTAGAGTTCGATCATCTCAAAGCTGCAAGGCAGCCGCTGGAGATCAACGACTCGCGCCTAGGACCAGACATCGCACGCACCGTGCAGCGGCTCAATTTGAATGCGGTCGCTCGCGGAGGGAGTGGGGGCGCGGAGTACATCCCTGATACACCTGGAAGGCCGACGGTGAGGATTCTGATCCTTGCCCAGGAGCCCGTGAGCAGGTCGGCTGAATTGTCCGTTCCGCAAAGCGGCAACATCGTCTACCTGCTGCGAAATCAGCAGTGGGAACCTCATCCTGCGGAGGCGGCCAAGATCCCCGCTCAGGAGACGATTCGGATCATCCCTGACAAGGATCAGCCGGGCGCCTTTGAAGCAACGCTGACTGGGGTCGCCGCTTCCAGGATGTTCACTTTCCGGCCTTCGTGGGACGAAGTCAAACCGAAACGCCAATAGCGCGGCCGTCTATCTGCGAACTTTCTTTAGTTCTGGACCTTCCCTCCCGCCCAACCAACCAATTTTGTGCATTTGTTGTAAGTATTACTTACGTCGTGTCGAAATACCGACAACTGCAAGGGCGGTCTGACATTATCTCAGCACATCCGTTGGACTCACTCTTAACAATCGGGCTGGTGCCCAAACAACCAGGCACATCAGACGAGCAAGTCTTTTATATGATCTGTGGATAGACTTGGCAGGCTGGTTGATGAGGATAGGAGTAACTACTCCTGCTGTGCACCTATACAACCTCGACCAGGCAGAATAAAGGATTCATAAATATTCCGTAATCATTGCCTAGATTAGCCGAAAGATAGTCGAGTACGACTCATAGATAGCTTTGATCCCAGGCCTAATCCGCATACCCTATCTTTAGTAGCCTTACGTTGCGCTTCTCTCCTAGTCTCCGACTCTCAGCGACGGCCCATCGACAGCCCTCAGAATTCAACGTCGTGACATCAGAATGACGCAATGAGTTATGAGTCCGCGAGATGGCATTCCGCATGCATGGAATGCGAGAGCAAGAGAAGAACACAATCAAGAAAGGCCTAATCTCTCGTTCTATTCGAACGATTTGCTTTGCAGCGGTCTACGTGTCTTTGGGGCGTAGATCTCAACTGACTACGATCACCTCTAAGTTCATGCATATCAGACGATCCGCATTCCTTGCTTTCATGCCTCTTTTGGCCGCGTTCTTTGGAGCGGCGTTTACAAATACACCCGCTCGGGCGCAAACCAGCTACACGTGGCAGCAGGTGAAGGACAAGTTCGAAGCGGTGAATCCAGCCTTGAAAGCGGACGCTTTCGGTGTCGACGAGCTGCAGGCCGAAGAAGTCACCGCCTATCTCCGGCCGAATCCGCAGTTCAACTTTGCCGTGGATGGAACTCAGTTCCCTCCCCACAAGGGAGGTTACAGACCCCTCACGAGCACTCAGTACCAAAGCACTGTTAGCTATCTCCATGAACGCCAGCACAAGCGGGAGCTTCGTTTGCAGAGCGCGGTGGAAGGGACGCGCATAGGTCAGTCACTGCATGAAGACCTGGACCGGAACATGGTCTTCACGCTGCGTAGCGCCTTTGTGCAAACGCTCCAGGCCAAGGACGTGCTGGAGCTGGCAAAAGCCGATCTGGACTACTACGACAAGATTATCGATATCAGCAAGAACCGGTTGCGTGCCGGCGACCTCGCGCAGATCGACTTCGATCGCATCGAGCTGTTACGGGTGCAATACGAAGCAGAATTGCAGACAGCGATCGTCAACCTGCGCACGGCAAAGATTCAATTGCTACAACTGCTTAACGATCGCACTCCCCTCGATCAGTTTGACGTGAGTGGCCCGTTTGACTTTTCCCCTGCGCTGAGACCGCTCGATGACTTCCGCCAAATGGCCCTCGATGCGCGTCCCGACCTGCAGGCGGCGCTTCAGACGATTGAGCAATCCAAGACAAATCACAAGCTGGCGGTGTCCAACGGCTCGACTGACCCCACGTACAGCGTATGGGAGACGCACAATCCGTCGTTTAACAACATAGGTTTGGACGACAATACCCTCGGCCTCAGCTTCAACATACCGTTGCGGATCTTTGACCGCAACCAGGGCGAGAAGAAGCGAACGCTGATCGACATCGACCGTAGCCAGCAAGTGACCGACGCCACGCGGGCGCAGGTATTCAGCGACGTTGACTCTTCCTATGAGCAGGTGCGCAGTAACATCGCCTTGCTCCAACCGTACAAGGAAAAATACAGAGACCAGGCGACGCGGGTGCGGGATACCGTCACGTACGCATACCTTCATGGCGGAGCTTCCCTGATGGACTTCCTCAACGCGCAAAGCGATTATCGCGCCGTCCAGCTGGCATACGCCGACATGATCGGCTCGTATCTAACCGCTGTCGGCCAACTCAATCTTGCCGTAGGGCGTGAGGTGATCCAATGATAGGCAGGTCCATTCTGCAATCCGTCTGTTGCCTTGCCGCTTGCCTCTGGCTGGCGGCTTGTGGAAAGAACTCCAATTCGTCAGGCGGCGCACCGCCGTCAGCCCAGGTCATCGAGACCAGCAACACGGGCCTTGTGTCGGTTCAAAAACCAGAGCTGTTTTCGCTGGCTACAGTGGACAGCGTAGATGCACCATCCCAGTTGAAAGTCACCGGCTCGGTGAATCCCGATATCGCCCGTGAAGTTCCCGTGATCTCGCTGGCCAGCGGGCGTGTGGTCGACATCCGGGCGCGTCTCGATGACAACGTAAAAAAGGGCCAACTCCTTCTCAAGGTGCAAAGCCCCGATATCACGAATGCGTTTGATACCTATCTCAAGGCGGCCAATGACGAAATTCTTGCGAACAAAGCGTACGTTCGCGCTAAGGACTTGTATGCACATGGCGCCATTTCCCTCGGCATGCTGGAGCAGGCCGAAGACACGGAAAATGATGCCAAAGCTGATCTCGTGGCCGCGGAGGGCCAACTGAATACCCTCGGTGTAACCAAGGACCACCCCTCGAACGTCGTGAACATCTATGCACCGATCTCCGGCGTCATCGTCGCGCAAAATGTCACCAATGCCGCCGCCGCCGGCGTTACGTTCTCCGGTTCCTCGACCGCCTTCACGATTGCCGACTTGTCCGTCGTCTGGATCATCTGTGATGTCTACGAGAACGACATCCCGAAGCTGCAGCTCGGGCAGCATGCGGATATCAGAATCAATGCTTATCCCGGAAGGGTCTTGGCCGGACGCATCAGCGATATTGGCCCCGTGCTTGACCCTAATATCCGGACCGCCAAGGTTCGTCTCGAGGTTCCCAATCCCGGCATTCTCAGGCTCGGAATGTTCGCCAGCGCGACATTCGAGAGCAAGACCAAGGAAGCCCACGCGATCGTGCCTTCTTCCGCGATCTTGCACCTCCATGACCGCGACTGGGTCTTCACCCCGGCAGGGGGAAACCAGTTCAGGCGCGTCGAAGTGGACCCCGGCGACATGCTGCCTGGGAACCGGCAAGAGGTTCTTTCCGGCATTGCTCCCGGCCAGCAGGTCGTCTCGCAAGTTCTCCGATTGGAAGCCACACTGGAGACGCAATGATTCGCAGACTTGTCGATTTTGCGCTGCAGAACCGCTTCCTTGTACTAGCGATCGCGATCTTGTTGTTTGCCTGGGGTGCTATTTCATTCCATCGCCTTCCCGTAGAGGCGTATCCGGACGTGGCGAACAACTATGTTGACGTCATCGCCCAGTGGCCGGGAATCTCCGCTGAACAGATCGAGCAGCAGGTCACCGTTCCTCTTGAAATTGTGATGAACGGTATTCCAGGAGTCGTCCACGTTCGCTCGTGGTCGCTCTTCGGGCTCTCGACTGTAGAAATGGTATTTGGCGAGGAAACAACGAACTTCGAGAATCGCGAACGGGTTCTGGAGCGGCTTTCACAAGTCACTCTACCGCCGAACGTCATTCCACAAATCGGAACCGATTGGAGCCCGGTCGGGCAAATCTACTGGTACACGCTTGAAAGCACGAACCCCCAGTACGACGTCATGGAGCTGAAGTCGATCGAAGATTGGGTCGTCGACAAGAACATGAAATCGGTCCCGGGCGTCGTGGATACCAACCCCTTCGGCGGCCCGACCCGCGAATATCAGGTCCGGGTCGATCCGGACAAATTGGTCTCCTATGGGCTCAGCATCGCCCAGGTGGAGCAGCAGCTCACCAACAACAATGCCAATGCAGGTGGAAGCTTCATCGAGGCGGGTCTGCAGCAGATCAACGTTCGAGAAGTGGGCATGGTCAGGAATATCCAGGACATCGCAAATACAGTCATTATGACCAAGAGCGGCACCCCGCTTCGGGTCAAAGACATCGCCGTCGTATCACAAGGCCCAAAGATCCGGCTTGGCCAGGTTGCCCGGGCGTATCACCGTGAGGACGGAAAAATCGTCGATAACGACGATGTAGTTGAGGGTATCGCGCTCCTGCAGAAGGGCGCCGATGCGCAGCCCGTGCTCGAAGGCATCCATAAGAAAGTACAGCAACTGAATGACACCATTTTGCCCGCGGGTGTGAAGCTTGTCCCCTTCATCGATAGGAGCGACCTGCTGCAATTCACCACCCATACGGTCCTGCACAACCTCACCGAGGGGATCGTCTTAGTCGTTATTATTCTCCTCCTCTTCCTCGGAAATGTTCGCGGCGCAATCATCGTTGCCCTCACCATTCCTTTTTCGCTGTTGTTCGCATCCATCTGTCTTGATCTGCGGCATATCCCGGCCAACCTGCTTTCGCTAGGCGCACTGGACTTCGGCATGGTTGTCGACGGCGCCGTAGTGATGGTGGAAAACATCGTTCGCCACCTCAATCGTCGAGGGGATGGAACGGCGACTCCGGACGAGAAGATCCGGGACGCAGCGCACGAGGTACAACGGCCGGTCTTCTACGCCATCCTCATTATCATCACGGCCTACTTACCAATCTTCACTCTGCAGGCTGTGGAGGGACGCCTCTTCAAACCCATGGCATGGACCGTGGCCTTCGCTCTGCTCGGCGCACTGATCTTCTCCATGATCATTGCCCCTGTTCTGGCTAGCTTCCTCTTTCGCAGGGGCGCAAGGGAATGGCAGAACCCCGTGATGCGCTACCTCACTGTGCACTATCGCAGGAGCGTCACCTGGGCTATCCATCATCGCGGTTTAACGGTCGGTGTTGCCGTTGTCGGCCTCCTTACCGCTCTGTATCTTGCCTTTGGCGGAGTGATTGGTTCCGAGTTCCTCCCACATCTGGATGAGGGCGCCCTGTGGGTGCGCGGTACACTTGCTCAAAGCGCAGGACCCACCGAAGGCATCAGGGTCGCCAATCAGGCCAGAATCCTGCTTTGCTCTTTTCCTGAGGCGACCGAGTGCACCAGTCAAACGGGCCGCCCGGACGACGGCACCGACCACACCGGTTTCTTCAATATCGAATACTTCGTGGGTCTGAAGCCGAAGGAACAGTGGCGCCCGGTCTTCCATCAAAACAAAGACGAACTGATCGCCGCTATGAACCGGGAGCTTGACAAGATACCGGGCGTGGACTGGGGCTTCTCCCAACCGATCGAAGACAACATGGAGGAAGCAGTCAGCGGCGTCAAGGGCCAGCTCGCCACCAAGATCTATGGCGATGATCTGCATCTGCTCGAGGAGAAAGCGGCGCAGGCCGCCGCCATTATGAGCCGGGTTAAGGGAATTGCCGACCTCGGAGTCTTTCAAGTCACCGGTCAGCCCGACCTGAACTTCGTGGTGGACCGTGCGCAGGCTGCGCGATGGCAAATCAACGTTGC
Source organism: Acidobacteriaceae bacterium (assembly GCA_036500845.1). Classification (GTDB taxonomy): domain Bacteria; phylum Acidobacteriota; class Terriglobia; order Terriglobales; family Acidobacteriaceae; genus PALSA-350. The sequence continues at coordinate 10,041 of DASYBJ010000340.1, forward strand.
CGATGTCCAGGACGCGATCCAGACAGCGGTCGGAGGAAATGCTCTCACCCAGGTCTTGCAGGGCGAGGCTCACTACGATCTCGTGATGCGCTATCTCCCTCCCTACCGTGATACCAGAGAAGCCATCCAGAACATCCGGTTGTTATCGCCATCGGGCGAACGAGTCTCGCTCGATCAACTCTGCAAGGTCAGGGAAGCGGACGAGGGTTCCGAGATCTATCGCGAAGGAAACCAGCGATATGTCGCCATCAAGTACAGCGTACGCGACCGCGCCCTTGGTGATGCGGTGAGAGAGGCTATTCAGAAGGTAGAAGCACAAGTACAACTTCCGCGCGGGTATCACATTGGATGGGAGGGTGAATACCAGAGCGAAGTACGTGCGGAGGCGCGGTTGCTTATCATCGTGCCGCTGACCGTTCTGCTGATCTTCGTCATCCTGTACACAATGTTCAAGTCCTTCAAGTGGGCATTGTTGATTCTCGCCAACGTCGCCATGGCTCGCATCGGGGGCTTGCTCGCCTTGCTCGTGACGCACACCAACTTCAGTGTCTCCTCCGGCGTGGGATTTCTCGCGCTCTTCGGCGTCTCCGTGCAGACCGGCGTGATCATGCTCGAGTACATCAATCAACTGCGAGTGCGCGGACACTCAATTGAGGAATCAGCGGTGGAAGGCGCCGTGCTCAGGCTGCGTCCCATCATGATGACCATGCTGGTTGCCACTTTGGGACTCTTGCCGGCGGCAATGTCGCACGGCATAGGCTCCGATTCGCAGCGTCCGTTTGCAATTGTGATCGTGGGCGGCTTGATCGCCGATCTGATCATGAGCATTTTCCTATTGCCGACTCTTTATGTCTGGATCGCGGGGGACAAGGATGTTCTTCCTGTTCCGGAAACCGAGTTTGAGAACTAACGAATAGCTTGGGCGCTGCCAATAGACAAGAAAGGCGGTCCGCCCAGCGTTCAAGCGAGCGCAAGATGCGAGCACACTGGAACCAACCCGCGCAACGGGCTCCCGGAAAGGAAACCAAAGGCCAACGGCGCGAACTCTTGTTCGTCGGCCACGGAGACATAGCCAAGAACGATGCAGTGCTCCGCTTGTTCAATGAACGCGAAGTGCGAGTGATGGGCAAAACGACGGGTCTCCTTGAAGCCCTTGAGCGCCTGGACGCTCAACCGATCGATGTCATTCTGCTGGGCTCCGAATTCCGAGAAGAGGAGTCAACACTCTTTGTCCTGAACGCACAAGGACGCGGATTCGCGGGTCTCGTTCTGCGCGTTCTTCCAACATCGATAGAGCTCATGCCGTCCAAAGGCAAGAGCGCATCGGGCAGAGAGCCCGACCGCGCATTTTCTGAGGACAGGCCACAGGGCGAAACAACGCTGATGCAGGAGTTGGGCCGCAATGGTGCCATTGATGATGCGATGCCGGCTCGGCAAGCAGACTGGGAATCCGCCCCTAGCTCTACACCCCTCACCGCAAGGCAACGAACTGTTCTCAAGCGGATTTCCGACGGTTGGACCAGCAAACAGATTGCGCGATCCTTGAAGTGTACTGAGGGGTCCGTGAAGGCGACACTCCAGCAACTCTTTCGCAAGCTCGGTGTCCGGAAAAGGGCTCTGATCGTGCGCATGGCTTCGGAAGCAGCTCTCAAGAAGCTTTACGACAGCGAGCTGTCTGGATTGCCCGCTGGCGCTGCACCCAGCCTTCCGCACGCACTGGCAGCTAGCGGCGAGGTCCCGGCAAAAGCCATCTCCGGAATCGAAGTTTCGGAGAAGCGTGTCATCCATGCCGGAGATTTTGTCATTGATGTGCCCCAGCATCGAGCCTGGGTCCGTGGCACCGAAGTACCCTTCAGTCCCACAGAATTCAAGTTGCTAGCGTTCTTCAGCGAGCATCCGGAAGAACTGTTGAAGCACGAGAGTCTGCTCGGCCTGATTTCGGGCAATCCTGCGGCTGCAAGAGAATCGCTCCGCGTCCTGATCCGCGCACTGCGAGCAAAAATAGAAACGACCGAGCCCCCTCGATACATCGTCACCCAGCGCAACCTCGGATATCGTTTCGTCCCGTCTCCGTCCATCGGCGGCTAGAACCTTTTAGAAAAGATCCCCGTTTCAAAAATCATCCAGGGATCCTACTTAGACCGGGCGAAGATAAGTCGAATTTCATTAGGGGAACCGGACGTATAAATTTTGGTTTATCAAACCGAAAGGTTAAGTAAAGCCCTTGGGAGCACTATTTCGGGCCAGCGACGTTCCTGAAGAATCTTTTTAGCCAACAATGACGCGGGTGGGAGGGTCTCTCCCGGTTTGATGCCAGGCGTCAAGCGCCGCGTCTTTTAGTGCGCATGAAAAAACACCCAAAATCTCTTATGCCCGAAAACGCGGAAAAACGTTTCATTAGGGCCACGAGCACTTTTGGCTAGTTCGGTGGTGTTTCGCTTCCCGGCGCCGGTTCCGGCTGGGTGCTCTTCGGGCCCTTGTAAATCAGGGGAATATGGAACGGGAGCGCGGCGCTGCTGGTCTTGGATTTTTCCTTTTCCTTAGTTTCCTTCGTTTCAGATGCCTTTCCGCCCTCCGCCACGACGGTTTGCTGGGAGTTCAGGCAAACCCATCCCCCGCGCGTGTGCTGGAATACGTGAGAATATACGCCCTTCTCATCGAGCGGACCATTCGCCAGCTTCCAGTGCATCACATAGGTGCCATTCACAATGGCTACGTTATCGATCGTCCTGACGCTGACGACCTTCTGGTCGAGTGACACCGGTTGGGCTTCCTTCACGAAGAGCCTTGCTATTTGCTGATCCCGTGTCGTAACGTCCCCGGCGGCTGAGACGCCGATGAATTGCGGAGACAACACCAACTCCAGCCCATACTGGTCACGCTTGTTGACCGCCGTACTCCAGCGGTCTTCAACCTGCTGCATATCCCGAATCGCTTGCGGAACCTCATTCGTGGTGGCCGAGGCCGGCTTCGTCTGTTGAGCTTCGGCATTTACCGCAAATCCTGCAGTCACACAAGAGGATACGAAGACAATCCAGCCAATCTTCGAAAACAAACTGCGCATACCGATGTTTACACCCCAACACGTATTATCGGCCATCGGGCAGCGCGTGTCAGTTCCGACTGCGAAGGGCATTGTATTCGATCAGCATGTCAGTAATATGCAAAGGTGATAATGGACACTGGCAGTACAACTATTCGGGTCTCCTCGGTGGATTGGCGGCAGGCGGCAGCATCTCGAATCTCTACTACCCTCCGGCCAACAGGAACACTCTCGGATTAACATTTGAGAATACTGTGATCGGGATCGGCTGTTCAGCAATATCAAACCTGTTTCAGGAGGTTCTCCTTCGGAGATTTACTCGCAGCACAAGACGGTAAACGGGCCTCCCGTTCCTGTGTCCGTTTTTGCACGAATCTTTGCGCTATACCGATACGCCTGCAGCTTTTCGGCTACCATCATAAGTAACAAGCAGGTCCGCGACTGGTGGGTGACCACTCGTCCAATGGTTCCAGCCACGAAGAAACTGTCCGCGAAGGTCGGGTGTATGCCGGATCAGTTACGCGGCACGTGAATGCCCTTTCAAGGCTCCCTTGATCAGTTCTCGTGAGGGAATATTTGGCTCTCTTGAAAAACCCAAGGTAGACACAAGCGCCTAACAGGGTCGACGTTTATCTGGAAAAGCAGTACTGTTGCGACCAGGAAAGACGGCGGCGCCGTGACTGTCGATCAGGCTGATCAGCGCCTCTTCAGACTGGCATATTGCGTCTGTTGGCGTCGAGCAGTAGCTTAATGAGCGCAGGGGCTGCATGAAAGTTGGTTGCCTGCAAAGCATTCAATGCCTGCGTCAGGTCGAGGAGGTTTCGGCGAGCCGCTTCTGAAAGAACGCCGAGAGTCCCAATCACGGGGAGTTTGCGATTCGCAGCCTCGCGCCTGCCGTCCAGGTCGTCGATGATTAGCCGATCAGGCTTGATGGATTCTGCGAGGAGAATGGCATCCCGCTCTCCACGATCCAGAAGCTCCAACAGCGGATCTGGCCCGTAGGTAGTGCTACTGATTCGCAGCCATGCTGGAGGAGCAGAAAGCCACGCACGAACTGCTTCAGGCGCATCACTATCCTGAAGTTCGTCGTAGACAGCCTGCGGTATCAGAACTCACCGTAAATCTTTGGCAAGATTTCGATATGTCCGATGAGTACCAGATAGTTGATGGGCGACGTGTCCGCAACAACAATCATGCAGCGCCGGCCCTCGTCTTATGTTGTCAATGTCTCCTCAAAGTTCTTGAGCGACTCAAGATCGTTTTCCAGTTCCTGAATCGAATAATTGAGATAGACGTTGTGGGCCTTCAGGAAGGCGTGGACCTGCATCCTTGTCCTGAAACCGAGCATTCGGCGCACTTGCCCCTCAGACAGGCGTCGAGTGCGATACCCTTCCAGTGCCAGCGCTTCTAGAGCGGCGCGGGAGAGGTCCGGTTGTTCGCTCTGAAGAACGCGTGCGACATCGTCCGGGATTTGCAATTGAATATCCATAGGACACGCTTGTTTTATTATCCTCCGCCTCACCACCCGCAGCAATAGGCTTTCCGCCACCCGTCGATCACAAACCAAAAGGCAGATTGCGCGCATCGCTCGGGATCGCAGGGGGTACCTTGGCGAATGCTCTTGCCTCGTTTTCAACATATCGCTGCGGGCTTGAACAGCGCGTTTTTTCCTAAACTGGCGGTGGAGATACCGGATGGCCACTTCGGCTGACCTATCAATTGAACGCGGTCTGCCCGCCAGCGTGGATGCGGAGCGCTCGATTCTGGGCGCGATCATGCTTGATAATCACTGCTTCAATGAAGCTGCGGAACGGCTCCGCAGCGATGACTTCTCGCTGGACTCGCACCGCCGCATCTACAGCCGGATGGCAGAGCTGATTGACGCGGGGCGCGCTGTCGATATCGTGACGCTCGCCGAGGAGTTGTCGCGCCGCAAGGAAGTGGAAGCGGTGGGTGGGGTAGCCTACCTTGCTTCCCTGACCGAAGGCTTGCCGCGCCGCGTCAGCATCGAGGAGTACGTTCGTATCGTCAAAGACAAATCGCTGGGGCGGCAGCTCATCGGAATCTGCACCTCGGCGATAACCCGTGCCGTCGATCAGAGTGAAGATGCGTTGATGGTTCTCGATGCGGCGGAGTCCGGTCTGCTCGAGGTCTCCGAGCGTGGCATCGCGCGCGGCTTTGTCGGGATCCCGGAGATCGTGCGTGATTCCTTCGGGACGATCGACAACCTCTACGCGCAGCAGCGTGAAGTCACCGGCTTGAAGACGCACTACGAGTCCTTCGACAAGATGACGAGTGGGCTGCAGTCGTCTGACCTCATCATCATTGCCGCCCGGCCCAGCATGGGGAAAACCGCATGGGCCATCAATATCGCCGAGAATGCTGCAGTTCATGATGGGAAAGTCGTCGCCATCTTCTCACTCGAGATGTCGAAGGAATCTTTGCTCCGGCGCATGCTTGCGTCGCAAGCTCTCGTCTCCATGCAGAAGATTCAGACCGGATTCATTCCACGGCAGGATCGCGACAAGCTGACCGTGGCTCTCGAAAAACTGGCGGAATCGAGGATCTTCGTAGACGATACGCCAGGCATTTCGCTTTCCGAGATGCGCGCCAAGGCGCGCCGGCTGCAACGTCAACAAAGCGGTCTTGATCTGATAGTCGTCGATTACTTGCAGCTTATGTCAGCAACTGCGATTGGCGCCAATGGCCGGCGCTACGAAAACCGTACTCAGGAAGTTTCAGCCATCTCGCGCGGGCTCAAGGCGCTTGCAAAAGAGTTGCGCGTGCCGGTCGTCGCGCTTTCCCAGCTCAGCCGTGCCTCTGAGCAAAGGGGCGGCGACAAGAAGCCCATGCTGTCGGACCTGCGCGAATCCGGCTCAATCGAACAGGACGCCGACGTTGTCGCGTTCATTCATCGCGATAGCTACTACAACAAAGACGAGAATGGCGAAGAAGACCCGGAGAGCAAGAACAAGGCGGAGATCATCATCGCCAAGCAGCGCAACGGGCCCACAGGCTCGGTGCATCTGGCCTATCTTGCAGAATGCACTCGCTTCGAGAACCTGGCCTATGGTGCGGGTCCAGATGGGTATTAGCTAAGGGCAGCTGCTCCCAACTTGCTAGCATTCCTTATGTTCACTCGACCCGTATGGGCTGAAATTTCCCGGCGCCGGTTGCTTGCCAATTACGAGAAGCTTCGCAAAGCCGCATCCGGGCACGCTGACCTGCTATCTATCGTCAAAGCGAATGCCTACGGGCATGACGCACGTCTGTGCGCTCCGGTTTTGAGCGATGCAGGAGCCCGTTGGCTTGGTGTTACCTGCGTGCTGGAGGGGATTGCCGTCCGCCAGGTTTGCCCCGAAACAGAAATTCTTCTAGTCTCCGGCATTTGGTCGGGCGAAGCGGATGCTGTTATCAAGCATAAGCTCACGCCCGTGGTTTGGGAGCCGTACCACCTTGACCTGCTGGAAGAGGCGGCCAAGGGGCACGGAATGCCACCCCAGAGTCTCCCGGTACATCTGGAAGTGGACACGGGCATGTCTCGGCAAGGCGTGCGGACCGTGCATGGTACGGATGATCTCGTGGCACTCCTTCATCGGCTAGATGCGCGACCCCACCTGAAGCTAACGGGAGTGATGACGCATTTCAGCTCCGCCAGCACTCTGTCTTCAACGCAGGAAAACCCGCAGCTCGCAGCCTTCCGCACCGTTGTCGACGCGATCTTGATAGCCGGCCACCGTCCCGACTGGTTGCACGCAGGCAACTCGGCCACCATTGTTGCAGGACCCGATAGGGAGAAGCTGATCGCGATAGCCTCGAAGGCCGGAGCGCGCTTGATGATGCGTCCCGGCATATCGCTTTATGGGTACGTCGATCGTTTTACGTGCAACGGAGAACCCTTTACTCCGCCGCAAGATGGGCAGAGCTTCGAGCCAGTGCTCACCTGGAAAACCCGCGCGACCTCTCTGCGCACGATTCAAGCGGGGGAGAGTGTAGGGTATGACGGTACCTTTACCGCCCGGCGTGAGACGCGGCTTGCCCTGCTGCCTGCCGGATATGCAGACGGGATGAATCGTCTCCTCTCGGGCCGCGGCCATGTTCTCATCCGCGGGCACCGGGCGCCCATCACAGGCCGCATCTCGATGGATCAGACGGTCGTAGACGTATCAGAAGTTCCGGGTGTTTGCGTCGGCGACGAGGTGGTCTTAATCGGCAGCATGGGAAATCACTCCATCTCCGCCTGGGACATCGCTGATCTCACGGGAACTATAGTTTGGGAAGTACTCTGTGCTATTAGCGCACGCGTGCCCCGGGTTGCCGTAAATTAGAACAGGATGCTCGGTAAGCTCTACGCCCGCTGGATGTATGCCTGGGAAACGGCACTCACCACCCGCGATACGAACCGCATTGTGCGGCCGGTGGAGTGGGGATTCAATTGGTTGGACGACTTTATCGAACGGCACGGCTTCGAGTCCAGCAGCCTCGATCCCAACGATCACGCGGCCTGCGAACGAGCGACGCTCGGATTGAACGACCTGGTTCTGCAGCATCGGGACGAGTTCTTCGGCTACTGCACTCCCAAGGACTTCATTCTCGAGGAACGGCATCCACTCTTGTTCCCGACCAATGTGCGTCCAGAGACCTTGAAGTACGAGGCCAAGGTCCGCCAGATGGCGGCGGAAGGCAGGTTGCCGACAGCGCAATTCCTGCGCTTCACCTCTCCCGTGCGCACGCCTTATCCGGAGAACGACCGGGTCAACGCACGTTGGTATCCCGCGCCGCCTGAAAAGATGGCAGGAAAGCCGAAGCAAGCGATCGTTGTCATGCCGCAATGGAACGCGGACGCCTTTAGCCACAACGCTCTGTGTGCCGCCTTCAACCGATTTGGGGTCTCGGCGCTGCGCCTCAGTAAGCCGTACCACGACATTCGCCGCCCGGCGGAGCTCGAACGTGCAGACTATGCGGTAAGTGCGAATGTCGGCCGCACTTTCGCCGCCTGCCGGCAGGCTGTTATCGACATCCGATGTACCATCGATTGGCTGGAGCAGCAGGGATACGAGCAGTTCGGGATTCTCGGCACCAGCCTCGGCTCCGCCTACGCCTTCCTTGCCAGCGCACTGGATAGCCGCATCCGCGTGAATGCCTTCAATCACGCCTCCATGTCTTTCGGCGACGTCGTTTGGACCGGGCAAAGCACTCGGCATATCCGCCAGGCTTTTGCGGACCTTGGACTCACGCAGGAGCGATTGCGCAATCTCTGGGCCGCAATCAGTCCGGGGCACTACATGGAACGCTTTGCCGCGAATCGCAAGAAAGTCCTCGTTGTCCACGCGACCTACGACCTGACTTTCTTGGCCGAGTATTCATTCCAGGTGCTTGAGAACTTCCGCAAACTTGGAGTGGACTATATCTCCAAGGTCCTGCCGTGCGGGCACTATACGACAGGCGAGACGCCCTACAAGTACATGGATGGGTGGTACTTGGGCAGCTTCGTCTACTCAGCGTTCAAGCAACTGGCCAACGAATCGATTTCGCAACAGCGCTCCCGCCAAGGTGAATTGCTAGCGCAATAGGGCGAAATGGTGCGATGTTTCTACCGGTGCGCCAGCTCGTCGCGGCTGGAGCCGTCCAAGCTGGTGCAAATGTTCTAAAATCCACCTATGTCCGACCGCATGCAACTGCCGCTCGCCCAAGCAGACCCGGAAATCGCCGTAGCGATTGACCAGGAAGTCCGCCGCCAACACGAGGGCCTGGAAATGATCGCCTCGGAGAACTTTGTCAGCCGGGCGGTGCTCGAGGCAGCCGGATCGGTCTTCACCAACAAGTACGCCGAAGGCTATCCGGGGAAGCGCTACTACGGCGGCTGCGAGTTCACCGACGTTGTCGAGACACTGGCTCGGGATCGCGCGAAAAAGCTCTTTGGAGCCCAGCACGTCAATGTGCAGCCGCACTCGGGATCGCAGGCGAATGCTGCCGGGTATATGGCCGTCATTCAGCCTGGAGACACCATTCTCGGTCTCGATCTGGCTCATGGAGGCCATCTAACGCATGGCCACAAGCTCAGCTTCTCCGGGAAACTCTACCGTGTGGTTTCCTACGGGGTCACCCGTGACACCGAACAGATTGACTACGATCAGCTCGAAGTGACGGCGGAGCGTGAGAGGCCGAAGTTGATCATCGGCGGGGGCAGCGCGTACCCAAGAATTCTTGATTTCGCCCGCATGCGGCAGATTGCAGACAAGGTGGGCGCGCTGCTTTTAGTGGATATGGCCCATTTCGCCGGTCTTGTAGCCGGCGGCGCGCATCCTTCTCCCGTACCTCACGCTCATATCGTCACTAGCACAACGCACAAAACACTGCGTGGTCCGCGGGCCGGTCTAATCTTGGCGCAGGAACAGTTCGCAGCAGCGATCGACCGGAGCGTCTTCCCCGGGCAACAGGGCGGACCACTCGTCCACATCATTGCCGCCAAAGCTGTGGCGTTTCGTGAGGCGCTCGATCCTGGGTTCGCGAAATACGCCCAGCAGGTCGTCAAAAATGCCAAAGTCCTCGCAGATACTCTGCAGGCTGAGGGCTACCGTGTTATTTCCGGCGGGACAGATACGCATTTGATGTTGGTCGACGTTTTCGCCAAGGGGATCTTGGGCAGTGAAGCCGAGCATGCGCTGGGCGAGGCAGCCATCACGGTCAACAAGAACGCGATTCCTTACGACACGAATCCGCCGCTCAAGCCCAGCGGCATTCGCATTGGATCTCCGGCCCTCACCACACGCGGGATGCGCGAGCCGGAAATGCGGACGATCGGTAAGTGGATTGCAGAGGCTTTGGACCGTCGCAACGACCCACAGGCCCTCTCCCGCATCCGTGGCCAGGTCTTGGAATTGGTCGAGCAGTTCCCGCTCTATGGCTGGCTGCGGCAGCCGGAGACCGTCGGAGCGAACTAAGGCCTGCCAACAGGCGCTAGCTGGGAGGATTGCCGCTGCCGCCCTCATGATCGCTTTTACGTCCCTTCTGCTGACGCTGGCCGCTGGCTATGTTCTGACGAGCGTCGGCATCGCCCAGACAGCCCCGCAGCCAAACCCGTCGAGATGGAACCTTCTGCTGGAAGGCGGAAAAGGGGAATCTCTGCGCGATCCGCTGTGCCACCCTCTCCAATATTTTTCTGGGCCTCCTTCGCTCTTCGATTTCGACCGCGATTTGTCGGGGATGGATCCAGCGGACATGCGAATCAAAACGATCGTGAAATCGATCGGCCAGATTAAAGGCCGCAAGATTGTCTTGGTCATACAGAGCATCAGTGACGACGAGTCCCTCTCCCCAATCGTTATGAAGCGTTTGCTCGTGCAGCACCAAGGCAAGGAATTTTGCGCCATTTATCAGCAGGAGTATTCCGCTTCGCTTGTCGTGGTTCGACTTGCAAAAATCGAGACCGTTCAGGGTGAGCCCGTCCTCGTGACACGAGACCAAAATGGGCAACGCGACCTGAACCAGGAATACTGGACATTTGACGAGCAGGGACCAATTCGTCTCGACCTGCGCGTCATCAATGAGGCGCTTGCAGCAATCTTGCCCAAGGGGTATGAAACGCGCGGCGATTACGGACTCAACTTGCAAGCGCTTTGCTACCAGAATCCGGTATGGAAGCGGCAGGAGTGCGACGCCTGTGCGTCCGGTGGCACAGTCGCTATGAAGTTAGGCCTGCAAGATCATCAGCTCGTCATCGTGCGTAAACAGTACGATCCTCATGGGAGAGCAGGCGCAGAACCCGACTTGGCGGCCTGCACTCCCTGACCCCGTCTATTGAATCGCGGTCGATGCGGGTTGCGACTGTGACGCCTGGGTGCGCGCCTCTTGCACGCGCGCGGCGATGAGGCGCAAGGCAGGCAGTACTTCGCCGAGTGCTGTCGGTTTTGCGTCTGGCTTGCCCAAGGCAAAGTAAACCTTCTTATACAGATCAAAGAGCTCCTCATACACGCGCACTGCATCAGGGTCCGGACTGTACGTCTTGTGCGGCAAGCACATTTTCCGTTGCGCCTCTTCCACAGACGAGAACGCCCCTGCGGCAAGCAGAGCGAAAATACCCGATCCAAGACTCGTCGGTATGCCGTCGGGAACCAGAACAGGTTTCCCCAAGACATTCGCATAAACCTGGTTCAGCACTTCGTTGTTTTGCGGTATTCCGCCGGCATTGATCACGCGATCGACAGGAGTGCCATACTCCGCCATCCGCTCGAGGATAATCCGCGTATGGAGAGCAGTTCCCTCGATCGCAGCAAACAATTCGTCCTGCGCTGTGTGGATCAGGTTCCAGCCGAGTGTAATTCCGCCCAGATCCGGATTGACAAGAACGGTACGGTCACCGTTGTCCCAACTGATGCGGAGCAGTCCTGTTTGCCCAGCGTGGTACTGCTCGAGTCCCCGGCTGAGTTCCGAGACCTTCACCCCTGCGCGTCGTGCAATTGCTTCAAAAATGTCGCCGGTCGCCGAAAGCCCGGCTTCCACGCCTGTGTACTTCGGGTGCACGCTACCCGGCACCACTCCGCACACTCCGGGAATCAGCGTCGGCTTCGGTTCCATGGCGATGATGCAGGTCGACGTGCCGACTACATTGACTACGTCCCCCTGACGGCATCCCGCTCCGATCGCATCCCAGTGCGCATCGAACGCGCCGACCGGAATGGGAATGCCTGCACGTAATCCCATGGCCTCCGCCCACTGATGTGCGAGCCTTCCGGCGATCGCATCGGAGGTTAGATACTCACCCGCCAGTTTCTCGCGAATGCCATCCAGCAGCGGGTCGACCTTCGACAGGAACGCCTGCGGTGGGAATCCGCCCCATTTGGGATTCCACAGCCACTTGTGTCCCATCGCGCAGATGCTGCGCTTCACTTGCTTCGGCTCGGTGATCCCGCTGAGCGTTGCCGCTACCATGTCGCAGTGCTCGAAAGCGCTTGAAAGCTGCCGGCGCTTTTCCGGGTTGTGGCGCAGCCAATGCAGCAGCTTTGCGAATCCCCACTCGTGCGAGTACACCCCGCCGCACCACTCGATAGCTTCCAAGTGTTCGCGATGAGCCAGCTCCGTAATCTCTTGCGCTTCCCGCTTGGCCCGATGGTCGCACCACAGATAGTAGTCGTCGAGCGGCTCCAGGCCCTTGCCTACTGGAATCACGCTCGAGCCTGTCGTGTCGAGCGCGATGGCTTCGATTGCTTCGCCCTTGACTCCGGTCTGCTCGAGTGCTGCTCGCGTGGCCTTTACCAGAGCATTCATCTGATCCTGATGCGATTGCGTCGCAAAGTCTGGATCGTCTCTCTTCCGCTTCAGGGGATATTCGGCGGAGGCGGTGCCAAGCCCCCCGCGCTGGGCGCCGCTCCGAGCGCTGTCGAAGAGTGTTACGCGGACGCTGAGCGTGCCAAAGTCGACTCCTGCGACGATTGCCACCGATGAATCTCCTTACTGCTCTGGATCGTGTGAGTACATATTCCAGCCAAGGTAGCGGGTTGCCGCTTCATGGACCGCGCCGCCCACCTGGGAGAAATTAGCCGCAACGTGATGCTCGAAGCCCTGCTCGCAGATCAAGCGAAGCAGTTTCTGCAAGCGAGGAATTTTGACTACTCCAGCTCCGCCAAAGGTCTCGAGCGGATCGTTGGTAAATTCGCCCTCGCCCACATACCCGCGAATGTTGCCGCGAAAATCGTCTGTAGAGAAGCGCACGTAGGTCATCGCCCCCGCTTTGACGCGCCCAACACACGTGCCGTACGTGTTCTCCTTGCCTACCGTCCCCGCGATAATCGCCTGGAAGTCCATGACGACGTCCTGGAAAAAGTGCTTCGGCAGGTTAGAGCAGTGAAAGCAGACCGCCTTGTCCGGGTCGGAGCCATAATTGTTGTTCCAATCGAGCAGCGCGCTGGGGGTTTCCGAAGCCAAGGCGAGGGCATGCATGCTTAACGTTCCGCAGACGTCCACCTCGCAGGCGCTGGGGAATAGATTGTTGCTCATCATGCTCATCACCGTGCAGGGCACGACACCGAAATACTCCTCGAGCGCCGTCCAGCATTGAACCGCGCTCACGGTGCAGTATGTCTGTTGCATCCACTGCTCGATGACAACGCCCAGTTTGGCCATCTTGAGCAGCGCTGCGTGAGGGATCTGATTGGTCGAGACGTACGCTTGAATCGCAGCCAGTTTTTCTCGGACAGGATCGGCATCGTCCTTGAGGCGTTCGATTCTTCCTAGAATCTCGGAAAGGTCGAGGGGCTCGACTGAAATCCCGTTCCGCTCGAGCAGCTTCTCGCTGTAGCGCACGGTGTTGAAGGCGGCTGGCCGGGCGCCGATCGAGCCAATCCGTAGATTGTTGAAACCCCGCACCACGCGACACACGGCGGAGAACCAAGCCAGGTCTTTACGGAAGGCATCTGAGTCGGGCTGCACGGTATGCAGTGCCGTGATCGAATAAGGAATGCCGTACTGCATCATGTTGTTGCAGGCCGACATTTTTCCGCAGAAGCTGTCCCGGCGGTGGGAGATCTTCATATCGCTCGTGCGGTCGGGCGTGGCCTGCACCAGAACGGGAACTTTTAGAGTTGAGAGCCGCAAAGCATCGACAATGCCGCGCTCTTCTCCAAAGTTTGGGAGTGTGACGATCACACCATCGATCTCGTCGCGATGCTTACGAAAGAGATCGGCGCAAACGCGAGCTTCGGTTGGAGTCTCGACTGCTCCGAATTTCGATTGTTCCGGAGTAAGCGCAATCGCACGGATGCCCGCCTGCCCCAGTACTCTGAGAATCTCTTCGCGGCCCGTCTTTGCAAGGTGATCGGGAAAGAAGCCGCGGTTCCCTACGATCACGCCGAAGGTCATTTGCCTGCCCATGATGACTAATCCTTTGCAAGTTAGCGCGCGGATTTCCGCGGATGAAAGCGAATGAGGTACCAGAGGCCAATCACGGCTAGGAGCGCGCCCCACCAGATCGGGGCGTGGAGTTGATTCAAGACTGGCGGATTAGCGAGCGGATGAAAAAGCTCCCATACCCCTGTCGCAAAGATGACGATTCCATAGGCCAGCATGAGCAGGCCAGCAAACCACCAGATAGGAATGGATTCACGCATTTTGTTGACTCCCGCACGTCTTGATCGCTCCCAAGACGAATCGCTACCTGAAGATAAAATTCAAAACGACGAACAATGCCATCACCACGCCGGCCCACACAGTCGGCTTCTGATACCAATGATCGTCGTGCTCTTGGGGCAAAGGAGTGACACCGTAGACCAGACCCTCGAGTTCAGAGACCGGCTGCGGCTTGGTCATCAGACTGACCACGACCGTCACCAGCACGCAAACCGACCAAGCCCATAACGCACGGTAGACATTCTCCGCCATATCCTTGGCATCGGGTGAGAGAGCAACGTAGCGCAGGGCAGACGGATCGTTTTTTACCCAGAGCCATAGACTGATCGAGGTCACGGTCCCGGCAAGCAGCCCCCAGAAACCGCCTGCTTTGGTCGCGCGCTTCCACATCATGCCCATGATCACGGTTCCAAAAAGCGGCGCTATGAAGAAACTGAAGAGCTGTTGCACATAATCCATGATGCTGGCGGCGTGCTGCACGAGGTAGGCCGTACCCACCGAGACCAGTACGCCAACCAGAGTGGACCACCGGCCCATTGCGACGTAATGCCGGTCGCTCGCCTTCTTATTGATGAAGGCCCCATAGATGTCATACGTCCAAACGGTCGAGAAGGCGCTTACATTGCCTGCCATGCCAGACATGAACCCGGCGATTAAAGCCGTAACTCCGAGGCCTAGAAGCGCTGGACCGCAATAACGCACCAGCATCAGCGGCAAGACTTCGTTGTAGCTGTGCTGGCCTGTTTGGACAGCAATGTCCTGTGCAACCAACTTGTAAGGCAGCACTGCGAGCGCCAACAGGCCGGGGAGAATGACGATGAACGGAACAGCCATCTTGAACGCGGCGCCGATCACTGGAGCCATCCTCGCGGAGCGCAGGTTGTCTGCCGAGAGCACGCGCTGGACCACGAGAAAATCCGTCGTCCAGTAACCAAAGCTGACCACGAAACCCAGGCCGAAAACGATACCAAACCAGTTCACGCCCATCGGGTTGCTGCGGAAGTTTCCTAGGGTGGTCCATAGATGGACGTAATCTGTGCGGCCGAGATTGTAGGCGATTTGGTGCTTGAGATTGCCCCACCCCCCAACTTCAATAAGCCCCAGGATCGGGATTAGCAAAGCCCCTGCCCAGATCAGCAGAAACTGCAAGACTTCGTTATAGATTGCGGACTTTAGACCGCCGAGCGCGACATACGCCGCCACCGTGGCCGACGAGACCCAGATGCTAAAGTTCAAATCCCATCCCAAAACTACCTTCATCACCAACGCCATCGAATACATGTTGATGCCGCTCATGAGAATGGTCATGAAGGCGAAGCTGACGGCAGAAAGTGCGCGCGCTCCATCTCCGAAGCGCAACTTAAGGTAGCCGGGTACGGAGTGCGTCTTCGAGATGTAATAGAACGGCATCATCACGATGCCGAGAAAAAGCATCGCCGGTATGGCACCGATCCAATACCAGTGCATGGCCAGAATTCCATACTGATAAGCTGAGCCTGCCCAGCCCATCAGTTCAAGAGACCCGAGATTGGCGGAGACAAAACTCAAACCGGCGATCCAGGCCGTCATTTCGCGTCCAGCCAGGAAGAATTCTTCGCTGGTGTTTGAAGAACCCTTCAGATAGAAACCGATGAAGACCACGATCGCGAAGTAGATTGCGATCACCAGCACATCAATTCCACTCAACCGTGCCAGCTGTGTTGAGCTAGCGGCAATCGCGCTCATATATGGATGAGCAAAAGACACGCCAACCGGATGCAACGCCGTCCACCCACTCTCCCCTAGACTCATCGATTTCTCACGCCCTTCCCCACGGGCCAATGGTAAATGTCATTGCGACTGCCCGTATGTAGCCTTTGCTCCGTGCTTTCGGAAGTAGTGCCGGTCAAGCAATGCCTGGGAAACCCCGGCGCAGTCGTGCCGTAGGGTCGCTGTAAAGTACGCCATGCGCGCCACTGCTTCGAGGACAACCGCATTGTGGGCCGCTTCGTGCGGATTCCTTCCCCAGCAAAATGGTGCGTGTCCGGCAACCAGGACGGCCGGCATTGCTTCGGGGTCCAGTTCCTCGAAGCGGCGCGCGATCGCAATCCCTGTATTAAGGACGTAATCACCCTCGATCTCTTCCGGTCTCAGTTCCTCGGTCACGGGGACAGGGCCGTAGAAATAATCTGCGTGCGTCGTGCCGTAGGCGGGAATTTCCCGACCGGCTTGCGCCCAGGCGGTTGCATATTCTGAATGGGTGTGGACTACCGCGCCAATGGTCGGGAATTCCTTATAAAGGAGGAGATGAGTCGCCAGATCGGACGAGGGCCGAAGTGAGCTGTCGATCAGTGTCCCTTCAAGATCGGTCACGACCATGTCTTGCGGCCGCAGCGACTCGTAAGCCACCCCGCTCGGCTTGATGACCACCAGTCCCTGCTCTCGGGCAATCCCGCTGGCGTTGCCGAAGGTATAGAGCACTAGCCCTCGGCGAACCAGTTCAAGGTTTGCCTCCAGGACTTCTTCTTTGAGTTTCGCGAGGGCCACGGGGTCCGCGTGGCGATCCTTGTGTTGGGGCATGGTTGGTCCGGCAAGGCGACGTGCTGCACTATCCTACATAACGAGTGCATAAAGAATGCAGGTTGCGCAAACGTTTACTTGCGCTCTGACCTTATGAGAATTAGGCTTGTGTGTCAAGAACGCTCCAACAATCCATCTCCAAGCTCGCCGGGTTCCCGATGACCACACGTCCACGACCAACGCAGCCGAAGAAGAAGCGCCTGGACATCCGTGACGTGGCCCGCCATGCGAATGTCTCGATCGCGACCGTTTCGCGCACCATCAACCGCATACCGACTGTTGACAAAGAACTCGCCAAGCGTGTCTGGAAAGCGATCGAGGGTCTGAATTACTACCCAAACACGCAGGCCCGAGCGCTTGTCTCCGGGAGGAGCCGGATCTTCGGTTTGCTGATTTCTGAGATAACAAATCCATTTTTTCCCGAGTTGATCCAAGGATTCGAAACTGTTGCCGTCGAGAACGGATATGACATCATGATCAGCTCGACGAATCACGATGTCGCAAGAATGCAAACCTGTGTCCGGCGGCTCCTCGAACGCAACGTCGAGGGCGTAGCGGTGATGACCTTCGGCATCGAAGCTCCTCTGCTCGATGAGCTGGCTTCGCGCAATGTTCCATTGGTTTTTATCGACGTGGGCCCGGCCAACCCCCACGTCAGCACTTTGGCGGTGAACTACTTGGAGGGCATTCGCGAGGGTGTACAGCATCTGGCTGCTCTCACACACCGCGACATAGCTTTTGTGAGCGGACCCTTGGTGCAGTCATCCTGTCAGCGCAGGAAAGAGGCTTTCCTCTCCTCGCTTGAGGAGGTCGGCATTGTTCCGCAGCCCGAGCTGTTACTGGAAGGAGATCACACGCTCGAGGGCGGGATGCGTGCCGCAGAGCTGCTTATGAAGCTCAAACAGTTGCCCACTGCCGTCATGTGCTCGAACGATATGACCGCCATCGGGGTGCTGCGTACGTTTGCCAATGCAGGCATTCGAGTTCCCGCCGATGTATCGGTCATCGGATTTGACGACATTCACCTCGCGGAGTTCGTCTATCCCCCGCTTACTACGGTTCACATGTCTCGTACCGCCATTGCACGCGCTGCTTTTGAGGCCCTCCGGGCGGATGTTGAGAATCGGGAACCGACGTCTCAGGAGCGCGCCAGGGCGATTGGCACCAAGCTCACGGTCAGGCAGTCCACTGGATTCCCGCGCGGCACCATGGAAAATCTGAAGCCTCGAGAGTCTTCGTCCGCATCACCCTCGCGGGTCCGTTCGCCCGCATCTGGAGTCAAAAGATCGCGCGACTGATCCCCTCAAGACAGGCTGGCGAAAGTTGGCAGCGGCACAGGGCGTTTCGAAGGAGAGCTTCCATTGCAACGACGTCAGTTTCTTAAGGCGTCCGCCTTCTCTACGGGCGCGTGGCTCCTTTCCCTGCGCGCCAGTCTCGCGGCTCCAACTGACTCGCGCATCGAGATCCTACTCGACGAACCCATTGGAACCATCTCTCCTAACATTTACGGTCACTTTACCGAGCATCTGGGGGGCGTGATCTACGACGGCATCTGGGTTGGGGAAGATTCGAAGATTCCAAATATCGGAGGGATACGGAAGCAGATGGTGGATCGCCTGCGCGAGGTTCAAGCGCCGGTGATCCGCTGGCCGGGAGGCTGTTTCGCTGATAGCTATGACTGGAGAGATGGAATCGGCGAGCGCAACAAGCGCCCGACGCGCACGAACTTCTGGGTAGACGATCCGGAGGCCAAGCGGGTCACCGGCAATGCCGTACAGCTCTATGAAAGCAACGCATTCGGCACGGCAGAGTTCATGCGCTTTTGTAAGTTGAGTGGAGCGGCACCTTATGTCGCTGCGAACCTTCGCAGCCTGCCACCGCTCCAATTCGACCACTGGGTGGAGTTTTGCAACTCGCCCGCGGGGAGCACGACGCTAGCCCGGGAGCGGGCAGCTGCCGGTTCGGCGGAACCGTACAACGTGCGTTTCTGGGGTGTAGGCAATGAGAGCTGGGGATGCGGCGGAAATTTCACGCCTGAAGCATACGCAACCGAGTTTCGCAGGCTCACCACGTGGGTGCCCAGCTATGGAATTGATCTCGCGTTCGTAGGTTCCGGACCCAATAACAACGACCTCGACTGGACCGCCCGCTTTTTCGAGCACATCTTCAAGGAACGTCCGGACGCCGGCCGCAATTTTTTCGGCTGGAGCGCGCACTACTACACTTGGAATTTGAGCCGCGGGCGTACCCAGGACTGGGTAGCAGGTAAGGGCGACGCTCTAAACTTCGACACCGTTGACTGGTATGAGCTCTTTCGCCAGGCAAACTATATGGAGCAGCTCATCCACGATCAGTGGGCGGTAATGGGTTCTTATGATGAACAACACCGCATTAAACTCGTGGTCGACGAGTACGGCCCCTGGTACCGCCCTGGGACTGCGCTCGACAACACGCACCTATTGGGCCAGCAGGCTACTCTGCGCGATGCACTGATGACAGCGTTAACTCTGGACATCTTCAATCGGAATGCAGAGAAGATCGGGATTGCGGCCAATGCGCAACTGGTGAACTGCTTGAACGCGCTCTTCTTCACCCACGAGGACCACTTCGTCGTAAGCCCCAACTTCTACGTCTTCAAAATGTATGCTGCACACCAAGACGCCGAGGCGGTTCGCATCGAGATCTCCGCGCCCGAACTCCATTACCAGCGCGACGGCAAGACTACTGATTTTTGGGGGCTCAACGGATCAGCTTCCCGCAAAGGAAATAAGTTGACGTTGACGGTTGTGAACCCCAGCGCAGGCGGCCCTCGGCAAACCGAGATCCTATTGCACGGCGCCGCACCCGCAAGCGCGACCGCAGAGGTGCTGACCAACGCCGATCTGCACGCTCACAATACCTTTGAGAACCAAGCCGTGACCGAGCCAAAGCCTGAGCCAGTCAGCATCAACGGCTCGTCGCTTCAGTTCACTTTTCCGCCCGCTTCGGTGACCAAGTTGAGCATTACGCTGAGCTGAAAGAGCAATCCAGAGGTAATGATCGGACAAATATGGCGAAGCTACGACACGCTGGCGAAAGCTCATGGACCGTGTCACCAGGGGCGTCGGCCACCCATGCCCGCTGTTGTTGATCGGACTTCCTGCGTCGATCGTTGCGTTCAAGACCAGCACGCCGGCCGAAGAACTCGATGTCTCGATGGAAAAACTGGCCGCAGAAGGCACGGAAGGTCTGTCTTAGTCCGCTCCGGCAAAAAGATTTGGTTCACTCCGTGAATGGTTGGAGTAAGTATTCCAGGTGGGCGTATAGGAATCGTCCGCCTGATTGCCCCAAGTTGTCCATCCACTCCTTTGGCCGCGGGCGAAGACTTCCAGGAATGGTCCTCGACTGCAAGCCTCGATGATTGCGTATTGTTCATCTGGCTTTCGGGAGTGTTCCCGCTTGCGGCTTTTCAAATAGTTTACTTGCGTACGTCCAGCTTTGAGCGTCCTGGCATTCTTGCCCCGAACCCCAAACAACAAGATCTCCGTCACGTTCCTGAAATAAAAGCCAACTCCGCGGCCATCTGAGCCGCCGTCCTTCCTTATTTTGTGCCAGACAATGTTGCTCTTGTACTGGAAGCCCCATGCACGCATCACTGCCAGCCCCTCTGGGAGTAGGGCATTGGGGACCCAGAGATAGAGATGCGCAATGTCCGCAGCAGCTTTACCAACGGGAAGCGTCTCGATCTCCGCGAGCGTCATGGTCCCATAGCGAGAGAGGCGCTTATGTTCCGGAGCGACTTTGCCAGTTCGATTTTGAAATTGCCACGGTGGATCGGCCAAGATCGTGCCAAACTTGCGACCGGCCAGGGAGGTCACGAACTCTTCAATTGCGTCAGATGCGAGCTGATTCGGCATCGCCGAACTCCAAAGGTGATTGATGCATTCGCGTACGTGTCTGTCTAAGAGCCGCTGACCGGTCCGGGCGTGCGCTCCGAAGGCGCCCTGGTTGGTGGCTTGTCATATCCACCTGAAATCGAGGTAGGCCAAGATCTCGGACAAAGGCCGCGGCAGTATCCAGCGAGGCGAAGAGCCGGACGATTCCTCGAGAGGTCACCAAAGTCTTATCGGCATTGCCCACGTGAAAGACCAAGGCAAACCCTTTCTCCCGGCCAGCAATCGTCACCCGGACTGAACTACCGATTCCGATCAACTCGCGAATAATCGGCTCCCTGGTAATCGCCGAGTCTCTCATACGCGAAGAATAATATTGATCATTAGATAATTCAATATAAATCGATATTTGCTTAACGTTAATTGACGAGTAAGCCAATGGGTTATCCGAGGGAGCAGATCCTAGCCATATGTCGCTTGATTAACCCTGCGCTCTTTGCGCCGAGAATTCAGGACTGGCAACCACCGGAGCAGCTGCCTTACCCCAAATTGCCAGGACAGCCTTCCCAAATGCGCCGTATTCCTGGATTCCGGTAGAGGAGAGCGCGACGACGGACCAGCGGTCGTCCAGCAGCTTCGTCTTCGATTGATAGGCTACCTGCCACCGGTCAAACTCAGGACCTGAGCTGTGTCGCAAATAACGGCATAGTTCCCCGGCCTTCGTCGGATTGGAAGCCTGCGCGACAAGCACCGGCTCATGATCGGGCTTTCCGTGTGGAATGGCATGTGCGCTTGCTGCGCCGGCACGAATCATGCGGGTAATTTCCGCTTCGGCTTCACGGAGCGTACGAGTAGTGACATTCGCCTGGACATCAGACCCGACGAATGCTCTGCAAAAGTAGCCGCTTTCCTGGCTCATCGAATCACCTTTGCTCGAGCATCGGATTTTCTTGCCATATTCCGCCACCGTTTGGTGATCAGAGACGGTTACATGTGCACGTTTATGCGGCGCTTCGATGATTGTGTCTTACCGCGCAGCGTGCAATTTTCGGTTACAAAGGTAATGCGTTGATGCAAGAAAGCGGACCTGGGTCTTTGATATTACTCCCGGGATGCTCTGAAAAGAAGCTCCGAGATTAAGGCACTCACGTTCAATATCACGAAGGCGAGATCCAGATCAATTTCTCGGTTTGGCCGTCGCCCGGCTTTGCTGTTGCTGCATCTGCTGAAGTTGTAAAAGCGGAGTCGCCGGAGGGGGAGGCTCCTGCGCACGTTCTACCAGCATTGACCAATCCTCCGGCACCGGCATATCACGGTCCAAAGGCGGCATCTCCGTGTATTTTGATACTCTTACCGCGACATATAGTTCACTCGCCGTGCGCCCCCGGTAGATGCCGCGGGTTGGGGGAACGTCAGCATAGTCGCGGCCGATCGCAGTCCGGACATACCGTCCATGGGCCAGCAAACTGTTCGTAGGGTCGAAGCCCACCCATCCCAGCCGCGGGAGAAACGCCTCCGCCCAAGCATGAGTGGCGTCGGCGGCCGAGCGATCGTGATCCTGTTCCCCGTGATAAAGATATCCGCTTACATAACGGCAGGGGATGCCGACCAGCCGGACCAGAGCGATCATGGTGTGGGCGAAGTCCTGGCAAACGCCCTGGCGAGACTCGATTGCCTCGTCAATCGGTGAATTCACGTGCGTGCTGCGGGGCACGTAGCTAAACCAACTGTAGAGGTCGGCGTTCAGTTGACGCAAGAGCATCAGAGGGTCGTCGCGGCGGCAAACGTTCAACTCCCTCGCGAGCCCCAAGAGTGCAGGCGTAGGCTTGGCAAATTCGCTGGGCAGCAGCACCTCTGAGAAGTCACCATCCGCAACGATCGCGTCGAGATCCTGCCACGCATCCGGCGCAAGGAAGTGAGGCACATCCGCTAAGAGCTGCTGTTCCACCAATGCCTCAGCAACGATCACCAGCTGTCCATGCTCACCGGGAATGTCGAAGTGATGTACATTGTTGCCCAGGTGATCCCGATAAGAGAAAACCCGGCATCTCGGGCTCACCGAGAGAGAGAACGAGAGGCAGCGCTGGTTGTTGTCGCTGCGCGGGTGCATGCGAGCTTCCATCAGGCTCTCGCTCACAGGAGTCGCGTAGCGAAACTTGGTCAGATGCCGGATCAGATAAATGTCCATTCCTGTCCTCTGAACTACATGGCAAGCGCAGCTTCGACCGAGTAATGAATATAGTACCGATAGATCAGATCGTGAGTCTTCCGGCACTGCTGCAAGATGCCGTGCAGATACGACGTCTGGCCTTCCGATAGAATCTCTTCGATCTGCACAAAGTTCAACGACGCTTGGAGCCGGCCCGAGACTCGGGTTAATTCGTCGACCGGATGGCGTGCGCTCAATTGCTGAATCGCGATCAGCGCCTGCCGCACGCAGTCGATGGAGTACCGCAAAGAGTGTGGGAAGTCACGGTTGAGGAGGAGAAATTCGAGGATACGGTCTGCCGAAAGGTCGGCCGTGTAGACCTTGCAATAGGCTTCGAAAGCCGTGCAGCAACGCAGCAGCCCGATCCACTCATGGTATAAGTTCCCATCGACGGCCAGTTCGGGCTCGGCAAAGATCTCGGTCCGATAGAGATCCAGAAGGTTTGCCGTGGCCGAAGCCCGTTCGAGATAGCGGCCAAGCTGAATAAATTGCCAACCCTCACCATGGCTCATGGTGGTGTCGGTTACACCTTGAAAGAGATGCACACCGTCCGTCACCGCGGGTAAAAAATCCGACAGGCTGATATTCGGGCCATCCTGCGAGTTACGCTGCGTCACCTTGTGATACATACGGTTAAGCCGCTGCCACTGTTCCGAGGTGATTTCATCGCGAACCTGGCGCGCATTCTCCCGGGCCCCCATCAGGCAGGATGTTATCGATGCGGGAACTGTCGAATCGAAGGTCAGCGCATAGACGATCTCGTAGTAATCATCCTGCCAATCCACACCCTCCGGATTTCCCAACGCGGCAAGGACGCGCTTCCATCGCCCCTCGGCACTGGTCGAGGAACGATCGAGCATCAGCCCCATATTGACGTCGAGCAGCCGCACTGTGTGTTCAGCGCGCTCGAGATACCGGCTCATCCAATACAAGCTGTCTGCAACACGAGAGAGCATTCAGTCCTCAGTCGTTCAGTACCCAGGTATCTTTGCTGCCGCCCCCCTGCGACGAGTTCACCACGAGCGATCCGCGACGGAGTGCGACGCGCGTGAGCCCCCCGGGAACGATGTTCACCTTGTCGCCAAAGAGAATGAATGGACGCAGATCAACATGCCGCGGCTCGATCCCGTCATCCACCAGGCATGGGGCCCGGGAGAAATCCAGCGTAGGTTGAGCAATGTAGTTGCGAGGATTAGCGTCGATAAGGCGTTTGAATTCCTCGCGCTGCTCGGCTGTGCTTTGCGGACCGATCAGCATACCGTAACCACCCGATTCTCCCACCGCCTTCACGACCAGCTTGTTCAGGTTTTCGAGGGTGTGCTGGCGCTCGGCCGGGTTCGTCATCAAATAGGTTTCGACGTTGTTGAGGATTGGTTCCTCGTTGAGGTAGTAGCGGATGATCGCCGGCACATAAGCGTAGAGCGCCTTGTCGTCGGCCAGTCCGGTTCCGAAAGCATTGGCAAGCGTCACGTTGCCGGCACGGTACGCATTGAACAGCCCAGCCGCTCCCAAGATGGATTCGGAACGGAATGCCAAAGGATCGATGAAATCGTCGTCTACCCGCCGGTAAATCACGTCCACGCGCTTCAGGCCCGCTGTCGTCCGCATGTAGACGATATTGTCGTGAACTACCAGGTCTCGCCCTTCGACAAGCTCGATACCCATCTGGCGGGCCAGATAGGTATGTTCGAAGTAGGCCGAGTTGTAAACGCCGGGAGTTAGAAGAACGATTGAGGGCTCTTGCCGCCCTTCTGGAGCAAGTGAGCGCAAAGTGCTTAAAAGCAGTTGCGTATAGTGCTCGATCGGCCGCACACCATAGTCACGAAAAAACTGCGGAAAGCTCCGCTTCATCACCCGGCGGCTGGTCAGCATATAAGAAACGCCGCTGGGTACCCGCAGATTATCTTCGAGGACCACGAACTCTCCGTTGTTCAGGCGCAGCAGGTCGGTCCCCGCGACGGCGACATATACATTTCTAGGCACCTGCAGGCCACGCATCTCGCGGCGAAAATGCCGGCAACTGTATACGATTTCCCGGGGCACGCGGAGATCGGAGAGTATCTTGCCGTCGTTATAGACGTCGTGGAGGAATACGTTCAGAGCAGTGATGCGCTGCGTCAGGCCCTTCTCGATGTGCCGCCACTCCGCATTGGTGATCAGGCGCGGCAAAAGATCGTAGGGAAAGATGCGCTCTGTTCCTTCTCCGCCGCCATAGAGCGTAAATGTGATGCCCTGGGTGAGGAAGGAGAGGTCAGCGGATTGCTTGCGGCGCTGAAGCTCCTCAGTGGGCAGGCTCACGAATGTTTCGAGCAATGAACGGTAGTGTGGCCGGATTTCTCCTTCAGGCGTAAACATCTCGTCGAACGCTTTATCGAGAACATACTCTTTTAGAACGGGATGATCGGAGTATTGGGGTTGAGCAGTGCTCATCGCGTTCCTTCCACTCTCTCTGACTCCCCGACATCCTCGGCCCCTTGGCCGATTGGAGCAGGCACTTCATCACAGACCACGGCAAAGTACCTCAGAGTGGCACTTCCAAAGGACGTCGTAATGGCCACATCGGAGGCGTCACGACCCACCGCCATCAAGACTCTGCCAATGCGGGGTTGATTATGGCGCGCGTCGAAAGTCCGCCAGCGGCCGTCCAGATACGCTTCAAACCACGCACTGAAATCCATCGGACCCGCCGGTGGAACCCCGATGTCACCGAGATATCCGGTGGCGTACCGCGCCGGTATGTTCAGAGCCCGGCAGAATGTCACAGCCAAATGTTGGAAATCCCGGCAAACACCAACTCTCTCGGTAAATACGTCGACCGCGGTCTTCGTAGGGCGGGCGTACTGGTAACCGAAGGTGACCTTTGCATTTACCCAGTCACAAATGGCTTGCACACGTGCCCAGCCCGGTGCGACATTCCCAAACAACTCCGCCGCAGCGCTCGAGAGCCGATCAACTTCGCAATATCTACTATTTAGGAGATAAATCAGAGTCTCGTTAGGTAAGTCTTCTACGGGTTGTTGGCGGGCGTTTGGTTCTATTGGATCGGGAGAGCCTGAATCCTCAATCAACGTCGATCCATGCAACGTGACGAGCCCCGCCGGCGCGACGATACGAGAGCAGCGATTGCCAAAAGTATCGATGTAGCTGACGACCGGCGTCTCGGGCGTCACCTGCAACTCGTCCGGCTCACGTAAATCTGCCTCACGCGACGTATGGACGTGAAGCATACCTACAATTGTAACTGGGACCGGAATCTCGAACTGGATGTCATACCCTAAGCGAATCAACATTGCGCGCACCCCAACCTGTCCTGTGCAGGAGATGCCCTAGGCCCCCCCAAGGGTTGACAGGAACAACAGGGTTCGTGTCGCAAAGCGCTCAGCCATTCTCAGTTGAGGTTCATCGAAGACGTCGAAACCAACGCTGGCGACGCTTCAAACCGATGTTCCTCACGCTGCTCTTTCAAGCATCTGCAGGCTTCATCCGTGCTTTTGGTTCGCAGTGAGAATGGTACTCAATGGACTGAATCTATCAGACATCGCTCTTTCGTTCACGTCCTTTGTTCTGGCGGATGCTAGAGACCATCGACGGGCCGTCATCCCATTCTTCATCGCGTAGAGCCCGGATCAGTTTGCTCGCGTAAAAGGAAAACACATGCCTCGGTGAGATATCACAGATAACGAAGCAGCGAAGCTAGTCAACGCGACTCACAAATCGATCTCGCTTCCCCTACACTCCGAGCCGCACTTGTTTGGAACACTGTAGTTCGAGGAAACGACAAAGTACTACTGCTGCGCCTGTTCTCCACCACCGCCGCCCAAGTTCCAAGCAGAGGATAGAAAGGCTTGGCTGCCGCTCGCGGAGGCCTGGAGCATCGGCTCGACGCCGCCAATAAGGGTGATTGCGGTGATGGTTCCATGTGAACCGTTGGCTGCACCTTCAGTCGCAACTAAAATTACTGCGCTACCTTTAGGAAAATCCTTCAACGTAGCGTCTGGAGCGCGTGCCAGAAACTGTTGCGGATCACCGCCGCCCTCCCCACCGGATCGACTGCCCGGGCCGCCCTCGGCGCTGGGCCGCGCCCCCTGCGGTGCAGGCCCCGCGGGCCCACCGGCTCCAGCAGACGTTCCAGACGCCGCCGGTCCGTTCGGCGCACCGCCCTTCAAGCGAAGCGCAATGCGCTGGGCAACCACGGGGTCTAACTTTTTGATTTGAGTGTCAGGAGTGAGTTGAACGATAACGGGGTGCTTCGTGGCAAGATCAGTGATGGTCAATGTCAACGCGGCCGGATCTGCCGATATCACGGTACCGGCGATATTGCGGAAGGAGCCGCTGACAATCTCTTCTGCGGTCAGGCTCTGACCATCCGCGCTCCGGTCGCCCCGAGCCCTCGCTTGGTCGCCTGGTTGAATCTCCGCAAGAGCGCTGGGCTTCGCGTCGTCAAACTTCACAGAACCTGGAGCATAGCGGCGAATGATCGTACTCTTCGAAGTCTGAATGGTCACGGTTCGCCGCCCGCCCGCGGTGGAGATAGTGACTGTGCCGGCCACAGGGTCGACCGACTTCACCAGACCGCCCTCGCCCCGCTTTTGCCAGTCTTCGCGGTCCTTTTCCTGCTTTTGAGCAATATCGGCCTTCTTGATAGCTACCAGCATCGTGGCGGTGAGCTGCTTTCCATCCGCGCCGCCAGCGCCTCGCGCCAGAACGCGATCTCCTACCTGAAGATCGGAAAGAGAGAAGGGCGCCGCTTCCTGCAAGCTTTTCTGTCCGGGCTCGATCCGAAGCAGCCGCGCATCATCCTGAATTGTGACTTCCATCACCAGGCCGGCATCGCTCTTGACCGTGATCGACTTGCCGCTGATCGACTGAACAGTCCCCAAAAAGCTAACCGGCTTTGCTGCGGAGGACTGAGTATCCTGCGCGCCCGTCGACAGACTTAGTATCGAAAGCAATGGAGCAGTCCAGAGCAATGGAGCAGCCCAGGCAAGCATCAGAACCAACACATTCTTCCGTATCGTTTGCATGACTGCTCCTCACCACGGTGATCATTCTGCAGCCCTAGCTGTGCCCTACTGAACTGGCAAGGTCTTTACCGGCACTAGCGTGGGTGCCTGCAGCTTGGTATTCGGTTGTGTCGTTTTGACTTGAAGCGGAACCAGGTCCTTCTTCGGCGCCGCTCGAAAGCTTAACTCATATTGGTTCTCAAGTTTGTGCTGGATGTCGCTGAGGAACGGCTGAAACGAAACTGGATTGCCGAAGCCTTGATAATAGGCCTCGCCTCCCGTCGATTGCGAAACTTGCACCAGATAATTTTGTCCGCTATCCGTCGCAAAGCCACCGCGGTCGAATCGACCCGCGTCCCGGAAGTAAATTGAATAGATGATGACTCCTGCCCTTTGAGCATCACGAATCGCCGATTGGACGTATGGATTTTCGGGATTGAATCCACGGCCGGAATAGCGGTCGACGCCGTCAGTGACCATAACGACTTCACGCCGTACATCGCCGCCCTCCGGCCAACGCTTGACCAGATCCTGAAGACAGAAGTAGGGGCTGGCGTTTGCTCCAGGCTCGGCAAGGGGAAGTCGAAGCGCTTGAGCCGCTGCAGCATGGTCCGGCGTGAAGTTTTGCGCCATGTAAGAGGATCCGTTGCGCATATATGCCACTGCGATTTGGGTGCTTGGCGGCATCGCATCAATGAAATTCCGGACGTCGTTCAGCTGTGATCCAAGGCTCGAGCGCGCCGAGTCATCAATTAAAACAACAAGTTGCAGGGCGGCACGGGAACCGCGGAGCGGGGTCCAATCAGAAATCTCCTGGCGCTTGCGGTTCGCTAGAACGGTGACCGCTTCCCGCGGAATCACCGATGCGGCTTCATTCGATCGAGTATTCGCGGTCACTACGGCCCGCGCTACGCCGAGTTCCTGACCGAACGACGCCGCGGCTGCCACGGTGCCACAACCAAGACCAAAGGCAAGCGCAAATCCCATCCAACCACTACTCATTTGCTTGATCATTATTCTCCCTAAGCTCTTGCAATTCCGCTGGTTGAAACACATTTCAGCTTTGGGAATGTGTTTGCCGTGGATTGCCTAGCTAACTGTATGACGTTGACAACAGAACGAAAGTCATGAAATCAAGCCTCGGATCGAAACCAGGCGCCGTTCGAGTACATCTACAGGGGGGGCAGGCATTTGCATTCCCAAAGTAACGACTTTCCTGGGAGAATTGGAAATAGGATGGCGAGCCTAAACGCACTGGAGACCCCGGTCTCCATCGCAAGTGACGCCGAGCGGCCGCTCTGCGTAGACCTCGACGGTACGTTGGTAAAATCCGACACCCTTGTTGATTCGCTGGCTGTTTTGGCCCGCCACGATCTCTCGGCTTTGCTGCATGTGCCTGGCTGGCTCCTCAACGGCAAAGCACACCTTAAATCGCAGGTAACCTCAAGGGTGAGTCTGGATGTCAATCATCTCCCTTATAACCAGACACTCCTCACCTACCTTGAAGAGGAATACGCCGCAGGACGAAAACTCTACCTCGCGACGGGCGCCGACAGCGCCCTTGCTCACCGGATTGCGGCTCATCTCCCCATCTTTGAAGATGTCCTTGCCAGCGACGGTAAGACGAACCTGACCGGCCATGACAAGCTTCAGCAGTTGGAACATCGGTTCGCCTCAACCGGCTTCGACTATATCGGAAACGCTATCCCCGATTTGCCTCTCCTCAAAAGCGCTCAAAGGGCGATGGTCGCAAATCCCGATCTGGGGTTGAGCTTTGGCCTGAAAGTCCAAAAGATTCAAGTCAGCCGGAGATTCGACGACCGACCCAATTGGGTTGCCGCCGTTGCCAGGGCGATCCGCGTACATCAATGGGCGAAGAACGTTCTTGTGTTTCTACCGCTGTTATTGGCCCATGCCCTCAAACGCAACCTGATCGCCGCATCGGTCGCTGCCTTTGCATGCTTTTGTCTCACTGCCTCGGCAACATACATTCTCAATGACCTGCTTGATATCGAAGCGGATCGGGCCCACCACAAGAAACGCCTCCGCGCCTTTGCCTCAGGGAATCTGTCCATTCAGGCCGGTCTCGCAATCATGGTTGTCTTCCTCGCGCTCTCGTTTTCAATTGCATATTTTCTTCCCAGAGCGTTCCTAACCTATCTAGGGCTCTACCTGATCACGACCGTCGCCTACTCGTTCGCTTTGAAGCGCATTGTTCTGTTGGATGTCGTGGTTTTATCCAGTTTGTACACGATTCGTATGCTGGCTGGAGCCGCGGCTACTTCCACGCCGATCTCTCCTTGGCTGGCTGCCTTTGCCATTTTCCTCTTCCTCAGTCTGGCGATGGTGAAGCGATTTAGTGAATTGCAGAACCTGAACACGAGGGGCCTCACTCCCGCGAACGGCAGGGGTTATCTGCTCGTCGATATCGAACAATTGCGAAGTTTCGGAACCGCGAGCGCATACGCCTCAATCGTGGTGTTTGCAATGTACATCAGCGGCAAAGATGTGACCGCGCTCTATCACCACCCTGCGCGGATGTGGCTGATCACTCCATTGATGATTCTCTGGCTTAGCCGTATCTGGCTGCTAGCCGGTCGCGGGATACTGAATGAAGATCCGGTGGTCTTCGCTCTCACAGACCGGATGAGCTTGCTAATGGGTCTCGGGGTTCTGTTCATCGCCTTCGCGGCACTTTGAAATTGCTTAAGATGACTTCATCGTCTAGAACCAGAATTGAAATACTTGTAGAGGAAGAAAGACCAGCCACTCCATGCCCAAACACGAAGTTCAAACCCAGGCTATATCCACCTTCACGCGGCCTGAGCCTAAGCGGGACTCCAAGCTCGAATCGAAATTTGAATCCTGGGGCCGATACCCCCGCGTTGCCGCCGACCTTGTTTCACTCTTCTGGGCAGAGGAGTTCCCCCCGCCGCTTCCTGAGGGCTCGAAGATGTTGCCCGTAGGAATGGGGCGAAGCTACGGCGATGTCTGTCTCTTAGAGAACGGAACTCTGCTGCAGACTGTGCCTATGGACCGCTTCCTGGCATTCGAGGAGACCACTGGGCTACTGCGCTGCGAAGCTGGGGTTACGCTAGCCGAGATACTCGACTTTGGCGTGCCGCGTGGATGGTTTCTTCCCGTTACCCCCGGAACCAAGTATGTGACCGTAGGGGGCGCAATCGCCAATGATATCCATGGCAAGAACCATCACATTGCCGGTACATTCGGTTGCCATGTGCCCCGATTTGAGCTCGTCCGTTCCAGCGGCCAACGCGTTTTGTGCAGCGCCACGGAAAACGTTGATTGGTATTGCGCAACCATCGGCGGCATGGGACTTACGGGGCTGATCAGTTGGGCTGAAGTGCAGTTGCGTCCCATACGATCACGGCGAATCAAGTACAAGGGCATCAAATTCGTGGGTATCGAAGAATTCGTAGCGCTCTCGCAGGCGAGCAAGAACATCGAATACACCGTTGCCTGGATCGATTGCGTCGCTAAGGACGAAAACTTTGCCCGCGGGATCTTCATGCAGGGCGATCATTCAGAGATACCTGAAGAACTGAATCCCTCGCCCAAGCCTAAACTCAGCATGCCATTCGAAATGCCCGCATTCGTGCTCAATCGGAGCTCGGTGGGAGCTTTCAACACCCTCTACTACCGTAAGCAATTTGGAAAAGAGAAGACCGGCCTGGTGGACTATGAGCCCTTCTTCTATCCCTTGGACAGCATCCTGCACTGGAACCGCTTGTACGGCAAAGAGGGATTTCTGCAGTTCCAATGCGTTCTTCCCTGGGCGAGCGACCAGACTGGAATTGTGCGAGTGCTCCAAGCCATTACCGCCTCCGGGTTGGCCTCATTCCTTGCCGTGATCAAGGTTTTTGGGGACGTTCCCTCGCCAGGCATGATGTCCTTTCCCGAACCCGGCATAACGCTTGCCCTCGACTTCCCGATACGGCCGGATGTGAGTTTTGACCTTTTGGACAGACTCGCCGACATCACGGCAGAGTTTGGAGGCAGGATGTATCCGGCCAAGGATGCTCGTATGGGCGCGGCGCACTTCCAGCACTTCTACCCGCAATGGAGAGAGTTTTCCGCCTACATCGACCCTGCATTCGAATCCAGCTTCTGGCGGCGGGTAACGGCTCTTGGCTAAAGGGACAACTAAATTTCCTTCCCGAGTGCTTGTGCTGGGTGCGACTTCGAGCATTGCGATGGCTACCATGCGCAGGCTTGCGCCGAGAAACGTACATTGGATGCTGGTAGCCCGTAATCCGCGCAAACTGAGTGTCGTTGCCCAGGACCTGCTCACACGCGGAGCTCCCGTCGTCGAGACCTGGGTTCTCGACCTCGACGACACCACGGCTCATCCCGAATTGCTCCGCACGGCGGCCGCTCGGCTAGGCGGAATCGACATGGCCTTGATCGCCCACGGCGTACTCGGAGATCAACCCGCGGCGGAGAAGGACTTTGAAACCGCCGCGGCCATTCTGCATACAAACTTTGTCTCTACGGTCTCGCTCGTCACCTGGCTGGCGAATTACTTTCAGGCTCAGCGCTCGGGCACTCTTGCAGTGATTTCCTCGGTGGCCGGCGATCGCGGACGCAAGAGTAACTATGTGTACGGAGCCTCAAAAGGCGCACTCAATGTTTTCCTCGATGGCGTGCGTAACCGCGTCGATCGCGATGGTGTCCAGGTCTTAACTATCAAACCGGGCTTCGTCGCAACACCGATGACTGCACACCTGCCGCAGAATGCGCTCTTCGCCTCTCCTGATCAGATCGCCGACGGCATCATTCGCGCCGTCGAGCGACGCAACGATGTGGTCTACATCCCTTGGTTCTGGGCAGGGATCATGCTGCTGATTCGCCTTGTCCCGGGGAAAATTTTCAAAAAGCTGAATCTCTGAGTGGTTTCGCATGCCTTCATGAGGATTGGCTTGGATAACCAGGTAAAAGCCGTGCTTGAGGACTGGGAACCAAAGCGCGATCCGGATGGACAGTCGCGCGAGCCGAGGCGCCCGATCTGGGCTGAACACGATGGCGCCCATCTCTGAACCCCACACTTGCGAACCGCAATCCGATCCTCTGTTCGACGCGCTGTACAATATCGTTTTCTAGAACTCTGGTAACCGAGATGCTCGTAAAGCGGGGTGGGGGAGTACCGGAGTCCATTGACTGGCCGCATCCACCGCGACGACGCTGGCGGCTCCTCCTCAGCCTCGCTGTTCTCGCCGGCGTCGTCTTCGGCGGTCGCACAGCACTGTCCTATTACGTGGATGTGCTCTGGTTCGCGTCGCTCGGCTACGCGAGCGTTTTCTGGAAGACCCTAGGAATACAGTGCACTGTCTTCACGGCCTTTGCTGCGACCACATTTCTCATTCTCTATGGATCATTTTCAGCTTTGAAGCGATCGCATCTGGGCGCCCTGCCCAGCGGTCACACGATTGTCATCGGCGGACAGCCAATCAGGCTGCCGGTTGAGCCTGTTCTGCGAGTGATCGCGCTTGGCCTTTCGCTCGTCATCGCCATAGCGACCGGAGCAGGCATAGCGGCGGAGTGGCCAACGCTCGCGCTGTTCCGGTATGCACCGGCCGCCACCGGAAGCGTCGTTGACCCCGTCTTCGGAAAACCGCTGAACTTCTTTCTGTTCACCCTGCCGGCGTGGCAGCTTATCGTTGGCTGGCTCCTTACGCTGTGCGTCATTGCCTGTGTACTGGCGATTTTCTTTCTTCTCATCACCGGCGGAACCCGTGCGCTGGCTGCGCGCCGCGGCAGTTACTCGACATTTTCTTGGCGTGGCCTCTCCGTCACGCTTGCACTGCTTTTACTGGTGCTCGCGTTTCGTGCGTATCTCGCTCGGTTCGAGCGATTGCTTGAGGACCATACGATCTTTGGAGGTGTGACCTACACGGATGCTCACATCACGCTAACAGGCATGCTGATCGTCTGCGCGGCGCTGGTACTCGGCTCGCTGCTCGCAACCGCCAATGCGATATCAATGCAGCGAGGGTTCTGGCTCTTCGCGGCGGTCTTACCCGCCACGTTCTGTTATGTTGCCCTTCAGGTGATCGGCTGGTATGTCAGCAGTTTTATTGTTAAACCGAATGAGCTGGTTCGCGAGCAGCCTTATATTGCCCACAACATCCGTCTAACGCGGCAGGCTTATGGGTTAGACCGATTCGTCCAGCACGAGTTTGCTGCTGAGACTACCGTCGAGGCGGCGGACCCGGCGAACAATCAGCCCACGCTTCAGAACATCCGGCTCTGGGATTGGCAGGCACTGCGGGACACACTGCGTCAGATTCAGGCAATTCGCACGTACTACGACTTCCCTGATATTGATATCGATCGTTATGAGATCAATGGCACTACGCGCGAAGTAATGCTCGCCGCGCGCGAACTGAACGTCGACAAGCTCCCGGAGAGTAGCCGGAACTGGATCAACGAGAAGCTGATCTACACCCATGGGTACGGCCTCACGATGAATCCCGTAAACGGATTCACACCCGAGGGATTGCCAACGCTGATATTGAGCAACATGCCGGTGCAGAGCTCAGTGCGCGGTCTCGCGGTGACCCGGCCGGAGATTTATTTTGGCGAGCTGACCAACACGGACGTGTACGTCAAAACCCGGCAGAAGGAATTCAATTACCCGCAGGGACAGAACAATAACCTGACGTCTTACGAGGGCAATGGCGGCATCGTTCTCGGTGGCATCCTGCGCCGTATTGTCCTGGCGTTCGACCGCGGCGATCTGGGAAAGTTGCCGTTCAGTGACGACGTGAACCCGCAGAGCCGGCTGCTGATGCGCCGTAATATCCGTGATCGCGTGAGCGCCTTAGCGCCCTTCCTCGCCTACGATCCCGATCCATACATCGTGCTTGGCGACGATGGCAGGCTGTCGTGGGTCATCGATGCATTTACTGTGTCAAACAGCTATCCATACTCGAGCCATTACCATCTCGGCGACGACCTCATCAACTACATGCGCAATAGCGTTAAGGTGGTCGTCGATGCCTACGATGGCACGACAACTTTTTATGTGTTTGACGCAGAAGACCCGATCCTTCAGGCGTACCGCCGCATATTTCCAGGGTTATTCAAGGAGGCTGCAGCGATGCCGGCTGGCCTCCGCAAACACATGCGCTACCCCGAGTTATTGCTCAAATTGCAGGCGGAAGTGTACGGACTCTATCACATGACGGATCCGGAAGTGTTCTACAACCGTGAGGATCTGTGGAACGTCGCGACCGAAGTCGGGATGGGCGAGGCGGGTGAGCAGACGACACAGACGATGCAGCCTAATTTTGTGTTGATGAAACTGCCAAATGAAAACGGCGTGGAGTTCGTGGAAATTCTGCCATTCACACCGGCCAACCGGAACAATCTAATCGCCTGGATTGCGGGGCGCAGCGACGGCGCATATTACGGAACGTCTGTGGTCTACAATTTCCCCAAAAACAAACTCGTTGACGGACCCCTGCAGATCGAGGCGCGGATCGATCAGAACGCGCAGCTTTCAGGACAGTTGACATTGTGGAATCAACAGGGCTCGCACGTAAGACGGGGAGCCTTGCTAGTGATCCCGTCAGGCCGCGCACTGTTGTATGCGGAGCCGATTTACCTTCAGGCGGAGCGAAGCCCGATGCCGGAGCTGCGCCTCGTCGTGCTTGCACTTCAAGACCGTCTTGCCTACGGACCAACCTTCGAGTCGGCACTGACGGCGCTTTTTGGCGGAGCCGCCTCATCCCTGAACCCCGCGGAACAACGGCAACAGCCCGCCCCTCAACCCGCAACGGATCTCACTGGACTCATCGCGGAAGCCGCTAAGGATCTTGCTGAGTACCAGCGCCTGACTGCCGAAGGAAAGCTCGGCGAAGCCGGGCAGAGGCTTGAGGAATTGAAGCGTACCCTCGATAAACTGAATACTCATCAACGTTAGTTTCGTCGCAATGCTGCACTCCGGTCGG